>JALZEK010000107.1 GCA_030862065.1 Actinomycetota bacterium | reverse complement strand
CGAAGTTCTGGCCGAGGTTGTGCGAGGTCCCCAACTGGAGCGCCCTCGTATCGCGCATCATCGCTTCGATCGTCAGGGTCTCTTCCGCGCCGGGGAATCGCTCGGCCGGCGACTTCCGTCCGGTGAGCACCGGAACGGCCAGCACGACCTCGGCCACCTCGCGATAGACCTCGAGCATCTGGCGAGCTTCCCTCTCGGCCTCCTCCCGGGTCGCGTGCACGGTGTGGCCCTCCTGCCAGAGGAACTCGCTCGTGCGCAGGAAAAGGCGCGTCCTCATCTCCCATCTAAGAACGTTGCACCACTGGTTGTAGAGGAGGGGCAGGTCCCGGTAACTCTGAACCCAGTTCGCGTAGGTCGACCAGATGATCGCCTCGGAGGTGGGCCTGATCACAAGGGGCTCCTCCAGCTTCTCGCCTCCGCCGTGGGTGACCACCGCGACCTGTGGCGAGAACCCTTCGACGTGCTCGGCCTCCTTCTCCAGCAGGCGGGCAGGGAAGAGCAAAGGGAAGTAGAGATTCTCGTGACCGGTTGCCTTGAAGCGGTCGTCCAGGGCCCTCTGGATCCGCTCCCAGATCGCGTAGCCGTGGGGCTTGATGACCATCGCGCCCTTGGCCAGGGAGTGCTCGGCCATGCCGGCCTGCTTGACCACCTCTATGTACCAGTTGGGAAAGTCTTCTTTTTGGCTCGGGAGCCGTTGGGCCACCGTTCACTCACCTACGATCTGAATCGTCACCGTTCGCTCGGTTCCCCTCTCCAGTTCGACCAGAAGAACCCGTTGCCAGGTACCGAGTTGGAGCCGCCCTTTGATTCCGGGCAAGACCACAGACGCAGAACCTATACGAGACGCGCCGTCGTCGGTCGCCCGGTCCACCTTGGCCATGACTCGCCTGATGTCCTCGAGCAAACCCGATTCGAGTTCGTTGACCACCAGAGAGCAACCCGCGGGACAGCTGATGGTTACCTGCGCGTTGTGGAAACCGGAGCGCGCCAGAAAGTGCTGGATCTGCTCGGTCAAATCGACGAAGTCGACCGGACCGGTCGTCTTGGCCTTGTGTTCGAAACTGTTGGTTCGCATGGGCTCGGGGTAAATAGAAACTTTCGCGTGTTCAACATTTTGGAACCCGTTCATATTGACACCCCCGCCTGCCCCCTCTATGTTTCCGAGACGTCCCGAGCAGCCAACCAGACGTCTCGCAGTACGCCCCGGAGGGGGCGACGGTTTCCCGGCAGGACCGGGAAGCGCGAGCGGCGGGAAGCCGCCGCAGGACCGGCGGGGTCGAGATCGGCCGACGCCTCGAGCCCTCGGCTCCGGCCCAGGGTCGCGAAGCGCCGAGCCGCAGACGACTCTTAGAGCCGTCCGGCCACCGGAGACAGCGGGGCAGGGCGGTTGCTCGGGACGAGAGAGCACGGGACCCGAGCGGCCTGAGGAAAACGCTCCAATAACCGGGTCAAACCGGCTACCGAGCGGCCCCAACGGTCGCTCGGGTCCCTTCTTTTCGGACGGCCGTGGGCCGATCTCCCGCTTGTGAACGCTCGTTTATGTATACGTGTGGGGGGCATAGGTTGGGGACATCCGTCAAGGAGTGCCAGAAGTGAGGGAAGAAGAACTAGCCGAAGACGAACTCGATCCGGAGGCGGAGGTCGACGACCTCGAGGACGAGGATCTCGAGGAGCTCGAGGACAAAGAGCTCGAGGACAAGGACGCCGAGGACGAGGAGGCCGAAGACGAGGACGCCCTCGCCGAAGAGGAGGAGGGCGACCAAGCGAGCCTCGAGGAACTTCTCGCGCAAAAGGCCACGGGACGGCGCGCCTCGGAAGAGCCCGAAGAGGAAAGCGACATCATGGCGCTGGCGTCCGAACGCGAGGAACCCCCGCCGGCGGATCCCGCCCCGGCCAGAGTACCCCCGATTCGCGATCGCCAGGAGTTCGTCTGCAACAACTGCCATCTCGTCAAGCAGAGGTCGCAGCTCGCAGACGCCGAGCGCGGCCTGTGCCGCGACTGCGTCTGATCCTCGCCGGAAGCGGAGCGACTTCGGGAGCCGCCGAGCCGGAGTTGGTTGGATCCTCCTGGCTAATGTGAGTCGATGAGCCGCTTGGGGACGTACGCAGCGGTCCTGGTCGGCGGCGGCGCGCTGGCCCTCGCCTTCCCAGAGCCCGACCTGGCGCCGGTGGCCTGGATCGCCCTGGTTCCGTTACTGGTGAGCTTGCGACGGGCCCCCCCGGGGCGCGCCCTGCGTCTGGGGATCGCCTTCGGACTGTCGTTTTTCGGCGCGCTCCTGTCGTGGATAAGTCTCGTCGGCTGGGTCGCGTGGGCGGTTCTGATCGCTCTCGAATCCCTGTTCGTCGGAGCCTTCGGTCTGGCCTTCTCCTATTCGAGTCGGGCCGGGGCGGTACTCAGAGTCGCTTCGGCCCCCGTTCTCTGGGTGGCGGCCGAGTACCTCCGCGCCCGGGTGCCGCTCGGCGGGTTCACCTGGGGCCAGCTCGCCCAGAGCCAGCACAACCTCGCCTGGATGCTCAAGCCGGCGGCGTTCGCGGGGGGCTGGGCCGTCGCCTTTGTCGTCGTCGGCGTCAACGCCCTGATGGCCGAGGCCTGGATCGCCCTCGTCGATCGCAGAATCGTCTTCGCCGCCGCCTCGACCGGACTCGCCGCGCTCCTTGTCGGCCTACCCGCCCTGGTTCCTCAAATCGAAGCCGACGGGCGGCCCATTAAGGTCGCGATCGTCCAGGGGAACGTACCGCGGGATTTCGAGGGTGACGTCTTCGACAAGGAGCTCAAGATCATCTCCAGTCACGAACGACTGACCGCCCGGCTCGATCAGCCGGTCGATCTCGTGGTGTGGCCCGAGAGCTCACTCGGAATCGACATCGACGAGAACTCCCAGGCTTCCGAGGCGGTCAGGGGCGCGGCCGTCGCCGCGGACGCGCCGATGATCGTGGGCGGGAATCTGGACGTCGACTCGGACCACTACAGGGTGATGGCGTTTCTCGTCGACGCCCAGGGTGCCATCGTCGACCGGTACCAAAAGACCCACCTCGTCCCGTTCGGGGAGTACGTTCCCGCTCGCAGCTATCTGGACTGGATCCCGATGCTCGATCAGGTACCGCGAGATGCGGTGGCGGGCCGCGAGAAAACCGTGTTCGGCGTCGCCGGCGGACAGATCGCTCCGGTCGTTTCCTACGAGGGGGATTTCGGTTCGCTGGTTAGATCCCGAATCGACTCGGGGGGCCGGATGCTGGTCGTTGCGACCAACACCTCGACTTGGGGTGAGTCGTGGGCATCGGCTCAGCACGTCGCGTTCAGCAAAGTCCGCGCGGTCGAGAACGGCGTGTGGGTGATTCACGCCGCGCTCAGCGGGATAAGCGCCTTCATAGCCCCCAACGGAAGCGTTTTCGGCACGGCTCCGTTGTGGACCGCAACAACCTCGATACACGAGGTTCGCTTCGCGACCGAGCCCTCTTTCTACGCGCGCACGGGCGACTGGCTGCCGGTCGCATGTCTGCTCCTCGCGGTGGTGATGGGGGCCGCCCTGTTGGTCCGGGGGAGAACGCGGCCGTGAGCGAGCAAAGTTCCCAGCCGGGACGCGCTCTCGTGATCGTGCCGACCTACAACGAGGTCGACAGCATCCCGACGGTGGCGAAGAAACTCTTTGCCACCGCGTCACAAGATGTGGACTTGCTCGTCGTCGACGACGCCTCTCCCGACGGGACCGCCGACGCGGTGCGCTCCCTCGGCGCGGATCATCCAAATGTCCATCTTCTCGAACGTCCCCGTCCGATGGGTCTCGGCACCGCGTACATCGCCGGCTTCCTGTGGGCACTGGAGCGCGACTACTGGGCGGTCGTCGAGATGGACGCCGACCTCTCCCACGATCCCGCCGACGTTCCGAGACTGCTCGACGCGTTGAAGGACGCAAGCCTGGTCGTCGGGTCCCGGTACATCGAAGGGGGCGGGATCCTGAACTGGGGGAGGATCCGGAAGGCGCTTTCGGGAGCGGGCAACGTTTACGCCCGGATCTGGCTCGGCTTCGAAGTGCGCGACTCGACGAGCGGCTTTCGCGCCTATCGCACCGACCATCTCGCCAGACTGAGGTTGGACACGATCCGCTCTGAGGGCTACGCCTTCCAGATCGAGATGGTTCGGCGAATGTTCTACACAGGGGCCAAGATCCGCGAGATCCCGATCGTCTTCGCCGACAGGGAGGCGGGGAAGTCGAAGATGAGCAAGAGGATCGTTTTCGAAGCGCTCGGCCTCGTTACGGCGTGGGGGTTCTTTGACCGCGTCAAGGGCCGGCGACGTCATTTGCGCTCGCAGGCCGGCGATAGTTTGAAGGCATGACCGGCCCCCTCTCGACGCGCCACGCCGATCGCCTGACGAGGCTCAGAGAAAAGATGGGGGAGAGCGGCGTCGCGGTTCTCTGGGTGGAGCCCTCGATCAACTTTCTGTATTTGACCGGCCTCGACCCTCTCAGCATCGAGCGGCTCAGCGGACTGCTGGTTCCCGCCGAGGGCGATCTGACGCTCGTCGTGCCGGCCATGCTGGAGGAGGAAACGCGCGCCCTCGGCGCGACCAACACCTTCACCTGGACGGACGGTGAGGGCCCCGAGGGGGCCGCGGGCAAGGCCCTCGCGCAGGTCTCGAAGCTATGGGTTCAACCAACGTTGCCGATGTGGGCGGGCGAGTTGCTGCGGCGATCGAGTCCCGGCCTCGAAGTCGAGGTTGAACCGGGATTGATCCCTGCACTGAGAAGAATCAAAGACGACCACGAGGTCGAGCTGCTGCGCCAATCGGGCGAGTTCACGGACGAGGTCGTGGAGTGGGTGGGGGAGCTCGATCTCGAAAGGATGACCGAGAGAAAGCTCGCGCGGCGGATACGGGCTCGCTATCTCGAGCTCGGCGTCGAGGGGGCCGACTGGGCGCTCGTCGCGAGCGGCCCGAACGCATCGATGCCTCACTATGCCGGCGGCGATGTCGCCATCGAAACGAACCGGCCGCTGTTGCTCGACTTCGGGGGAGCGGTCGAGGGCTACTGGTCCGACATCACCCGTATCTATTTCCCGAGAGACCTCGACCCCGAGATAAAGGAAGCGTACGAGGTTGTATGCGCCGCGGCCGAGGCCGCGTTCAAGACCGCGGCCCCCGGAGTGGCCTGCAGCGAGGTCGACCGCGCCGCGCGCTCGGTCATCGAGGACGCAGGCCTCGGCGAATACTTCGTCCACCGGACCGGTCACGGCCTCGGTCTCGACGTTCACGAAGACCCCTACATCCGCGAGGGAAACGAGGTGCCGCTCGAGGTCGGCAACGTGTTCAGCATCGAGCCGGGGGTTTACGTCCCGGGTCGGTACGGAGTGCGTTACGAGAACATCGTCCATCTCTCGGACCGGGGGCCAGAGTCTTTCAACCACAGCCCCCGCGAGCATTACTTCTCGAACTAGGCGTCGTGGCCAAAAAAGACAAGGAAAGGATCCGGGTAGGTAACCGGAGCATCGAGGTGTCGCGCCTCGACAAGGTCTTCTTCCCGAAGACCGGGTTCACCAAGGGCGACGTCATCGACTACTACACGGAGATCGCGCCAGTTGTCGTCCCTCACCTGAGGGGCCGGCCGCTCACGCTGAAGCGGTATCCCGATGGGGTGGAAGGGAACTTCTTTTACGAGAAGCGCTGTCCGCCGCATCGGCCCGAGTGGATCAATACGGTGAAGGTGCGCCGAAGAAGAGATGACAAGGACATCTCCTTCTGCACGCTCGACAACAAGGCTTCGCTCGTGTGGGCGGCCAACCTCGCAAACCTGGAGCTGCACGTCTCTCTGGCGAGGGCGAAGGACATCCGCCGGCCGACCTCGATGGTCTTCGATCTCGATCCCGGAGCCCCCGCCTACGTCGTGGACTGCGCCCAGGTCGCGCTCCGCCTGAGAGATCTCTTCGACAACATCGGACTGGACACGTACTGCAAAACGTCCGGGTCCAAAGGCTTGCAGGTGTACGTGCCGTTGAACACCAACGTCGACTACGACCGGACGCGGCCCTTTGCGAACGCCGTCGCAAAGGAACTCGAGGCAGACGATCCCGGCTACGTCGTCTCGAAGATGAAGAAGGAGCTGAGAAAGGGCAAGGTCTTCATCGACTGGAGTCAGAACGCGGACCACAAGACGACGGTGTGCGTCTACTCGTTGCGAGCGAAGCCGAATCCGACCGCGTCAACCCCGGTGACGTGGGATGAGGTGGAGCACGCCGCCGCCAAGGAAAAACCGGAGCTGTTGAGCTTCGAGGCCGACGAGGTGCTTCGAAGGGTCGACAAGCACGGCGATCTGTTCGAGCCCGTTTTGAAGCAGCGCCAGAGACTGCGAGAGTTTTAGGTCGAGCCAACGCGCGCCAAACGTTGAAGCGCGTTCTTCTTGTCGGTCCGCCCGATGCGGGCGTCGGCAACGGTTACCTTGAGCGCCTCGATCGTGGAGTCGTAGGTCTTTCTGTCGACCGGGAAGGGGGTGCCGTCCTTCCCGCCGTGGGCGAAGGAGAACGACGCGGGATCGCGCACCGATGCCCGCGCGCCGTAGGCGACCTCGGCGACCAGCGACAGAGCCCGCAGCCCCTTTGCGCCCACGCCCGGAGTGGCGAGCAGAGCGGTGTAGTCAGCCGGCTGAGTTTCGTAGGACTTGACGAGAACGCGTTCGATCCGCCGGGGATCGATGTCGGTGAGACGTAGCTCGTGGTGACGGGGCATGGTGAGGGTCTTCATCCGTTCTAGCTCCTTGGTGATCCGCGCCGGGTTCTCCCGGGACAGCTCGGTAGACACGGCCCGATTGGATTCGCCCTCGGATGCAACGAGGTTCAGCACCCCACCGTCCGCTTCACCGGCGACCGAGGCGTGCGGATCGCGATCGAATCGGGGCGCGTCGAGCCAGTGGTAGCGACGGGCCAGACCGGTGCCCTCGTTCATGCCCTGCTGGACGACCGCCCAAGCGCCGTCGGTCGTGAACACAAAACAATGGTGGTAGACGTCGAATCCGTCCTGCACGGCGGAGGAGTCCACCTTTGCCGACAGCCGGCTCGACCGAACCAGGGGAGCGGGGTCGATCGAGGCGCGCTCGCAGGCAGCCTCTATCTCCGCGGGCGTCTTTCTCGAGGTCTTCCCCTTGCCGCCGGCCACGACCAGGCCGGTGTCGGACTGAAGGCCTCGAAGGCCGTCTTTAAGCGACCCACAGACGGTGGTCGTCACGCCACTCGAGTGCCAGTCGAAGCCGAGGACGCATCCGAATGCCTGGAACCAGTAGGGATCCGAGAGCCGGGCCAGAACCGCGTGGGGACCTTCGTTCTCGACGATCGCCAGCGCGATGGCGCGCCCCAGAGACGACATCCGTTCGAACAGCCAGCGCGGGGCGCGGCCCCCGTGAAGCGGGAGGTCGGCGCGGCCGGTACGCATGACCCAACCTTAGGGCGCGGTTCCGCAAACTCCCGCTCTTTGGGCCCTCCTTTTCGCGCCGCAACCTCCGAGCCCAAATAATCCTTTGGCCCTGCCGCCCGGGGCCCATAATCTCGATTATGTCTACTTGCCCGGTTTCGCAGGCCGGAACGCCCTCCCCCACGCCAGATGAGGGCGGGGCCTCCCACCGCGCGGCGGCTCGACCCTAGGATTCGGTTCCCATGCCACGACCGGCGGAGGTTAGGTGAAGCTGGCCCGGACCGAATCGCTGCCCGAGGCCCCGGCCCAAGCGGAAAAGCGCTCGCTCCCCTCTCGTGCCGTTATCGGGGAGGCGACCCGCTACTGCCTCACCGTCTTTTTGGGGGTCCGGATCGGACTCGTCGTGCTGACCCTGGCCGCGGCTTCCCTCGTGCCTCCCAACGCCGCAGCAGACGTCGAGGGGTGGC
Organism: Actinomycetota bacterium; assembly: GCA_030862065.1. Taxonomy (GTDB): domain Bacteria; phylum Actinomycetota; class CADDZG01; order CADDZG01; family WHSQ01; genus JALZEK01. Next base: position 43,863 of record JALZEK010000107.1, on the reverse strand, counting down.
CGGCCCCCGAGAGCGAGCCCGGCTGGTCGAGCGTCGTGACCGCGTTCGAGCGCTGGGATGCGCTGTGGTTCTTGCGGATAGCCGATTCCGGTTACGCCGAGGACGACGCGAGCGCGGCCTTCTTCCCCGCCTATCCGGTCGTCGTCGGCGGGCTGTCCGCGGTCATCGGGGGACATCCCCTTCCGGCGGCGCTGATCATCTCGCACATTGCGCTGTTCGCGGCGCTCGTCGTCCTGTACCTGTTGACCCGGCTGGAGTACGACGAGGACGCGGCCAAGAAAACGGTCCTCTACATGGCGCTCTTCCCCACCGCGTTCTTTTTTTTCGCCCCTTATTCCGAGTCGATGTTTCTGTTCTTCGCGGCAGCATCGGTTCTGTGCGCGCGCACCGGCCGATGGTCGTGGGCCGGCGTTCTGGGCGCGCTCGCCGCCGCCACACGCAGCATCGGCATTGCACTCTTGCCCGCCCTCGCCCTCGAGGCTTGGGTCCAGTCGCGCCGGGACGACTCGCGCCTCGGGCTCGCGTCGCGACTCGGGTGGTCGGCGTTCGTCGCGGTCGGAACGCTCGCCTACCTCGCCTACTGGAAGTCCGTCTCGGGCGACTGGCTGGCCCCGATGAGCGAGCAGGCGAACTGGCAGAGAGAGGCAACCTCGCCGCTGTGGACGCTGTGGGAGGGAACGCGCCTCGCCTTCTTGTTCCTCGGCGACGCCGGCGGCGGGTATCACATGCTCGACCTGGTGATCGTCGTCCCAGTGGTGGCGGCGGGGATCTGGGCGGTCACGAAGACGAGAGCGGTGTACGCGACCTACGTGGGGATAAGCCTGTTGCTTCCGCTCATCCTGGTTTTCGACGCGCGGCCGTTCATGTCGGTGCCCCGGTTCGCGGTGGTGGTGTGGCCCCTCTTTTGGGGATTCGTGGCCTTCGCCCGGCGGTTCAACGCCCACGCCGCGGTGACGGCGGGGTCGGCCGCGGGACTGGGCCTTCTGACGATGCTGTTCGTGAACTGGTACTGGATCTTCTGAGAGCCGGATCCTGTGGGGACAGGTCGGACAATTCCGTTCTTGGAACCGTGAGACTTGATATTTCAGCCTCACGGTGCCGGGAACCGTTCTGCGAGAACGGCTGCTATTCCGGCGTCCAGCGCACCTTCAGGTTGCGGGCCGCCCGCGCCTCGTCCGGCCGGCGCACGGGCGTCGACACCGGCGCGTTCTTTAGGAGATCGGGATCGCTCTCGGCTTCCCGGGCGATCTGGTTGAGGGCCGCTCCGAGACCATCGATCGTCTCCTTTGACTCCGTCTCGGTCGGCTCGACCATCAGGGCCTCCTCCACCACGAGGGGGAAATAGACGGTCGGTGGGTGGTATCCGAGGTCGATCAACCGCTTGGCGACGTCGGTCGCCCTCACGCCGTGCTTTTTCATCGCCTTGGCGGTCGAGACGAATTCGTGCATGCAGGTGTCTTGATAAGCGGTTGGAAAGGCATCGGCGATGAGCACCCTCAGGTAGTTGGCGTTCAGAACCGCGCGCTCGGCCACCCGGCGCAAGCCCTCGGCTCCCAGCGACCTCAGATAGGCGTAGGCGCGCAAGTTGATACCGAAGTTCCCGTGGAACGAATGAATGCGGCCGATCGCGTCGGGCCGGTCGTGATCCCAAAACCACCGTTCGGCCCCCCCGTCCCACTCCAGCACCGGCGCGGGGAGGAACCTGGCCAGCCTCTCGCTCACGGCGAGCGGGCCCGAACCCGGCCCCCCTCCCCCGTGCGGCGTCGCGAACGTCTTGTGGAGGTTCAAATGGACGATGTCGAACCCCATGTCGCCGGGGCGCGCCCGGCCGACGATCGAGTTGAAGTTCGCCCCGTCGTAGTACAGAAGCCCGCCCGACCTGTGCATCGTCCGCGCGATCTCGGAGATGTCTCGCTCGAAAAGCCCGAGGGTGTTCGGGTTCGTGAGCATCAGTCCCGCCACCGTCTCGTCGACCACGTCCTTGAGCGCTTGCAGATCGACGAGCCCGCGCTCGTCCGACGGGACCTCCGTCGCCTCGTAGCCGGCCAGCGTGACGCTCGCGGGGTTGGTGCCGTGCGCGGAATCCGGAATGATCACCCGTCGGCGCTCGTCTCCGCGCGACGCGTGGAAGGCCCGCATGATGAGAAGGCCCGTCAGCTCACCCTGCGCGCCGGCGGCCGGTTGGAAGGTCAACCGGGCCATTGCCGTGGCCTCGCACAGGGCGCGCTCGAGGGTCCCCAGTAACTCGAGAGCCCCCTGGGCGTCGTCGTCGTCGGTGAACGGATGGAGGCCGGCGAACCCGGGCAGCGCCGCGACCTCCTCCGCCATTTTGGGGTTGTATTTCATCGAGCACGACCCGAGCGGATAGGCGCCCACGTCGATCGCCCAGTTCCGCTGGGAAAGCCTTGTGTAGTGCCGGACGAGGTCGCGCTCGCTGACCTCGGGAAGACGAGGAGCTTGGGTCCGGCGATGGGCCGGCGGAACGAGATCGGAGACCTCGAAACCCTCGACGCCCGGCTCGGGAAGAGACCAGGACCTCCTGTCGGAGCGCGATAGCTCGAAGATCAATGGGAAGTCGCCGGCCCGGTTGCCGGCCGATCTCTCGAGGGTGCCGCCGGGTTCGATCATGCCTCCGCGAGCTCCTTCTCAATGGCCTCCGCCAGGGCGTTGACGTCGGCGAGACTCCTCCGCTCGGTGACTGCGACCAGCAGACAATCCGCGAGATCCGGATACCAGCGACCGAGCGCGGGCCCGGCCAGGAACCCGCGACGAGACAGGCCCTGCGCCAACCGCTCGGCCGGCACCGGCGTCCTCAGCACGAACTCTTTGAAGCGCGGTCCCTCGAACGCGAGCGAGCATCCTGGGATCTCGGAGATCCTGGCCGCCGCGGCGGCCGACCTCCGCAGGCAGATCTCACCCAGGCGCCTCAGTCCGGTCGGCCCCAGCCACGACAGATAAACCGAGGCAAAGATCGCCATCAGCGTCTGGTTCGTGCAGACGTTGGAGGTCGCCTTTGCTCTTCGGATGTGTTGCTCGCGCGCCTGAAGCGTGAGCACGAAGGCGCGCCGGCCGTCGGCGTCGGTGGTCTCGCCGGAGATGCGCCCGGGGACTTGGCGAATCAAATCGAGCTTCGTCGAGAACAGCCCTACGTAGGGCCCTCCGTACGACAAAGGGTTGCCGAGCGACTGGCCCTCACCCACGGCGAGATCAAAGCCCTGCTCCCCCGGCGAGGCGAGGATGCCCATCGCGGTGGGATCCGCTACGGCAACCGCCAGGGCCCCCGCGTCGTGGGCGCGTCGAGCGGCGGCGCGTCCGTCCTCGAGTAACCCGAAGAAGTTGGGGTAGGCGACGACGACGCAGGCCGCGTTGTCGAGGTCCGCTTCAGACCACCGGCAAGTGCCGTCGTCCCCGAAGGGAACGGTCACCACGTCCAGCTCTAAACCTGAGGTATAGGTCTGGAGCACGGCCCTATGGTGCGGGTGCACCGTCGCCCCCACCAGGACTCGGGTCCTTTTGGTCGAGCGCACCGCGAGGTTGACCGCCTCCACGACCGCGCTCGCTCCGTCGTAAAGCGATGCGTTGGCCACCTCCATCCCGTAGATCTCGCAGACCAGGGACTGGAACTCGAACAGAGCCTGGAGCACGCCCTGAGACAGCTCCGGCTGGTAGGGCGTGTACGAGGTCGAGAACTCGGACCGGGCCGCGAGCGCCTTCACGACCGGCGGGAGGTGATGGTCGTACGCCCCTCCCCCTGCGAAACAGGTCAGAGCCGGTCCGGTCGCGCACCGGGCCGCGAGCCGAGCGAGATGGTCGAGCAGCTCGGGCTCGCTCAGGGGGGCGGGGAGGTCGAGATCGGAATCGGGGCGGACACCCTCGGGAATGGGATCGAAAAGACCATCGATCGACTCGAGGCCGATCGCCTCCAGCATCTCTCGATCGTCGTCGGCGGTGTGCGGAACGAAGTCCAATCCTTACCTCCGGTTCTGTGGATTTGTCGACTTATTCATTTGTACTCACCCGGCGCGGCCCCTCGGGACGAAGGGCGGCTTCACGATATCGCCCTCGATCCTGCGCCCCCGCGCCTCGATCTCGACTTTCTTGCCGACCTCGGGGACCGCCTCCGTGTCGCCGAGCGCCAGCGCGATGCCTCGGCCCAGCGTGGGAGAGAAGTTGCCGCTCGTGACGTCCCCCACCACGACCTCGCCGGAGTAAACGCGATAGCCGTGGCGCGGCACTCCCCTGCCGGTGCAGGAGATGCCGAATAGCTTCCTTGCCGGGCCCTCGGCGCGGACCTTCTCGAGGGCCTCCTTTCCTCTGAAGTCGGTCTCCCAGGCAACGGCCCAGCCGAGACCGGCCTCGAGCGGGTTCGTCTCCCGGGTCAACTCGTTGCCGTACAGGGCATAGCCCATCTCGAGCCGGAGCGTGTCGCGCGCTCCCAGACCCACCGGCGCGGCCCCCGCTTCGATGAGGGCCTTGAAGGCCCTGGGCGCGACGGTCACTGGGATGTAGAGCTCGAAGCCCTTCTCTCCGGTGTAGCCGGTACGAGCGCACAGCCCGTCGTGTCCATAGAAGTCCATCGAGCAGTACGTGTGGAGCTTTAGTTCCAGGGGCTCTGCGTCCGAGAAGACGGCGGCGAATACCTCGAAGGACGCAGGACCCTGAAGCGCCAGGATCGACCACCGGTCCCAATCGTCGACCACCTCCCCGCCCGACTCCTTAACGGCAGACCCGACCGCTTCGACGTTCGCCGCGTTCGGAACGACCAGCCACTCGTCCGCGCCGAGACGGTAGACGAAGACGTCGTCGACGCAGCCGCCCGCGTCGGTGAGAACCAGCGAGTAGGTCGCCCGCCCCGGCTCGAGGCCCGCCACGTCGGCGGTCAGAGCGTGCTGCAGCGCGGAACCCCCGCCGGGACCCGAGATCCGCAGCTTGCCGAGGTGGGAAACGTCGAAAACGCCGGCCGAGGTTCGCACCGCGTTGTGCTCGGCGACGATCCCCGAGTACTGCAACGGCATGGCCCACCCGGCAAAGTCCGTGAGCCTGGCGTCCAGCTCCTTGTGGACGGCCAGCAACGCCGTCGCGCGCTCGTTTGTCACGCGCTATCCGGCGAGCATCGAGCCCAGAGTAGGGGCCGTCTCGTCCTCTCCTGGGGGCTCAGCCTCTCCGTCCGACTCCTCCAATCCGTATTTGATCAAGAGGTTCTGGTAATCCCGCTGATAGAGGATCTTGCAGCGGACGTCTGGGTAGAGCTCGGTCAACCTGCGGATCTTGCGGTTCTTCTTGGTAACCAGCTTCTGGTTGAGCGTCGTGATCTCTATGTAGAGATCGAACTGCGGAAGATAGAAGTCGGGCGAGAAGCGCTGGGTTGCGTTTCCGTCACGATCCCACTCGATATCGAACGTGGTTGGCTCGTAGATCCAGTCGATCTGGTAGAAGTCCAGCAACCGGGCAAACTGTCTTTCGCTGTTGTGCGCGAAATCAACACGGTCGTGTGGCAATAAGTTTGAATCGTCGACGCGCGGTCCCGTGGTGCGGGAGATCTCAGCCCTCCTTGGCGACGCCCACTTCCTGCTCAGAACGGTACTTCACCGTTTCGGCAGGGGGACGGAGTTCCCGCAACGTTCCGGCCAGCTCTTCTGCGACCTTGTCTACCGCGACCACAGCTCCGAGAACACCCTGTCCTGAGCGAAGTAGGTCGACCACCTCCGCATCCGTGGTGCACGCGTAGACGCCGTTCCCATCGGTCGCGATCGTCGCCTGCGCCCAATCGTCGGCGAGATTGTTCCTCACGTAGTCGATTGCCTGGCGGACCTTTCGGAGGCTCGCTCCCGCCTCCGTCAGCCGCTTGATCACCTTGAGCTGAAGGAGGTCGTTGAAGGAGTAAAGGCGCTGTGTTCCCGAGCCCGTGGCCTCGCGCAGAGAGGGGGTTACGAGCTGAGTCCGGGTCCAGTAGTCGAGCTGTCTGTAAGTGATCCCGACTATCTTGCAGGCCTGCGGCCCCCTGTAGCCCAGCTCCTCCATAGTGGCTCCTCTCGATGCGCGGCGAGTCACATTGCGGTAGTTACGAGGTTGAAATCGTAGGCCCGACGGCCCTCCATGTCAACGAACCGTCATGCGTGGCTTAAGAGTTGAGCGCTCACCCCTGCCCCGAGGCGAAGTCCTCGGGACTCACCTGGTCGAGGAACTCGCGAAACTTCTCGACCTCCGTCTCCTCTTCGTCCTTGAGTTCGATGCCCGCCTGCTCGAGTACGTCCTCGGACGCAAACAACGGCGCATTGGTTCGCACGGCCAGCGCAATGGCGTCGCTGGGTCTCGACGAGACCTCGGATTGCTTGCCGTCGGCGGTCATTCTGATTACGGCAAAGAAGGTTTGGTCGACCAGCTCGCTGATAACGACGCGATCAACCTCGGTGTCGGTCTCGCGCAGAATGTCGCGCATCAGATCGTGGGTCATGGGCCGGGGAGTCTGGATACCCTGAAGCGCGAACGCGATCGCCGTGGCTTCAACCGCACCTATCCAGATCGGCAGGTAACGATCCCCCTCCGCTTCCTTCAACAGCACGATCGGCTGATTCGACGGCAGCTCAACCCTCACTCCGACGAGCGAAAGCTCGATCATGGGGCGAGGCTAACACCCCTCCACAAATGTCGAACTCCCCTCTGGTCCCCCTCCTCCGTCGAACAATCCCTCCGCCAGCAGTGCCGGTCGGTTCGCCAGCTTCGCGAGGTCTTGAACCGCGAGTATGCAGGGCAGGTTTCGATACAGCCCCTGAAAATCGAGTCCGTAGCCGACCACGAAAACGTCGGGGATCTCAAAGCCCCTGTATTCCACGTCCACCGGGACGATGCGTCTGGCCACCTTGTCGAGAAGCGTCACGGTGGTGACCGAACGCGGCGCGCGCTGGGACAGGGTTCGCCGGAGGTAGTTGAGGGTTAGACCGGTATCGACGATGTCTTCAACTATCAAGACATCGCGGCCTGTGACACTGGTGTCGAGGTCCTTCAGGATCCGAACAACGCCCGTTTGCCCGCTGCCGTAAGACGAAATGGACATGAAGTCGACCGCGACGTCGCAAGGGATGGCGCGGAAGAGGTCGGCGAGGAACATCGTCGCCCCCTTGAGCACACTGACGAGCAAGGGGGGGCCGGGCGAGGCCGCGAGGCTGTCGCCGATCTCGTGGCCCAACTCGTCGATCCGCCGCGAGAGCTGGGCGCGCGTGATCAGGACCTCGGCCGGGGCCGGCGTCGCCGTCACCGACTTGCCCCAACGGCCTCGGAGATGTTTGCGAGCAACGCCGAGATTCCGGCGCGCACGTCGGTTACGACCTTCTTGCTCTCTCGGCGGAGCGACGCCGTTCCCACTTCGAAACCGAGGTCGAGCAACTGCCCGGCGTCCACCTCGGCATCGGCAGAGCGCATGGCAACGGCCACCACCAAGGCCCCGCGCCGACGCGCTGCGGCCACGAGCACGTCGCCGGCGCCCACGGTCATCCCCGTCTTGATGCCCACCGATCCAGAATAAGTCTCAAGTAGACCATTACTGTTTTCCAGATCCAGCGCGTGACCCTGCTCGGACTGGATGGTCGTGGACCTCGTCCTCACTATCTCGGCGAGGACCGGGTCGTCGAGCAGGGCCAGGCCGAGGATCGCCAGATCCTGCGCCGTCGAGTAGTGCCCCGGGGTGTCGAGACCGTGGGGGGTCACGAAATGGGTGGACTCCGCCCCGAGGTCGCCGGCCACCTCGTTCATGGTCTCGACGAACGCGGCCTCGGAACCGGCCACGTGCTCCGCGAGCGCCACCGCCGCCTCGTTGGAGGACGCCAGCATCAGGGCGTGGAGGAGCTCTTTTACGGAGAAGGTTGATCCGGCCTCGAGGTCAACCAATCCCCCGCCCACCGAACCGGCCTCGGCCGAGAGGGTGACCTCGGCGTCGAGATCGGTTTGGTTCACCACGACCATGGCCGTCACCATCTTCGTGGTGCTTGCGTTGGGCAGCCGCACCATGGGAGAGCGGGCGAAAAGGACCTTTCCTTTCGAGTCGACCACCACGCAGGAGGCGCAGGAGAGCTCGGGTTCGGCCTCGACCGCAGTCGAAAATTGACTTATCGACAAGACGACAAGTAAAGAAATTCCCGCGAGCGCGGGGCGGGGGCGAAGCGCCACCCTCCCTACAGGACGTCGCGCAGGCCGGCCCGGACGAGCGCGTCACGCATCGATCGCGACAGCTGCATCAGCCTGCTCGCCGACCGAGCTGCCTCCTTGCGAGCCTCGCTGTCCTTCTTGCGGGTTATAGGACTGACGATCTGCTCGATGAAGGAAGCCTCCCTGTCGGCCAGCTGGCGGTACATCCGCAAATGACGAGGTTCGATCCCGAACTCGAACAGTCCCCGTGCCGCCTTCGCCACGACGAGGTCGTTGCCGTCGTAGCGATCGGTCGCGGCCATGATCCCGAACTCCTCGAGGCCGGTGAGCTGCTTCTCGGTCATTCCCGCCGCCTGGAGCAGCTCGGAGCGGGACAGGCTGACGTCGGTGGTCGCAACGGACTCCTTGGCCGGAGCGGGTTCGGCGTCGGGTGCGGGGACCGATACCACGGCCCCATCGGCGTCGAAGTGAACCAGTCGCTCCCGAATCACCTTTAGCGGAAGGAACTGATCCCGCTGGAGGCCGAGGATGTAGCGCAGACGCTTCACGTCGGTGTCGTAGAACTTGCGATAGCCCGACGCCGTCCTCTCGGGGGCTATCAGGCCCTCGGCCTCGAGGAACCTGATCTTGGAGATGCTGACGTCGGGAAACTCCGGCCTCACCAACTCGAGGACCTCCCCGATGCTGAGGTAATCGCGTGTTCTTGAAAGCGGCATTGGCTTAGCTCCCCGTCAGAAAGACCAGTTTGAACTTGCCGACCTGCACCTCGTCCCCGGTTCTGAGCTCTGCGCTCTCGACGCGTTCCCGGTTGACGTAGGTGCCGTTGAGGCTGCCGACGTCGTGCAGCGAAAAGGCCTCTTTATCCCGCCGGATCTCGGCGTGGCGCCGGGAGACCGTGATGTCGTCCAAGAAGATGTCGGACTCGGGATGCCGGCCGATGCCGGTCTTGTCGGCGTCGAGAAAGAACTTGCTCCCGGCGTTGGGACCCCTCTTTACGATCAGGACGCCCCTGCCGCCCTCGAGCTCCTCGGGGGCGATATGGATCTCTTCTTCGAGGTCGGCCTCGAGTTCTCCGGGCGCGAACGTCACCGTGGTGTCGCCGGCGCCCGCTTCCCCGGTGAGGGGGTGCCCGCACGAGGAGCAGAAGTTCGATCCCTCTGGGTTTTTGTGGCCGCAGTTCGTGCAGTACATGGGCGCTGACCCTATACCAAACCTTTAGGGTTGGTCAACGGCGCTTACTGGTCCTTCGAGATGAGGTCCCGATACTCGGCCGCGCTCAACAGCTCGGCTCCATCGCCCGCCGGCTCGATCGCCACCAGCCACCCATCTCCGTAAGGGTCCGAGTTGACCACCTCCGGATTGTCCTCGACCGCGGAGTTCTTGGCGACGATCTTGCCGCTGATCGGGCTGTACACGTCCGACACCGACTTGGTCGATTCGACCTCGCCCAGCGGCTCTCCGGCCTTCACCTCGGTCCCTGGTTCGGGGAGCCCGACGAAGACGACGTCTCCCAGTTGGTCCTGCGCGTAGTCCGTGATCCCGACCACGACTCGGTCCTCTTCGCGACGAGCCCATTCGTGCTCGCTGGTGTAGTCGAGTTCCTCGGGAACGTCACTCACCTGGCCCCCTTTCGTCGTGGAATCCACGAGGTCGACTTATCGACAAGTTGCTATGTCTCCAGACCCGACGCCGCGGCAATCGTGTCCTCGATCCCGGCGGCGAACTCTTGGGCCAGATCCTCGGCCTCGGCGCGGTTGCGACCCTCCGCCCACACGGTGCAGGCCGGCTCGTCCGGCGAGGGCACGACAAGGACCCATCCCTCCGGGTAAACGATCTTGACTCCGTCGAAGAGAACGAGCCTGCCCCGGCCCGGCGCGGAAGCCACCTTTCGCATGACCGTCCCCTTGTGCTCCGACGGAGTATGGACCGAGCGCGTGGCGATCAATACCTCCGGGAGCTCGTCGACGACGGCCGACAGGGGCCGGTTCGCCCCGGCAATGAGCTCCAGCGACTTGCAGAAGGTCATGATCGCATCGGGCGCCGGTAAGAAGTCCGGAAAGATCAAGGTGCCATCGAGGGTTCCGGCGAACACGGTGCCGGGGTGCTTGGCCCGCCCCATGAGCGCGGGCAGCCCCGTGGCGGTCCAGTAAACGGTGGAGCCCGCCTGCTCTGCGATCGTCTCGCACAACGACGGCGCCGACACCGGCACCGCCACCTGGCCCGACTTCTTCGTGACCTGATGCTGGAGGAGGGCCAGGAAGGTCTTTTCGTGCCCGAGCGGACGCCCGGCGTCGTCGACGACGTGGGCCACCTCTCCTCCGGGCTCGAGGAGAACACCGAGGTCGGAGCCGGAATTGCGCACATGGCTGGCGAGGCGCTCGATCAGGGGTTTCGAAGCCTCGGAGGTCAGGACAGGGCGCGTCTCATCGGTGAAGGCGTTGAGCGCGAGCACGTCGCAGCCGAGCCGCCCGAGGATCGAGGGACCGGTCAACGAGGCGGGGCCGAACGCGTAGTCCACGACGACCTTCGAAGCCCGCCGCCGGATCGCTCCGACGTCCAGCTCTCTGAACAGTCCGGCCACGTAACGCTCGATCGCGTGCGGGGGGAACTCGAGCTCCCCAAGCCGGTGGGGGCCGGGGCGCCTGTAGTCCTCGCGGAAGAAGACCTGGTCGATCTTCCTCTGGACGTCGACGGGAAGGTCCGCGCCGTCCTGATCGAACAGACGAATGTCCACTACCTCGGGATCGCGCGGCGATGTGCGAACGCTCACTCCTCCCGAGGCCTGTTCGCTTCTAACGACGAAACGGGTAATGGGCGTCGGCATCAACTCGAGATCGTGGCACGTGACTCCGGTCGAGTTGAGTCCCGCGATCAGGGCTCGCTTCATCGTGCGCGCGGCCCGGCTTGCGTCTCTTCCGGTCACGACGACGCTGGGGCGCTTGAGCGTTGACCCATAGGCCATTCCCAGCCGCACCGCGACCTGCGGGGTCACGCCGACGTTGACTAGCCCCGAAACGCCTCTGGCGCCGAACAGACTTCGACTGGCGCGCCGCTCGCGCACGACGCTCTGGGTGACGATCGCGCCGGCTTCAACGGTACGGGAGGGATAGATCTTGACGCGCGGTTTGACCAACGCTCCGGCCCCCACTACCACCTCGTCCGCGGCGACGCCGCCCTCCTCGAGGGTTGCACCCTTTCCGAGAATCGACCCTCGCCCCATAACCCCGCCGAGGAGCTGGGCCACCGACGCGAGGCTCGCCCCGTCCATCATCACGCCGTTGCTTATCCGCGCGTCCGGCCCCACGATCGCGTTATCGCCCAGAACCGCAAACGGACCCACCACCGCGCCCGGGCCCACCCTGCAGTTGTTGCCGATAAGAACGGGGGCCTCGAGCCGGGCGGTGGGATCGACCTCGACGTCCTCCCCCACCCAAACTCCAGACCTCAATTCGAATCCCGGTAGATCCGTCTTCACTCTGCCCCCGAGGACGTCGTACTGGGCCTGAATGAAGGCATCGGTGTTGCCGACGTCCGTCCAGTACGCGTCGGTGACGAAACCGTAGAGGGGAAGACCCTTGTCGAGCATCAAGGGAAAGAGCTCCGAGGAGAAGTCGAAGGGCTGATCCACCGGAATGAGGTCGAGCACCTCGGGTTCAAGCACGTACATCCCGGTGTTGACCGTGTCGGAAAAGACCTGGCCCCAACTCGGCTTCTCGAGAAACCGCTCTATCCGTCCGTCCTCCGACGTCATGACGACCCCGAACTCCAGGGGGTCGGCCATCCGCTTAAGGACGAGGGTGGCGGCCGCCTCCCGCTTTTTGTGCCACTCGATCACGGAGTTGAGATCGAGGTCGGTCAGCGCGTCCCCCGAGATCACGAGGAACGTTCCGGAGATCAGGTCGCGGGCGTTCAGGACCGAGCCCGCCGTTCCCAGCGGGACCTCCTCGGTCGAGTAAGACACCGATACTCCGAGATCGGAGCCGTCGCCGAAGTAGTTGCGGATGACCGAGGACAGGAATTGGACGGTAGCCACTATGTCGGTGATCCCATGAGCGCGCAGCAACGCCACGATGTGCTCCATCAGCGGGCGATTCGCGACCGGCAGCATCGGCTTGGGCATGTTGCTGGTGAGGGGGCGGAGCCGGGACCCCTCTCCCCCGGCCATGACGACGGCTTGTAGTTGATCCATACGACTACCTATTCTCTGCCAGAGCTCGGACCCTGCGAACGGCCTCTCGGGCGTAGAGCGCAGCGGTTATCCAGTACAGAATGGCCCCCCCAACGGTGCACGCCAGCCCCACTTCATCGGCGGGACCCTGAAGAGGAAACGTGGTCTCCGAGTATGCGATTGCGGTGAGGCCGAAAAGCAGCGCCGCGGTGGCCGTCTTCCCCGCGAAACTCACCGGGATCCGTTCCACACCACGCCTGTCAACAAACGGAAACGCGCTCAATAGCAGGAGGTCGCGCGCCACGATCGCCACCGCCAGCCACCAGGGAAGCACGTCCCGGGCCACGAGGGCCACGGCGAGCGCCACGATAAAGACCCGATCGGCGAGCGGGTCGAGGAGCTTGCCCAGCTCGGTGACGGCATTGAGGCGGCGGGCCAAAAACCCGTCGAAGAAGTCGGTCCACGCCGAGAGCGCGTACACGACGACCGCGGTGTTGGTCTCGCCGATGACGAAGAGCCACACGAAAACGGGCACCGACGCCAGCCGCAGAAACGACAACGCGTTGGGAAGCGACAGCACCCGCGTTGAGGCCGGCCCGGCTTCGGTTTGGACTGGAGCCTCAGGTGCCTGCAGTGCGCCCCCTTTGAAGGCTTGTTCGACCCGAACGATCACGGCCGTGGCGGGTAGTGGTCGGGACGGCCGGATTTGAACCGGCGACCCCTGGTCCCCCAGACCAGTGCGCTAACCAAACTGCGCCACGTCCCGCAGGCGAGAAATCATATCCGGGGGCCGCCCCGGTCCGGATTGGAGACAACGCCACAAAGCGATTAGTGGACAAATCCACATTCAGGGGCAGTTCGAGGCATCCACGTGGAGCGCCCAAGCGCGAATTACGCTAGACCTCAACTTTACGTCGAGACCTGATTCGGTAACGCAGACGAAGAGGAGAACCCTCGAAGTCGTGGATCGATCTGATCCGGCGGTCGAGGTAGCGGAGGTAGGTCGGCTCAATGGCGCCGGTCGAGAACAGCACGACCGTGGGGGGCGCGGCCTGGGCCTGGACCGCGTAAAGGATCCTCACGCTCTTGCCGGCGGTCCTCGGATGGGGCCTTGCCTCCTGTGCGTCGCGAACTATCCGATTGACCTCGGCGGTCGCCAGCCGGTGACGATGGGAGGCCACGGCCGCCTGGACGGCGGGGAGAAGCCGGTCGATACCGCGCCCGGTCGTCGCGGAGGTCCGGACGGTACGCGCCCACGACACGAATCTGAGCTTCTCGGCCGTCTCGGACCGGAGCCGGGCGAGGTCGACGGGATCGGACCCGACCAGGTCCCATTTGTTGAGCCCCACGACGCAGCCCGTCCCCGAGTCGACGATCTCCTCGGCGATACGTTGATCATGCCCGGTCACCCCCTCCGAGACGTCGATGACCAGAAGGGCCACGTCGCTTCGCTCCAGGGTGCGCCGGGCTCTCAGGAAGCTGAAGTACTCGATCGGATCCTCGATCTTGACCAGGCGACGCATTCCGGCGGTGTCGACGATCCTGATGCGACGCTCGCCGTCGAGATCCAGATAGGAGTCGACGGGGTCGCGCGTCGTTCCCGGCGCGGGGTCGACGAGCGCCCGTCGCGATTTGACGAGCGAGTTCAGGATCGAGGACTTCCCGACGTTCGGCCGACCCACGATCGCGAGCGAGGCCCAGGATCCGTCGGGCGGGACGGCCGGCTGCGGCAGCAGGTCGATCATCTCGTCGAGAAAATCGCCCGACCCCGTGCCGTGCAGAGCGCTGATGGGATGAGGCTCGCCGAGGCCGAGGCGGAAAAAGGCCGCCGCCGCGGACCCGTCTTTGGGATCGTCGACCTTGTTGGCCGCCACGATCACCGGCTTCGCTGCACGCCTCAACCGTTCCGCAACCACGAGGTCGTCTTCAATCGGTCCGGCCGGAGCGTCCACAACCAAAACGATCAGGTCCGCAGACTCGATCGCCACCTCCGCCTGCTCGACCACCAGTCGTTCGAGGCCGCGGGCGCCGGGCTCGAGCCCTCCCGTATCCACCAACTCGAACTCCCTCCCCCGCCACTCCGCCCGGAGGTGGTGACGATCTCGGGTGACGCCGGGTGTTTCGTCCACTATCGCTTCGCGCCGTCCGAGGATCCGGTTGATCAACGACGACTTCCCCACGTTGGGCCGCCCCACGACCGCGACGACGGGGACCCGCTCGCCCACCTCAGCCATCGGAGATCCGCTCTCTCACGGCGCCGACGATCTGCTGGGTTATCTCGTCCACCGTTCGATCGGAGGTGTCGATGTCCAGTGCGTCGGGGGCCTTCGTCAGCGGAGAGACCTCGCGGTTCGTGTCGCGTTCGTCGCGGCTCGTCAGCGACTCCCCCATTCGGCCGAGAACATCGCCGGAGGGATCGAGTCCCACCTGCAGCGCGCGCCGCCGCGCCCTCTCCGAGATCGACGCGGTCAAGAAGACTTTGATCACCGCGTCGGGCGCGACGACGGTCCCGATGTCGCGTCCCTCGATGACGACGTCGGATGTCTCGGCGAGGCGTCTTTGCTTCTCGGCCAGGGCCCTGCGCACCGGAGGCTGCGCGGAGACCATGGAAACGGCCTCGGTCACGTCCTCGGCCCGAATTCGATCGGATACATCGACACCGTCGAGCAGAATTCGCTCCCCGCGGGCGTCGAAGTCAACCTGCCGCGCGACGTGAGCGACCAATTTTTCCTCCGAGGGGTTAATCCCGCGCTCCAAGACGGCAAGGGTGACGGCTCTGTACATCGCCCCGGTATCGAGGTAGTCCCAGCCGAGTTCTTTCGCCACGGCGCGCGCGACGGTGCTCTTTCCCGCGCCCGCGGGGCCGTCGATCGCGACGACGCTCATGTGGACCCTCTCGCCGCGGCGAGCGTGTCGAGAAACTCGGGGAACGAAATCTCGATGGAGCTCCAACCCCTTATTCGGACGTTGGTTTCGGCAATCAGGCCCGCCACCGCGAACGACAGGGCCACCCTGTGGTCCATACGAGAATCGACCTCACCGCCGAGAAGAGGCGTGGGGCCGGCGATCTCGAAGCCGTCCTGAGTCGCCCTCGCGGAAGCTCCCAGTGCGTTCAGCCCGGTCACCATTGCCTCGATTCGATCGGACTCCTTGACGCGCAGTTCGCGCGCGTCTTTCACAACGGTTCGCCCGTCAGCCTGAGTCGCCAATACCGCGAGCAGCGGTAACTCGTCGATGAACGAAGCGGTGTCGTGGCCCCCGATCTCGATGGCGGTCAGCTCCGAGGCCCTCGCCGATATCCGCCCGACCGGCTCCCCCAACCGCTGCTCGGTGACGTCGGCGGTGATCTCGGCCCCCATCGCTCCGAGTACATCGAGAAAGCGGGTGCGCGTCGGATTCAGGCCGACCCCCGTGATCGTCACCTCGGACGACTCCAACAGAACCGCCGCTCCGATGAGAAAGGCGGCCGCCGAAAAGTCCCCGGGGATCGCCAGGTTGAACGGCCCGGGAGCCTGCCCACCCTCCAGCGCGACCGTCGTCCCGGACCACTCAAGGTCGACCCCGGTCGCCTGCAGGAGCCGCTCCGTATGGTCGCGACTTGCAGACGGTTCGGTGACGGAGGTGGTTCCTGCCGCCCTCATCCCGGCGAGCAGCAGCGCGGTCTTGACCTGGGCGCTGGCGACCTGAGATTCGTGATCGAGGCCCTGCAGCTCTCCCCCTCGGACCACCAGGGGCGGAAGTTCGCCGTGGCGGCGTCCGTCGATGGTCGCTCCCATCTGGCGGAGCGGCGCGACCACGCGCAGCATCGGCCTCCGGCCCAGCGAATGATCGCCGGCGAGCACGGACAACCCCTCGACGGCCGAGCAGACTCCCAGCAGGCAGCGCATGGTCGTGCCGGAGTTGCCGGCGAAGAGGACGTCGTCCGGCTCGTCCAGCCCCTCCCATCCATAACCCTGAACTCGTACTTTAAGGTTGTCTCGATCGAACTCCACCCCCGCTCCCAGTTGAGCGACGAGCCGCACCGTCGCCTGGACATCGGCCCCGGAGTTGAGGCCCGTCAAGTTGGACCTTCCGCGGGCGAGCCCGGCCACGATCAGAGCCCGGTGCGAGATCGATTTATCGCCCGGGACCTCCACGGTGCCCGCCAGCGGCGCCTGGGGGTGGGACCTTCGCAGCTTTCGCATGGACTTATCTCTTTGTCGACAAATTCACTAGTTGATTTGGGCCCTGTGGACGCGATAGCCGAGCCGGATCAGGGTGGCCGCCAGAAGTTCGGCCGGCTCCCTGCCGGCGACGACCAGCTCGAGACGACCCTGCCCGCCTTCGGTTGAGTGGATGATCCGCAGATCCTCAATGTTCGCGCCCAACTCGCCCGCGGCCGTGGTGACCTCCGCCAGAACGCCGGGACGATCGGGAACGACCATCGCCAGGGCCACCGGCTCCTCCCCGTAATCCGGTTTGGCAAAGAGCTCGATGCGAGCCCTGCGCGACCCCGCCAGCCAGGCGCCAAGCTCGTCCCACCGTTGCCGGCGGATCGCGTCGGCCACGAAGTCGAGGCTGCGGTCCAATCCGGCAATGGCGTCAAGGACCGCATCGGTGTTGGACCGGATGATCCCAACCCAGAGATCGGGATTGGAGGCCGCTATCCGGGTGACGTCTCTGAATCCGGCCCCCGCCAGGCCCAACAGCGCCTCCCGATCGCCCGACCGCGACGCGACGTCGACGAGCGCGCTCGCCACGAGCTGGGGCAGATGGCTGAGCCGGGCGGCGAGGGCGTCGTGCGTGAAGGGGTCGACCGCTACCGGCCTAGCGCCCAGGCTCGTGGCGAGGCCGGCGACCTCTCCATAGGAGGTTGAGGATGTCTCCTCGGTGGGAGTCAGAACCCACCAGGCCTCCTCGAACAAGGAGGGCTCGGCCGCCTCGATCCCGTGCCTTTCCGACCCGGCCATGGGATGGCCTCCCACGAACCTCCCGCCCAGAGCGGCCCGGCCCGCCTCCACGACCTCGATCTTGGCGCTTCCGACGTCCGTCACGACGGCGCGGGGTGGAGCAGCCTCGGCGACCTCGGCGCAGAGGCCGGGAATCCTTTCGGTGGGAACCGCCAGGACCACCAGATCCGCCTCCGCCGCGGCCGCGGCAATGTTGGAAGCGGCCCGGTTTATCGCCCCGACCTGCAGCGCCCCCGTGAGGGCCCCGGGATCGACGTCATACCCGATGACCTCGGCCTCAGATCCCCGGACCAGACCGAGTCCAATCGATCCGCCGATCAGACCGGTCCCGATGATCGCCGTCCTCCTCATCCTCTAAACCTATCGTTTAGGGTTCGACTTCAGGTTGGTCGAGATCGGCGCGGAGTCCTTTCGCCCCCCTCAGGTAGACATGCTCAAGATCGGCCCACTGTCGATCGGTGTAGAGGTGGACGAGAACCCGGATGCAGCCCCCCACCGCCGTGGGTACCGCGATCTCGGTCGCACACAACAGGGCCACATCGGAAAGGCCCATGCGACGCGCCGCGGCGGCGGGAAACTCCGCGGTGAGGTCGGGGGTCGAGGTGAAGATCAGGCTGATCAGCTGATCGCGGCCCGCGCCGTTGCGATCGAGGAGCTCGCTCAGAAGCTCCTCGGTGGCCGCCACAATCGCCTCGGGCGTGTTCGAATCGACCGTCGTCGCTCCCCGGATGGCTCCCAAGCGTTGATTTGTGGACATGGTAACGATCTGCTCCCTGTGGCCTTGTCGACAAATAGACCCTCTTTGTCCCGGCCGTCCAGGCGTCGACAACGGGGACGATTTGTCTACTTATCGACTCATAGATATGTTCACATCTGTACCAGCCGATACAACGCCCCGACCTCGTGCGGGGACAGCTTCCGAACCGAGCCCGGCTTCAAGTGTCCGAGCTTAAGCGGCCCGATCTCGGTCCTCACGAGAGCGCGGACCCGATGGTCGACGGCGTCGAACATGCGCCGGACCTGCCGGTTGCGGCCCTCGGCGATCGCTACCTCGACGAGGGTCCCGCCGGCCGACTTTTCGACCACGCTGACTCGGGCGGGGGCGGTCCGGCCATCGTCGAGCTCCACGCCGGTGGCAAGCGCCTTTAACGCTCTGGCGCCGACGGAACCGGCAACGTCGACGAGATAGGTCTTTTCCACCTCGAAGCTCGGGTGGGTGAGGCGGTGGGCCAGCTCCCCGTCGTTTGTGAGCAGCAGGGCCCCCTCCGAGGCAACGTCGAGGCGTCCGACGGGATATATCCGGCGACCGGACTCGACGAAGTCCAAGACCGTGGGCCGCCCCTGCGGGTCGTGAGCCGTCGTCACCACTCCGGGGGGCTTGTTCAAGAGGTAGTAGACGAGGTCGACTCGGACGGGCACCGCCGAACCATCGACCTCAACTTTATCGTTAGACACATCCACTCGTCGACCGAGGGTTGCTACCTCCCCGTTGACCTTGACCCGCCCCTGCGAGATCAGCTCCTCGACCGACCGGCGCGACCCCAGGCCCGCTCGCGCCAGGACCTTCTGAAGACGTTCTCCTTCCGCCGCGTTCACACCCCGGGGGAGAGTCTCGTTTCCATCTCCTCGACCGTTTCGGCGTCGGGCATGAAGTCGGCCAGCGGCGGGAGGTCCGAGGTCGAATTCAGCCCCATGCGCTCGAGAAACTCACCGCTGACCTCGAACAGGACCGGCGAACCCGGACCCGAATCCCGACCCGATTCGACAATGAGTCCCCGGCCCAACAGGGTCTTGACCACTCCGTCGGAGTCGACCCCTCGAATCTCGGCTATCTCCGAGCGCGACACCGGGCCCCTGTAGGCGACGATCGCCAGCACCTCGAGAGCGGCACCGGTCAGCCGGGCATGGGAATGAGCGGTTACAAACCGCTCCAGCCAGGGGGCGCACTCCGGGCTTGTGTACAGGCGCCACCCCCCCGCCGCCTGCTTGAGAACGAACCCTCTGTCCTCATCGGCGTAGTCCCGCGCCAGGTCCTGCAACAGGGTCTCGACCTCGGCGCGAGGCCGTTCGAGTACCTCCCCCACGAGACCCGACGGAATCGGTTCGTCGGCGAGCAGCAGCATCGCCTCCACGATCTTGCGCTCCGAGGGGATCACGCCGGCTCCTTGAGCGAGTACTCCTCCACCCCGGCGAGGACCACGCCGAGATCGGCCTCCCCCGTCCAGACGACTCGGATATCCCCGAACCGCCCCGCCTGCTCAACTTCCACCGCTCCCGCCTTGTAGAGCTCGAGAACCCCCAGGAAGCGCACGACGACCTCGATTCTCCCGGCGGCCCCGGCGCAGAGTTCCTCAAAGGAGCGCCACCCCCTGTCTTGGAGTCGCCCGGCAAGATCGACGACGGCGTCGGCGACCGAGGCGCGGATCGGGGCGACGTGAGCCGTGTCCAAGACCGGCGGGGCCGGTCGGTGAAGCGCAATTGCCCCGGCCCTGGCGAGGTCGACGACGCCCACCCGCTCGAGCAGATCCGGGGCCAGGTTCAGGAACTGCGGCTCGAGCCCCGCGGTCCGGCCGTGCCGCAGGCCTCCCCGCTCCAGTGCGCCCGCCATCCAGGATCCGGCCTCTCTGAAGGTCGAGCACTCCACGAGCCTTGCCAGAAGCAGGTCCCGCTGCTCAAGCAGCCCGTCGTCCTCCTCGAGGTCGGGCCCGGGGAGCAGGCGCGCCGATTTCAACTCGAGCAGCGCCGCGGCGATCACAAGAAAGCCCGTGGCGGCCTCCAGGTCCAGCCCTTCGAGCCCGTCCAGCGCGGTCAGGTACTCGTCGGTGATGGAGGCCAGCGAGACGTCGTAGATGTCCACCCGCCGGCGCGTCACCAGGTGAAGTAACAGATCGATCGGACCCTCAAATACCTCGAGCTTTACCTCGTGTCCCACGCCTTCCTCTACTTGTCTACTTGTCTACAAATCCGGTTGATGGCCCGCCCAGCGTATCCCCGCCCGGTCGGACCGATCCGGCTTTTGCCGACATCGGCCGGAGGGGCATCGACGTTCCCCCGGGCATCAGACGGGGCGGGGACCGAGCCCCGTTCTTTCTCTCGCCACGCCCATCGTTTGCTCCGCCACGGCGGCCGCCTTGCGGGCCCCGGCGGCCAGCAGCCGTTCGGTCTCCGAGAGGTCGGCCATCAGCTCGCCGTAGCGGGCCCGAATCGGCTCCAGCCGGTCGGCGACTGCGTCGGCGAGGGCCAGTTTGAAATCTCCGTACCCGGTGTCGGAGAACCGCTCCTCCAGCTCGGCCACGGGCGTGTCCTCCACCAGCGAAAAGATCGTCAACAGGTTCGTGATGGCCGGCTTGTCGGGCGCGGCCACGATCTCTCGCCCCGAATCCGTCACCGCAGACCGAACCTTCTTGCGTATCAGGTCGGGCTCGTCGGTGATGCTGATGGCCGAGCTGGGCCGGACGTCGGATTCGGACTTGCTCATCTTCTGGGTGGGATCGTCGAGGGCCATGACCCGAGCGCCGGTCTCGGGAATCCACGCCTCGGGGACCGTGAAAGTGGGTCCGTAGCTCGAGTTGAAGCGGGTGGCGAGATCCCTCATGAGCTCCACATGCTGGCGCTGATCCTCCCCGACCGGCACGCCGTGGGCCTGGTAAAGGAGGACATCGGCCGCCTGGAGGACGGGGTAGGTGAACAGACCCACCCCGACCGACTCCGTCTCTCCTCTCGACTTCTCCTTGAACTGCACCATCCTCCGAAGTTCTCCCATACGGGCCACGCAGCTCAGCACCCAGGCGAGCTCGGCGTGAGCCGGGACGTGAGACTGGACGAACAGAACCGATTTATCCGGATCGATTCCGGCGGCAAGTAGCTCGGCCCCCTTCGCCACGGTCTCTCGCCGCAGCTCCTCCGGATCCCACGGAAGGGTCATCGAATGAAGGTCGACTATGCAGTAGAAGCAGTCGTGAACCTCCTGTGCCGCAACCCAGTTCCGAAGCGCTCCGAGGTAATTCCCCAGGTGAGCGCTTCCGGTGGGCTGAATCCCGCTGAAGGCACGCTTCCTTTTATTCATACACCTTAGGTTTAGGGTTAGTCTCCGGAGAGGCTCGGGGCCGGGCGCCGCCTAGAATACCGGCCGTACTCCGCACCGCAAAGGGTGCCGGGGACCCCCCGGCCGGAAGGAACCATATGCCCGGAAGCCCCGTCGAGCTCCTGCGCGTCGAGCCGCTTGCCTTCATCCTGCTGGCCATCGCGCTGATACTTGCGATATCCCTGCACGAGTTCGCCCATGCCCTCGCGGCCGATCTCCAGGGGGACCGGCTGCCCCGAGCGATGGGGCGGGTGAGCCTCAATCCGGCCCGACACCTCGACCCCTTGGGAACGCTCTTGATCTTCATCGCGGGCTTCGGCTGGGGCAAGCCCGTCGAATTTCGCCGCCAGGCCCTGTCGTCGGAGAGGTTCGGGGCGGCGATAGTCGCCCTCGCCGGCCCCTTTATGAACCTCCTGCTGGCGATCGTGTCCGCCTTTGTGCTCGCGGTCGCCGACTCCCCTCCCGGCTCGGCCGTCTGGGTCTTTCTCGAGACCTTCATCGCGATCAACGTCCTGCTCGCCGTCCTGAACCTCCTGCCTCTCCCCCCACTCGACGGCTCGAGGCTCCTCACGATCTTCCTTCCACCGTCCAAGCAGCACATCATTTTCTGGCTCGATCGCTATGGTCTGCTCATCCTCATCCTGCTGGTGCTCTTTGGGGGGGCGGTGTTGCTGGAGCCGTTGCTGGTCACCGTCAACTCCTGGGTGAGATCCCTGGCGGGTATATAAGTCTACTTATCGACTTATTGGTACGGGTCCTCTACCAGGGAATATTGGAGATGCGCGACCGCCGGACCTCCTCCGGTAGCCCCAAAGTAGTCATGTCGACTTGTAGACATACGGTGACCCATGCCGCGCACGCCAACTCTCAAGCTCGGGCCTGATCGCATCCAGACCTGATCGCCGATGAACGCCAGGGGCCGAGATCCCGGCCAGAACACTCTCGATCCGTCCCTCGTCTCGCCGGTGACCGTCGTCACCTCCGCACTCCCCCCAGCCCCGGCTCCTCTCCCCTCGAGCCGAATCGTCCGGCTTCGGCGCCTGGGTGCCCGCCCGTGACTGCGGCGACCACGCTCCGGACCTGCATCCCCGACCCCGATCCCCGGATCGACGAAGCGAGCGCGTCCCGACCGCGAGACACGCCACTCGAGGGTTAACGTCAAGATTCCAAGGGTTTACTATACCCTTACTCTTGAGATGGCCCTTGATGGTTTCACAGTCCTGATGGCAACGCGCTCCAACCCAGGCCCCACCGGGGCCCGTCTGAAAGGGGCTCTCGCCCGAGGACCGAGGGCGCAGTTCAACGGCGGTCTGACCGCGAAGGCAGAACGGGCCGCGGTTCGCCGCCCCGATGAGGCACCGGACCGGGATCCCGTGACCCACCTCCCCACCCTCGGCGCCCAACCCCCGGACTGGGTGTTGAGAATAGCGATTTGACGCTAAGTTGACTTGTCTACTGGTTGATAAATCCCCTCGGCACAAACAGAAGAAAAACACCTGTCGACAGGGCAGCGAGCCGACGACGACATGGAGACTGATCACCTAGTTGATAAGTCTATTTGTCTATTAGAGGAGCGAAGCGCTGGGATAAGGCTAGGCACCTGGCCTACGCCGCGGGCGAGGGTATGGGCTCACTTCGCCGCCTCGAGAAAGCTGGCTCTGTTCCCTGGATGTCGGCCCTCCCCCTCCCCGAGCGTCGATTCGAGTCTTCGCACGATCTGAGCCGACCTCTAGGAGCGTCCCGGCTCCTCGACCAGACCGGGCCATCGGAGACCGGGGTCACCGGCCGTGATCTCGATCTCTCTCCCATGACCGCAGGATTGCTCCCGCACCCGCACGAGAGAAGGTAAAGCTTGACTTTACGGTTATCCTTCGGGGCCCCCCGTCGGGCCATCCCATCCGCCAGCTCGGGCGAGCAACGGGGTTTGGAGCTTAAAGCGGTCGGACCCACGGGGTAAGCCTCCCCGACCCGACGGGTTTACAGAATCACGGGTCCGGAACCCTTCAGAAAAGAAGAGGCCCGGGCCGTTCGACCCGGGCCCAAAAACTTCCTCCGGTCAATCGACGAGGCGCCGGACGAGCACCGAGTCCTCGCCGCGCGCCTCGAAGTCTTCCAGGACGTAGGACAGGGCGGTCCGCACAATGCGGCCGCGGTCTGCTCCCACGCCGTGGTCCGCCCTGAGGCCCAACCTCGCCTTCTCGAGGGCCATCAGATCGTCTCGGGTGCAGTAGAAGGTCACCTTCTCCTCGTGTTTCGGGGTCCGGCGGGCGGAGGGAGCCTCCGTCTTTGGCGACTCGGCTACTTGTAGCTTTGTCGATTTGTCGACGGGAGGCGCGCCCTTCTTTGGAGTCTCGCTCCGTTGAGGAGAGGTCTTCCTGAACAGCTCGTCAGCGCCCGGCAGGCTGGCTCGACGCGACACGTTCCATCACCTCCTTCGCAAGCTCTCGATAGGCGAGCGCGCCGGTGGTGTTGGGGGCGTAGGAAAGAATGGGCTCCCCCGCCACCGGGGCCTCGGCAAAACGGATCGTCTTACGGACGACGGTGTCGAACAGCCGGCGACCAAACGCTTCTTTCACCCTCTCCATCACCTCTCGAGCGTGGATCGTCCGGCTGTCGAACATCGTGGTGAGTACACCGTCAACGTGAAGTCGAGGGTTAAGTCTGTCCCGGACCCGCTCGATGGAGTCCATGAGCAGGGCGACCCCCCGGAGGGCGTAGTACTCGCATTCCAGCGGGATGATCACGCCGTCGGCCGCGGTGAGGGCGTTGATGGTCAACAACCCGAGCGACGGGGGGCAGTCGATCAGAATCCAGTCGTAGCGTGTCCTCAGCGGAGCAAGCGTCCGCAGCAGCGACTGCTCCCGAGCCACCTCCTGCACCAGCATTAGCTCCGCCGCCGCGAGGTCGATGTTGGCCGGCAGAAGCTCGAGTCCGTCGAAGTTCGTCTTGACGATGACCTCCTCGACATCGCAGGACCGATCGAGCAGGGCGTTGTAGATCGACAGGTCGAGACCCTGGGGCTCGATCCCGAGCCCGATCCCACAGCCCCCCTGGGGGTCGAAGTCGACCAGCAGGACCCGCTGATCGAGCTCGGTAAGGGCGGCCGCCAGGTTGATGGCGGTCGTGGTCTTGCCCACTCCCCCCTTCTGGTTGGCCAGGGCCACGATCCGGGCGCTCTTGGAGTCGGGACCGGCGCGGTCGTCCGCATCGCCGACCCACGCGGGAGCAACCCCCGTGGCCGCCGAGCTTTCGTCCATGTCACCTCCCACGAAAAACAGAACGCGATTGGAAACTTGTCGACAAATCTCCTTGTAGCCGACGAAGGTTACACCGGCGCGTCGGGCTCCGACAACACCCCGGGCCGAGCCGCTGTGAAGTTTTGTAAATCGGGGCTAAGTCGCGGGCCGTGACGTGAGACCGGCCGCAAAGGATCGGCCGGGGGTAGCGGTGGCCACACCGAGCAGGTCGGCCGCCGTCGTCCCGGCGTCGGCGAACGTGTCTCTCACCTCGAGGTCGAGGTCCGCCCGGACCTCTTCCCCGCAGACGAGAAGGGGCACTCTCTCCCTCGAGTGATCGGTCGACGAGGTCGTGGGGTCGTTTCCGTGGTCGGCGGTGAGCATCAGGAAGTCGCGTCGGCCGAGCGCGCCCCGGATCTCGGGCAACCGTCGGTCGAATTCCTGAAGAGAGTCGGCGTAGCCCCGGGGGTCGTTGCGGTGCCCGTAGCTCTGATCGAAGTCGACGAGGTTGGCGAAGACGAGCCCCGATCCAATCGACCGGGTGGCCTTCACGATCGCGTCGACCCCCTCGTCGTTGGAACGAGTGGGCCGGGACGAGGTCACGCCTCGGCCCCCGAAGATGTCGGCGACCTTGCCGACCGCGCACACCTCCAGCCCGGCCCCCGAGATCTCGTCGAGGACGGTGTGGCGGGGGGGCAGAACCGAGAAGTCGTGACGGTCGGGGGTCCTGGCAAACGCTCCCGGCCGGCCCTCGAAGGGCCTGGCGATCACCCGGCCGACCTCGTGTTCGTCCCTCAACAGCTCCCGGGCGGCTCGGCACATCGAGTAAAGCTGCTCTAGAGGGATCACCTCGACGTGGGCCGCGATCTGAAAAACGCTGTCCGCCGACGTGTAGACGATCGGCTTACCGGTCTCGAGGTGCTCCTCCCCGAGTCGATCGATGATCTCCGTTCCCGAGGCCGCTACGTTGCCGAGCACCGGCCGCCCGATCCGGCGCTCGAACTCGTCGATCACCTCGGCGGGGAAGCCCTCGGGATAGGTCGGGAAGGCCCGCTCGAGGATCACGCCGGCGATCTCCCAGTGGCCGGTGGTGGTGTCTTTGCCGGGAGACCGCTCGGTCATCGCACCGAAGGCCCCGTCGGGTCGATCGGCCGGCTCGACACCGGCGATCGTGGCCACCCGGCCCAGCCCCAACCGCTGCAGGTGGGGCAGATCGAGACCCCCGACCGCCTTCGCGACATGAGGAAGCGTCGCCGAACCCTCGTCTCCAAAACTCGCCGCGTCCGGAGCTCCTCCAATCCCAACCGAATCGAGAACGACCAATACGACGGCCCGCGCCTTCGGCTCCGGCCGGGAGCCGGCGTCGATCACCGTCCGGTTTGCTGCTTGCAGGCGACGCACATGGTGGTGGTGGGAACGACCTCCAGACGCTCGAGGGGAATCTCGTTTCCGCAGCGCTCGCAACGCCCGTAGGTTCCCGCCTCTATCCGTTCCAGGGCCTTGACTATCTCGGCCCGGGCCGTGGTCAGCTGCTCGAGAAACGACAGCGCCTCGGATCGCTCCGCGGCGACGTGAGCGGAATCGGCAAACCCGCCCTGGTCGGGCTTCACCTCCCCCGCGGTACCCACGGTCGCACCGTAATTCTCGATCTGACGCTCGACCTCGCGCCGTTCTGCCTCGAGGTTGGCTCGAATCGTTTCAAGCATTGCGTTTTCCCTCCAACCGGCTCGTACAAGACCCTAGCGGCCCTGCCCGCTAATGGGCGCGCGGGTGCGCGGCCGCGTGGGCCTCCTTGAGCCTGGCCGAGCTCACCAGGGTGTAGACCTGCGTCGTTGCCAGACTGGCGTGCCCGAGGAGCTCCTGAACCACGCGGATGTCGGCCCCCGCGTCGAGCATGTGGGTCGCGAAGGAGTGGCGCAGCGTGTGGGGCGAGACCTTTTTGCCGAGCCCGGCCGTCCCAGCATAGGCCTTGAGGATCTTCCAGCACCCCTGCCGGCTCAGTCGCCCTCCCCTCGCGTTCAAGAACAGGGCCGGAGGGGGCCTCGCCTTCGCCCGAGCGACGAGCTGGGGCCTCGCGATCGACAGATACGCGCCGACCGCCCCTGCGGCAAGCCGGCCGAGCGGGACCCGACGGGCCTTGCTTCCCTTGCCGGCCCTCACGAGAATCGTTTTCTCGTCGAGGTCGACATCGTCCACGTCGAGGTCGACCAGTTCCGAGATCCTGAGCCCGGCTCCGTAAAGGGTCTCCAGGATGGCGCGGTCCCTTCGACCAAGCAGACCGTCACCCGGCAGTTCGACCAACCTCGCGACGTCCTCGACCGTTATGGCCTTGGGAACCGACCGGGCTCGCTTGGGACTTCCCAGTTTCGCCGAGGGATCTGTTTGGAGATGACCTTCCCTCACGAGAAAACGGAAGAACGAGCGAAGGGTGACCATCATCCGGGCAACCGACGCGGGCGAGAGAGGTCGCGACGCGGGAGCCTTGCCTCGGCGGAGTCGATCCAGAAAATCGGTCAGATCCTCGGTGCGGACCCGGCGAGGATCGACCCTCTCGTCGCCACAGAAGTCGCGAAAGGCGTTCAGGTCGCGCCGGTACGCAGAAATGGTGTTTGCCGAGAGTCCTTTTTCCGATCGCGCGTAAGACACGAACTCATCCATCCAGGACTGGAGGAGGCGCGGCCCCCTCGTCGAGGACCGGGGAGCGGTCTTTAAAGCAGCGCGATTCGTCACGGCGGTTGAATTGCCGCGGGGCGCTCCACTACTGAAGTAGATCTTCGAGCGGGGTCCAGGGTCGCCGGTGGGCCTCGGCAACGGGTTCGTAAACGAGCGTGCCGTTGTAGACGTTGACGCCCTTGGCGAGAGCGGGATCGTCGGCCACGGCTCCCTCGAGACCCTTTTCGGCGAGCGCGACCACGTAGGGAAGGGTCGCGTTCGTGAGCGCGTACGTCGACGTGTGCGGGACCGCACCCGGCATGTTGCCGACGCAGTAGTGAACGACGTCGTGAACGAGATAGGTGGGGTCCGAATGAGTCGTCATCCTGGAGGTCTCGAAGCACCCGCCCTGGTCTACCGAGATGTCGATCACGACCGAGCCGGGATTCATCTGCTCGATCATCTCCTCGGTGACGAGCTTCGGGGCCCGGGCCCCGGGAATCAAAACCGCCCCGATGACGAGATCGGCGGACGCCACCGATTCCTCCACCACGAGCCGGTTGGAGGCCAGGGTCAGGATCTTGCCCTGGTGAATGCGGTCGATGTCGCGCAGCTTGTTGATGTTCTTGTCGAGAACCACGACCTCCGCCTCCATTCCCTGGGCGATCCAGGCCGCGTTCATCCCGGCCATCCCCGCTCCGATCACCAGGACCCGCGCCGGTCGAACCCCCGAGACCCCTCCCAGGAGCACGCCCCGACCCCCGTTCTCGCGCTCCAGGAAATTGGCTCCGACCTGAGGGGCCATGCGCCCGGCGACCTCGCTCATCGGTGCCAGCAAGGGCAGGGAGCCGTCGCCCAGCTCGACCGTCTCGTATGCGACCCCCGACGCTCCGGAGTCGACGAGCGCGCTCGTGACCGGCTCGCTCGCGGCGAGATGTAGGTACGTGAACAAAATGAGACCGTCGCGCAGCAACCCAAACTCTTGCTCGATCGGCTCCTTGACCTTGAGGACCGTGTCGGACTCGGCAAAGACGGCCTCGGGGTCGGGCACGATCTTCGCTCCCGCCCTCTCGAACTCGTCGTCGTAGATGCTCGATCCCCGGCCGGCCTCGTGCTCGATAAGCACGGTGTGGCCGAGGACGACCAGTTCCCTGACCCCCGCCGGAGTCATCGCGACGCGGTACTCGTTGTCCTTGACCTCCGACGGAACCCCGACCCTCATCTCCGCAACATTATGGGAGTTCGCCCTTCGTTGAAGTCACAGGATCTTGCAGGAGGATCGACGCCGAGAGGTCTCGGCGAGTTCGGCGATCACTGGGGCGCTTGACGCGGTCGGCCTAAAGGGCTAATTTGAGCATATGCTCAAAGCGACCGCTCAAACACCCGGCCCACCCCCCCGCAGAGCCCGTTCGGAAACCAAGCAGAAGATCATCGAGGCCGCGCTCGACACACTCAAAAACAGCGGATACCGGGGCTCCACCGCACGGGAGATAAGCCGCCGCGGAGGCTTCAACCAGGCGCTGATCTTCTACCACTTCGGATCAATCACGGATTTGCTTCTCGCCGCTCTCGATGAAACCAGCGCCCGCCGGATGGAGGCCTACGAGACGGCAGTGGCGGGGGCAAATACGGTCGAGGAACTCATTGAGGTCGCGTCTCGGATATACCGCGAGGATCTGGCCTCCGGTCACATCACAGTTCTCTCCGAGATGATCGCCGGAAGTCTCTCGGACCCCGAGCTCGGTTCCGAGATTGTGGCCCGGCTGGATCCGTGGATCGACTTCGCCCGTCTCGCCATAGAAAAGGTGCTGCCGGACGCTCTGCGGTCGCTGGCGTCATCAGAGGAAATTGCCTACGCGGTCGTGGCCTTCTATCTCGGAATCGATCTGCTCACGCACCTTCAACCCGGACGCCACGAGCCGGGAAAGCTGCTCGACGCCGCGGAGCGCACCGCGCCCCTCCTTGGCGCGCTTGCCGGATCAAGGTGATGGAGATCGAAGGCAGAACGAAGTCGGCCCAGAGCCCGGCCGTTGTCGGCCTCGCCCTGGGTGCGGCAATAGCCTTGGTGCTCAGCGCGCTGGCCTGGGCGAACGCGGAGGGGCCGGATGTATGGCGCGCCAGGTTGGCCCTGTTTCCCCTGATCGGCTCAATTTCCTTACCTGCCGTTCTGGCCATCATCGGCCTCAACCGCCGGCCGGCGCTGCTGGCCGCAGCTTTAATCAGTGTTCCCGCCTCGCTGATTTCTCTGGCCGGTGCAACCCTTCCTCTGCTGCTCCCGGCTGCCTTTTACCTTGTCGCCTATGCGTTGTCGCCTAAAACCGAGCCCCGAGTCCCCACACCCTTTATTGCGGTAGCCGCTCTGGGCGTAGGCGTTTGGTTGTTGTTCGGGGCGTACTCGATTACCGAATCCGTTTGTTCGCAGACGGTCAGGTTCCCCAACGGACGTACGGTTGAAAAAAGGGTGCCGGCGCCCCAAAACAACGTGTTGATGGGCGGTCCCGTCGACGGTGGAGCAAGAGTCGTGGAAATGTCTTGCAGCGAGGTGCCGACGGCTCCCAGCCTCTTGATTTCGGTCGCGGTCTTCGCCTGTGTTCCATTGTTCATCGGCTGGATGTCCGGTACCCGGCGGCCTAAACGCGGCCTGATTTCGGGTCTTACAGCCTGGTTTTGACCGCCGGGGGCGGCGGGGCAACGCGGACGCGCGCCCTGCGCTCTAGCGCCGCTCCAACGAAGTCCCGGAAGAGGGGATGAGGCCGGTCGGGGCGAGACTTGAACTCGGGGTGGAATTGCCCGGCCACGAACCAGGGGTGCTCGGGCAACTCGATGATCTCTACGAGAGTCCTATCGGGTGACTCCCCGCTGCAGACCAGTCCGGCATCTTCGAGCTTGCGCCTGAAACGGGGGTTGACCTCGTAGCGGTGCCGGTGCCGCTCGAACACCAGCTCGGTCCCGTAGGCCTGGGCGGCCTTCGAGCCGGGGGTGAGCCGGCACGGATAGGCGCCCAACCGCATGGTGCCGCCCATCCGGCTGAGGTCCTGGTCGGCCAGGATGTCCACGACCGGATACTCGGTCGCGCCGTCGAACTCGGAGCTGTTGGCGCCCTCGAGCTTGGCCACGTTGCGGGCGAACTCGGTGACCGCACACTGAAGACCGAGACAGATGCCGAGGAACGGGACCCCGTTCTCCCTCGCGTGGCGGACCGCGGCGATCTTTCCCTCGACTCCCCTGACGCCGAATCCGCCGGGCACCAGAATCCCGTCCACTCCGGCCAGTCGCTCCGCCGGATTCTCGGCCTGCAGGTCGTCGGAGGCGATCCACTCGATGTCGACGTTGGCGTCGTGTCTGTAGCCGGCGTGCTTGAGGCTTTCGACGACCGAGAGGTAAGCATCGGGGAGGGAAACGTATTTGCCGATCAGGCCGATTCGGACCGTTCGGCTAAGCGAGTCCACGCGCTTGACGAGGCCCTTCCACTGCGTCAGCTCGGGGTCGGCCACCGGTTGCATCCGAAGGTGGTCGACTATGAACTGGTCGAGCCCCTCCTCGTGAAGGACGAGCGGGATCTCGTAGATGTTGGTCGAGTCCACCGCGGACACGATCGCGTCGGTCCCGACGTCGCAAAGGAGCGAGATCTTCTTCTTGAGCCCGGGAGCTATCGGTCGGTCGGACCTGCACACGATCGCGTCGGGATGGATACCGATGCTTCTGAGCTCCCTGACCGAGTGCTGAGTCGGCTTGGTCTTGAGCTCCTCCGCAGGAGCCATGTAGGGAACGAGCGTGACGTGCACGTAGCAGGAGTCGTCGCGGCCCAGCTCGGTCTTCAACTGGCGGATGGCCTCCAGGAACGGAAGCGACTCGATGTCTCCGACCGTTCCGCCGATCTCGGTGATGAGGACGTCGGCCCCCGAGTCCTCGGCCAGCGACGTGATGCGTTCCTTGATGGCGTTCGTAATGTGCGGGATGACCTGAACGGTGTCCCCGAGGAAGTCGCCCCGGCGCTCCTTTGCTATGACCGATTGGTAGATGGCACCGGTGGTGACGTTCGAGGCCTTGAACATGTTCTCGTCGATGAAACGCTCGTAGTGGCCGAGATCGAGATCGGTCTCTCCCCCGTCCTCGGTGACGAAGACCTCGCCGTGCTGGAAGGGGTTCATGGTGCCCGGGTCGACGTTTATGTAGGGGTCGAGCTTCTGCATCATGACCCGTAGGCCGCGGGTCTTGAGAAGACGGCCGAGCGAGGCGGCGGTGATGCCCTTGCCGAGGCTCGAAACCACACCGCCCGTCACGAATACGTGCTTCGCCACCGATCCTCCATCCAGATCACCGGCAGGTCCCTACAAACTTTACTGAGGCCGGCCGTTCTGCCAACAGGTGACGACCCCCACAAGTGGACCCGGGCCGACGCCCGGAAAAGCCTCGAGGAAGGTCGTCTCAACGTAGCACGCGGTAGCAGGGAGGACGAGTCATTCGGGAATTTCGGTCCCGAACCCCAATAGGCGTCGGAAACTACTTCCGGCCGACCCTGTCGGCGCGGCCAAGAAAGCGATTGGACTCGATCACCTTGGAAAAAGACCACCGCTCGGAGGCGAGGTTGAGCGCCAGCAGTACGACGAGTGCAATCAAGCGACCGGGCTCCGACAGGGCCATCGTCAGACCCAACCCCAGGATTGCTCCGAGCGGGTTCGCCCCGGCGTCGCCCAGCATCGCCCGCTCTTTGAGGTCGACGGGCAGACACACCACCAGTGCTCCCATCAGTCCGGCCGTGCCGACCGTCCACGCGGGCGGTGCGACGAGCACGAGCACAAGCGCGCCGACAAGGGAGAGTTTCCCCGCCCTCCCCGGAGCCCTGTCCAAGAGGTTTACAAGGTTGGCCGTCAACCCGATCAGGAGCGCGCACTCGACGACGAACCGTCCGTCCCCCAACAACAGGCCGGCCGCGACCCCGGCCGCGCCGACCAGCGCGATCTTCACCAGGCCGCCGGTGAGCCGAGCCGAGGCCAGTGCTCTGAAATGCCCGAGGAAGCCCCTGGTCCTCTCCTCTCCTCGAAGGTCGTCGACGTAGCCGGCGACCCAGCACGCGGCAACGACCGTTGCCAGCGCGAGATTGGAGCGCACCGAGGACGGTGCGCCGGCCGAGAATCGATCTATGACAGCCACGACGAAGAGACCGTTGAGAGAACCGGCGACGAGCGGCATCCCGAGCACCGCGGGCACGGTCATTCCGGAGACGTTCGTGCGGACGAGTCTTGGGTCCGCTCTTCCCGACAGCCCCGCCACCCACAACAGGGCGGTTGCGAACCCGATAACCGCTCCCGATCCCCACACGAGAAGGTCTGCCGCGCTCACGCCGGGGCCTCGGCAGGCTCCTGGTCGCGCAGAAGGCAGAGATGGAGGATCACCGACATCGGTACGAGGTAGGTGAGGACCAGGGCCGGGATGACTATCCCCGAGTCGTTTACGACGAAGCCGACGACCGCCAGCAACAGACCGCCGATCAGGCCCGACCGAAGCTTTGGAAAGGCTCGGGCGAGCGCCTGCCATCTCCCTCTCGGTCGCTGCAGAAGCAGCGCTATGGTCAGCAGGGCCGGCGGAACGAAGTAGGTCCAGAAAGTCGACGTGAACAAGCGCACGTTGGCCCGCGCCTTCCTCTCGAGAGTCCCGACGAGTACTCCGGCGCCGCGATCGCGCACGTCTTCGTAAAAACGAGCGAGATGCGTCTGCTCGTCGGCGGGGCGAGCCAGATCGACGGCCAAAAAAATCGCAACCATGACGAGGGCGCCCACCAAGGCGAGAACGGCAATACGAAGCGTGGGTCTGCCTCCGGCCAGCAACAGCCACGTCAGTCCCAACGCGGGTACCAGCGCGATGACGCCGCCGACGTCGCTTCCGAGTTGAGGGGCACCGTCGAACAGGATCGCAACGGCGAAGACGGCGGCGGCTCCGAACAGGGCCCATCTCGACTCCGGCCGCTTGTGAACGACCAGCGCTCCCGTGAGAAGGGCGGCGATCCCGAGGATCGCGAATCCGATGTTCCCCAGTCCCGCGAAGCGCCCGGCCACAACGGGCGAGTAGCCGAGCACGGTGTTGAGCTGTAAGGGCGATCCGACCAGCAGATCGGTGAGCAGGATCGCGACGGTTCCGACGGTCAGCGCGAGAAAACGATCGAGCGGCGATCTGAGGGTCAACACGGTGAGGCCTACCATTGCGGCGTCGATGCCGACGATCAGAGCCGTCGATCCCGCCGCGCCGAGCTCATACTGGTCGACGACTCCGGCGACAAAGGTCGAGATCGGAAAGGCCACGATCCCGAGGGCCGCGATCTCCGCCCATTTGCCGTGCCCGGCCCTGATCGGACCGGCCCCCCGACGAACTATGAAGATGATCGCGGCGAGATAGACGAGTACCTGAGCGATGACGAAGCCGGCCGAGATGGGTGTCTTGAGGTTCTCGACGAAGATCGATTCCTCGTCCACGGCGATCCCGTCGGAAACCGGGTCCTCCGAACTGCCGACCGAGAACCACGGTCTGCCGGTCATCGACGAGGGCCGCTCGATTTCGAGGTGTTCCAGCACCGTCGGGGCGACGTCCGTCAGCGCGACCACGCCGGGACGGCGCGTGAAGGCGGACTGCAGGGTCGTGTGAGGTCGGAACCCCGGACCCACCGCGATAGCAACGCCGAGATGTGCGTCCTCGTCCCACCACGGCGACGTCGGCGAGACGACGAGAAGGAGGTCGCGCTCGAAGTCGAGTCGATCGGCAACGAAGCCCAGCAGGTCGTCGGCCGCGAGCAAGGCGGCGCGGCGCGCCTCCGGCGCCTCGGTGGCGGTGGCCATCGCGTACTCGTCGGCTCGGGCGAGATCACCGGGATCGAAGATCGTGACCGGGGGGCCCTCAAGCGCCTCGGCGAGGAGCGACCGCGCCTTTGTATCCGACGTGCGAACCCCGAACGGAGCAGAGGGATCGGATTCCAACAACCCCGGTCCGGTGTAAGCGAGAGCAACCTCCGCGGAGGATGCCTCCATGCCCGCGAGCAGCACCCATCGTCCGTAGCCGACCGGGGCCGGCGGACGCAGCGCGGTGTCGCTGTTGCCGACGACGGTCAGGCTTGATTCGGGCAAGGCGTCGGCAAGTGCTCCCGGGACTGCGTCGTAACCGTCCTCGGCGGCGTCCTCTGCAATCTCGGTCGCCCCGGCTACGGGGACGTCCACGGAGAGCGAGCGCGGTTCCCCACCGGCTCTCTCGATCTCGGCCCCCTCGTCCAGCGCGGGGGCCGCGTGGGTCCGCCGGGCATCGATCCTGCTTCCGCCTCCGAGCGTGGCGAATCCGGCGGCGTAAGACGTACGCGAGCTGATCGCCCTGACCGAAACGGAGCCCGCCGAGCCGCGTTCGGCCAGCTCGAGGAGCTCTTCAGGATCGACCCGCGCCACCTCCGCCCAGGTGACGGCGGGAAGCGTGAAGATCACGACCCGGGGACGATCCGCGGCGCGCGCAGGAGTCATCGTGCCGAGGATGATCGCGAGACAGAGGCCGGCGACCGCCTTATGCACTTTGGTCCCCCCGGTACTCTCGGGCCAGTCGGTCGAGCATCTTCTCGCGCGAGAAGCGATTGCGAAGGTCCTCTAGAGCACGGGCGGCATAGATGCTTCCCACTTCGGGGGAATCAAGGACCTCTTTCAGCGCGGACGCCAGCTCGTCCGCGTCGCCCTTTGCCACGAGCCGGCCTGAATATCCGTCGCGAATGAGTTCCGACATCCCGCCGACGTCGGTCGACACGACAGGTGTTCCCAGTAACACGGCCTCCTGAGCGGCCAGCGCGACCGCCTCCCACACCGAGGACAGGCAGAAGACGTCGGCCGCGGCGATGAAGTCGGCGGCGTCGGATCGAAAACCTGTGAACTTGACGCGGCGCGACAAACCCAGTTCCGCGGCGCGGCTTTCCAGGTCTCCCCGAAGCGGCCCCTCGCCCACGATCACGAGCACGACATCGTCGGGGAGAGCTGCAACGGCCTCGAGCATTACCTCGAGGGCCTTCTGGGGCGCGAGGCGCGCCGCGGTAACCACCAGTCGTTCCTCCGGTCTCGCGCCCAGCTCCGCCCGCGCCTCCTCCTTCGACCGCGACACCGGGGGTGGGTCGCCGACCGGCGCGTGAAGCGTCTCGATCTTGGGCGCGGAGCCCTTAGCAATCTCGGCGAGGTGCCGGCTGATCTGTTTGGACGCTCCAAACGTTCTCGCGCTCAATCTCACCGCCAGCGGCTCGGCCCACCGATAGACGAGCGCCTTCAGACGCCCCGCTATCTCCGGCATGACGAGGTTGTGAACCGTCAGGATTACCCGTCTGTCGGAACCGCGCACTGCCAGCGCCGAGTCGATGCCGGCACGCAATCCGTGAGCGTGGACCAGTTCGTAGCCGCCCTCGGTGACGATCGCCCGGATCGCGGCAACCGCCTTGCGATGACCGAGAAGGGGCCCTGAGGGGATCCACAGAGGGTGGACCTCCTTGGGCATCATCACCGGCACGTCGGGAGGCGCCGCGATGTCGACCACCAGCCCTTGGCGCCCGTCGAGCCCCTCGGTCACCAACGCGACGTGCCGGCCGATTCCTCCCGCGGAGGGGCCCATGACCTGCAGAACCTTGCCCTTCACTATGAGCGCCGGGGAAGGCCGGCCGAAGGCAAGATCGACGAGCCTTGTGAGCTCCGACGACCCCACGACCACCATCGCGGCCACGTAAACGACCGCGCCGATCAAGGCCACCACCGCCAGAGCAACGAGCTCCTGAAGCTTTGTCGCCTCCGGAAGAAGTGCTCGCGTTCCGGCCATCGCGATTCCGGCAAGGACCGCCGCGGCCGTCGACCGGACCAGGGCCGCAACCGTCGACCGGCCCAGCGGGGACAGGCCCTTTCTCGCCAGGACCCACAACAGCCCTGCCGTCCCGACGGTGAACCCGATCGTGTGCCCGAGTGCCAGCCCCGGCACCGCCCACGCGTCGCTCGCCACGAAGAACAACAGTGCGGCGCTCGCACTCGAAACCACAATCGCTCCCCCGTTCACGATCGCAGGGGTGCGCGCGTCGCCCATGGCGTAGAAGGCTCGGGTCAGCACGAGGAAAGCGGAATAGGCCGGCAGGCCGATGGCGAAAGCCGCCATGACCCGACCGACCAAGCCCGCGTCCGCGGCCGACATCACTCCGTACTCGAGCGTCAGTCTCGCGACGATCTCCGAGGTCACGAGCATCAGCGCGGCGATCGGAATCAGGACGAACCCAAGCATGCCCAGGCCGCTCTGCAGGCGCGTTCGCAGCGACTCGGACTCCCCGCGGGCGACATCCTCCGACATCGCCGGGAAGAGAACATGGAATATCGGCGCGGCGAACAGCGCGTGAGGCACGTAAAAGAACACGTACGCCCACTGGTAGGCAGCGACCCCACCTCTGATCTCGTTTGCGAGGATCAGAACGACTATCAGCCCGGCCTGGTATCCGCCCGCGTAGCCGAGAGTCCACACACCCATCTTCCAGGCCCTCTTGACCGCGGGATGGGAGAGATCGAATCTCCACCGGAAGCGCCACCCCAGCCGCGTCAGTGGCGGGACGAGACAAACGGTCATCGCCACAACCCCGGCGGTGGTGCCGAGCCCGAGCAACAGGGTCTCCCCGGCGGTGATCGTCCCGACGTCGGCCGGTCGATCGCCACGAGACGCGGCGTAGGCCGCGTAGACACCGATGACGACGACGTTGTTGAAGATGGGAGCAACCGCGGGAAGTCCAAATCGTCTATGGGCATGCAGGGCTCCGGTCATGATCATCCCGACCCCGTAGAAGACGACCTGCGGAGAGAAGAGCCTGAGCAACGCGGTTCCCAGTTGGATCTCCTCCGACCGCAACTCGGGATCGCGCACGCCGAGCGTCAGCAGGCGCATTATGAGAGGCGCCGAAAGAGCCAGAGCCGCGGCCAACCCGACCAGAGCGACGACGGTTACAGAAGTAAGCGCGTTCGCCGCCTCCCAACTCTCAGAGGACCGTCGCTCTACGAGGTACTCCACGAAGAGCGGGACGAAGACCGAAGTCAGTACTCCCGCCGCGACCAGTTCGAATAAGACGTTGGGCGCGGTGTTTGCGGTCTGATAGGTGTTGACGAGAAACGTTCCCCCCGCCACCGCAGCCAGTACCGCAACTCGTACGAATCCCGTGACTCGCGACACCGCGGTGGCGCCAGCAATCGCCGCGGCGCCCCGTCCGAGTGATCCCGGAGCGATTTCGGTTTCGAGGGCCACCTCTTGGGCCACTACGGCGACGGTGTCGGAATGGGAACCGTCGCGCCTCCATCTGTCCCGGCGTGGAAGGCCGGGTCGGAGGCAAGGTTGTTCAGCCCCAGGGCCACCGAGATCCGCCCCGGAACGGTCTCGGCGTTGTCGACTGTGCTGACCGCCGCCACCAGTTCGTCGTCGCCGCGCAGGTCGGCAGTCAGCTCCCAGGTGCTGTCGGAGGTCTCCGCCACGATCACGCTGCGGCCGAGCTCGTCGAGAGCCAGGGCCATCGACTCGATCATGTCCACCGCGGGGAACGGGATGTCGCTGGGAGAGCCCCCGGCGATAACGAAGCTCGCCCCTATGGGCACGGCGCGATCCTGATCCGACTCGATGGTGACGTAGTCCGCGTCCCGAAGAGATTCGAGCATTTCCTGTGAACCTTGTGGCGCCAGTCGTCCCCGATCGTCGCTGCGCGCTCCGGCGGCGACGCCGGCAAGGGCACCGATCTGTCGCCCGACATCGGCCCTCAAGACGTCTGCGTTCGCGGACTCGGCCCCCGCGATTTCCTGCAGCTCTTCGATTTCTTCCGAGTCGGCAAGAGCGAACTTGTCGGTGAAGGACACGACCGAGACAACGTTCCCGTCCGCCTCCTCGACGACCTGGCGGATGGCGTCGATCAACTCTCCGTCCGTGCCGTCGACCTCCACCACAACCACCTGCGACCCGACGAGTGTGTTGTCCACAAGCATCGGCTCGATGCTCGCGAGAACGTCCTGCAGGTGATCCTCCTCGTCCTCCAATTCGAGGATCTGCCGCTCGAGCTCATCGTTGCGGTCGAAAAGGCCCCTGGCCTGACCCTGCAGACCCTCGACGACCTCGCCCCCGATCAGACCCGACCCCATGACTATGCCGACTCCCATCGCGAGAAAGACCGCGATCACGGATATGAGGAAATAGCGGAAGTCGATCATCAGGGAGTCGGCACTAGAAGAGAGCGCGCCTCATCGAGAACCAAACGTCCTCGAGATCGTTCCATAGGTACTGGAGATAGAGGCGAAAGGGCTCGGAGACGGCCACAACTATGGCCATGGTGACGAGCGCCGCGGCGATCAGGAACACAAGGTCCCGTCGCCTGACACGCGCCCGGTAAAGACGGCTCACTCCCTTGGCGTCGACCAGGATCGGACCGACCCGCAACCGGGTGAGGAAAGTCGAGGCCATCCCCTTGCGGCCCTTGTCGAGGAACTCGACGAGGTTGGCGTGGGTTCCGACGGCGACGATCAGTTCCGCGCCGTTCTCGTATGCGAGAAGCATCGCTATGTCCTCCGAGGTGCCCGTCGCCTCGAAGAGCACCGATTCGAGATTCAGCGCCTCGACGCGATCGAACCCCGGGGCGCGGCCCCCCGGATACGCATGCACGACTAACTCCCCTCCCGACTCGAGGGCCTTCGTCGTCACCGAGTCCATGTCGCCGATGATCATGTCGGGCTTGAGACCGGTCTCGAGCAAGGCGTCTGCGCCCCCGTCCACGCCCACGAGCAACGGGTTCACCTCGCGTATGTAAGAGCCGAGCGCGGAGAGATCCTCCTTGTAGTGGTAGCCGCGAACGACGATCAGAACGTGACGTCCGTGGAAATCTGTCTTGACGTCGGGAAGCCGGGCCGCCTCGATGACGACGTCGCGCTCGTCCCTGATGTACTCGATGGTGTTCTCGGCGAATTCTTCGATCTGGGAGCCGATCCGCGTCTTCGTCTCGTCGAGTTTGTCCTCGACCTCGTCGAGATTCAGGACTCTTCCCTTGGCGATTTCGATGATCCGGGGGCCGTTGCGCCGAAAGACTCGACCGCCCTCGATGACCAACCTCGATCCCTCGGGAAGGTTCATCACCGCGGGACCGGCCTCGTCGATTACGGGAACACCGGACGAGCAGAGCAGCAACGGCCCGAGGTTGGGATAGCGGCCCGAGGTCGACTTGGAGGCGTTGACCACCGCCTTGGTCTGCCGTTGGATCAGCCCCTCGGCCGAAATCCTGTCGATGTCCTCGTGGTTGATCACCGCGATCTCGCCGGGCTGCAGGCGCGCGAGCAAACGTTTCGTCCGGGGGTCGACCCGGGCGACGCCCGACAGCGCGCCGGGTGGAGCCTTCGGCTCGAGATGGGTCTTCCGATTCCGCCTGATCACGCCGCGCCGGCCCCGCCCGCGATGTCGAGGAGCTCGCGTGCGTGTTCCCGTCCCCGTTCGCTCTCCGGAAGGCCCGCCAGCATGCGAGACAACTCTCCCACCCGATCCTCTTTTTGGACCTCCTGAACGCGCGCCGCGGCTCGTCCGTCCACTTCTTCTTTCAGGACACGGAAATGGTTGTCGGAAAAGGCGGCCACCTGGGGCAGGTGAGTCACCACGACCACCTGGCGCCCCGATTCACGGGCGAGGGCGGCGAGCGCCCGGCCCACCGACTGCGCGGCCGCCCCCCCAATGCCTGCGTCGACCTCGTCGAAGATCAGCGTGGTGGCGTCGTTGGAGGATGTGAGGAGGTGGAGGACGAGGGCGATGCGCGAGAGCTCTCCTCCGGACGCAACCTTCGCCAGAGGTCGCGCCGCCTCGGCCGGGTCGGCGGCGAAAAGAAACTCGACGGTCTCCGTTCCTCCTTCGTAAAGATCCGCTTCTGTGACTGCGACACGAAACGAGGCTCCCTCCATCGCGAGCTCGCCGAGAAACTCCGCCACGGCCGCCTCCAGTCTTGCGGCCGCGGCCCGCCGGCTCCGTCCCAGCCGGACCGCGGCCGCTCGAGCCCGCGCCTCCTGCTCGGTTGCCCGGGTCTCGAGCAACTCGACATCGCCGCCGGCCGCCTCCAGCTCCGCCTCTCTCGCCCTCGCTCGGTCGAGATAGGTCAGGATCTGCTCCTCGGTCTGGCCGTACTTTCTCTTGAGGCGCGCCAGTACGTCGAGTCGAAGGCGCGCCTGCTCGAGCGCGGTCGGATCGGGAGCCACCATCCGTGCGGTCAGCTCCGCGGCGGCGTCGGCCAGTTCTATTCCGGCGCGTTCCAGCTGCTCCCGGACGGCGGTCAGCTTTGGATCGTGAGGCTCGAGCGGCCGCAGGGCCGTCGCGGCCCGGGCGACCATGTCCTCGGCTCCGCCTTCAGCGCGCAGCGACCCAACCGCCTCGTCCATGCCCCGAGTGAGGGTCTCCGCGTGCTCCATCCGGCCGGTCTCGGCCAGGATGTCGTCGAACTCGCCCTCGCGAATCGAGGCCGACTCGATCTCCGATATCTCGTGACGCAATGTGTCGAGCTCTCGCTCTCTCGATTGCTCCGCGGCCCGCAGCTCGCGCAGCCGGGTCGCGGCCTTCGAGAAAGACCTGAACGCCTCGGCGACCTCCGCTGCCGCCGCCACGGCTTCTTCACCGACGAAAGAATCGAGAGCGTGACGCTGCCAGGTGGGAGACGAGATCCGACCGTGTTCGTGCTGTCCCGCGATCTCGACGAGAGCTCGACCGATCTCGCTCATGGTCGCTGCCGTGACGAGGTGTCCGTTGATCCGCGCCGAGCTGGACCCGTCGGCCGGCACGGCGCGCGAAACGACCACCTCTACTTGGGATCCGGTCTCTTGAGCCAGCCCCAGTTCCACGAGGCGGCGCGCCGCGGGGTGGCTCGAATCGATCACGAAACGCCCCTCGGCCGAGGCCGCGGTTCGACCCCGGCGCACGATGACTCTGTCGGCGCGATCGCCCAGCAGGAGCCCGACGGCCGCGACCACCAGGGTTTTTCCCGCGCCCGTTTCTCCGGTTAAGGCGTTGGACCCGGCCCCAAACGACACCTCGGTCGCATCGATGACGCCGAGGCCTCTCACCACGAGGTCAGCAAGCATCTCCGGAGATGATCCTAAGTGTGCGATCGGGCCGACCGGCGAGTCTTCGCGGACCGGTCACGTCGTCGCGACAACTCCCGCACATCATTCGGGGAGCCGCAGCTTGGTCCGCACTCTCTCGAGAAAACCCGGTCCCGACAGACGCAGGAACCGGAGGGGCCTGGCGTGCTT
The DNA here is from genome assembly GCA_030862065.1 of Actinomycetota bacterium. Taxonomy (GTDB): domain Bacteria; phylum Actinomycetota; class CADDZG01; order CADDZG01; family WHSQ01; genus JALZEK01. Next base: position 2,353 of record JALZEK010000107.1, on the reverse strand, counting down.
TTTGATTCCCACTTGGGCGCCGGGAACGAGCTCGGTGCCGATGGCGCCGTCGAGGGTCAGCGACGCGGCCCTGTGCCCCCCAACGGTGATCTGAACCGTCTCGGTGGAGGCCAGCACCACGGGGCGCGAAAAGATCATGTGCGGGCTCACCGGCACCACTATCAGGCAATGCGCCCGGGGATCAACAATGGGGCCTCCCGCGCTGAGGGCGTAGGCGGTGGACCCCGTCGGCGTTGCGACCAGGACCCCGTCGGCCGGGAACGACGCCAGACGCTCTCCCCCGACGTCGACGGTCAACTCGACCAGCCTCTCTCGAGACGAGCGTTCGACGAGGACCTCGTTGAGCCCCACGTAAGACCCAGAGCCGTCGATCGCGCACTCGAGCATTATTCGTTCCTCGATCGAATAGTCGCCCGAGAAGACGCGTTCCAGGGCATCCATCTCTTTGCCTCCGTCCACCTCCGTGAGATAGCCGAGCACCCCCAGGTTGACTCCGAGAAGCGGCGCGTCCTCGGCGTGGGCACGCTGCGCTGCTCTCAGGACCGTCCCGTCGCCGCCGAGCGACAGGATGAGGTCTGGTGATTGGGAGGTCACCTCCAGGCCGCGCCCCTCGAGAATCGTCTTGAGCTCTTCTTCGAGCTGCCGGGCTCCGAACTTGGTGGGATGAGAGACGATCTCGATGCGCTCGATCTTCACGTCGTGGCCTCGTCGATCGCTCGATCGATCGCGTCCGGCGCGTGAGGCGCGCCCTCTGCGAGATGAACGAAGAACTCGACGTTACCGGCCGGCCCCATGAGCGCTGAGGGAGCCGCGTCGACGAGGTTGAGATCCAACGTTTTCGCCCCCGTCACCACCGCCCCCACGGCATCGCTCCAGTCCGCGGGATCGGATACGACGCCTCCTTTCCCGACGCGCTCTCGCCCGACCTCGAATTGAGGCTTCACCAGCAGAACGAAGTCGGCCCCGGTGTCGGCGGTGGTTCTCAGAGCCGGAAGCACGAGCCGCAGAGAAATAAAGGAGAGGTCGGCCACAACCCCCTGCGGGATCCAGGGAAGATCGTCCCGGCTCAACGCCCTCACGTTGGTTCTCTCCAACAGAAAGACTCTGTCGTGGTTGCGCAGCGACCAGTCGAACTGTCCGTAGCCGACGTCCACGGCCGCGACCGCTGCCGCGCCGCGCTGTAGAAGGCAATCGGTGAACCCTCCGGTCGAAGCCCCCGCGTCCAGCCACCGGCGGTTCTCGACAGATATGCCGAAGCGATCCAGCGCTGCGTCGAGCTTCTCGCCTCCGCGCGACACGAACCTGCGGCCGGGCCCCTCGATTGCTATGGGGATGTCGGCCGAAACGACGGTGTCGGCCTTGGTGGCGGGAAGCCCCCTCACGGTCACCCGGCCGTCTTTCACCGCTTGACGGGCTGAGGCCCGCGATTCGCTGAGACCCCGTCGGACCAGTTCTGCGTCGAGTCTCAGACGTTTGGTCACGGCCAGCGAGCGCGAACCGGCGAGGCCGGTCACGCGCCGGGGCGAGTGTCCTCGTGCGAGATCTGACCTTCGAGCCGCTCCTCGAGCTCCTTGTGGAGGTCCTCGAGCAATCTCAGCCTGGACTCGTCGTCTTGCTCCTCCGCGAGCTCCAGGCTCGATCGGATCTTCTCGGCGTATTCCGCAGACGAATCGTTTTCCATCACGGTTGAATTAAACCCGACTCCGAGCCGACCTTTCTCGATATCGAGAAATCAGCTTCCGCCGGGGGCCGGAGCTCGTCTGGTCGTGCGCTTGACCGTTGATTTCTTTGCGCTCGTCGGTTTCTTCGAGGTCTTCTTCGTTGTTTTCCTGTTGCGGTCCTCCAGCCGCGACACACGTCGCTCGATCCGCTCGAGATCCCGCTGAGTCGCGAGTCCGAGGGCCGAGATCTGGTTCCTGATCTCGGAGCGAACAGTGCGAATGAACTCCTTGCGGTTATCCCTTCCGACATCCAGGACGGTCCTTACCAGCGACGAGGCCCGGTCCCTTCTGACCTCACCCGACTTCACCATCTCCTTCACGATCTGTTCGGCGCGGTGGCGCGTCAACTCGGCGACACCCGATGTGAACAGACCCAGCCTTCGAAACTCGTCTTTCACCGATTCCTCCCGCGCTCAAACGGAGATTCTTCACGAATCAGGGCCAACCTATACTCGCACGATGCTGTCGTTGATTCCGATCTCCGATGCAAATCCGACGCGCCGCTTCCCGGTCGTAACCGTTGCGCTGATCGCGCTCAACGTGGTTGCTTTTTTCGCCACGCCGGGCCTGGGGCAGACGCAGGAGTCACAGCGTTACTTCTTCGAACACGCGCCCATCGCCTGTCAACTCGA
>JALZEK010000048.1 GCA_030862065.1 Actinomycetota bacterium | reverse complement strand
AGCACGTAGCGACCGTCGCCGTTAAGGCCGAATGGAATGTAGTTGCCGGGACGGTCCCACTCGTAGATGTCGCTCCATCCGGCCATCAATCCAAAACCAAACTGTATCCACGTCGGATAGAACCGATTCCAATCCCTCAGCAACTCGTCTCTGTGGGCGAAGCCCTTGTAACGCTTCGAGGTCACGGCTTCCAGCTTTCCGTTTTTGGGTTTGGCGACGCGATACAGCCTCAGCGCGACCGCGTCGTGATGGTGATAGTGGGCATGAGTCTTGTGGTAGCGCGCGACTCCCGCCTCGCGGTCGAAAAAGGTGCCGTCGGCTCGGCGAACCCGCTGGTACAAAGTCTGATCGAGTGGAAACGTTCCCTCGGTATACAGCTGCATCGGACCGCGCCCCGTGTTGCGAATGCCGAACGCGACCCTGAGACATCTGACCGCCTGCTCCTCGACGTGCTCCTCGGGATGGCATGACTCGGCCCCCGCCAGATCGACACCCTGCGGCGGATCGGTTGTCCCGTTCGTGCGAGGAAACAGAAACGAGGCTTCGTGTGGGGGGAGGACCTGAAGGTTGGGAAGAACCCTTCCGCTTCCGAGTCTCGGTTGACTCTCCTCGAGCTTTGCCCTCATCCGAAAGGCCGAATCGGTAACGTCCTCCGCGATGACTCGAACCCGCCAGGTCCCGGGCTTCGGGCCGACGTGCAGGGACTCGGTCGAATAGAGGCCGGTGCCGGGGCTGAACGACGTCTGCGTGTCGGTCGGATCAACGACCTCGACCTCGAAGACGTCGCCTACCTCCGGATGATCTATCCCGATTCGAAGGCGGTACGCCTTCGCCGTGACTTTGATCGCGTACTCCCAGCAGGGAGATCCTCCGCATCGGCTTCCGCCTGAATTGCTCGAGTCCTTTATGTGGGGGCCGTTCCAGAAGATCGCCCGGCCTGGTCGCAGCGTGAAGCGCTTCGGCGAGCCGCCGCCCGCCGAGGTCGGTCCGCTTATCGAGAGCGCGGCGATGAGCGCGACGAATAAAGCGTGCCGAAGGAATCTGATCACGCTCGGATTATTCGCCGTTCGGTCGGGGGGACCTGTGTCGAAACTTCCCGCCGGAAAGTTGCCGGGTCGGGGATCCGCCCGTTCGGACTGGGCGAGGCGGAGATCCCGTTCCTAGCGAACGTTCATGAACCGGATTGCCTGTCCGGACGCGCACGACCCGGCCTCGTCGCAGATGAGAACATACGCGCTGGCTCGAGCCCCGCCCTCGTGGAAGCACCCCGATACCTTTGTTATACAGATTATGGGAACAGCCTTTCTTCGCCTAGGTCCCTTGGTGGAATGACTTCGTCGAGTTTTCCCGCGTCCCGACCCATCGATCCGGCGACGGCAGCGGCCGTCAGGGTGGGTCTGCTCGGGTGCGGAATCGTGGGGTCGGCGGTGGCGCGCGTTCTGACCGAAAGCCAGGAGGCTTTGCGGGCGCGGGTCGGGGTGCCCGTGGAGCTGGCACGTGTTGCCGTTCGGCACCCCGGGAAGTCGAGGGACGTCACCCTCCCCGACCACCTCTTCACCGACGATCCCGCGGACGTCGTGGGAGATCCCGCGATCGACGTCGTGGTTGAGGTCATCGGTGGCATCGAGCCGGCCCGTCACCTCATCCTCGAGGCCATTCGCTCCAAAAAGCACGTCGTCACTGCGAACAAGGAACTGCTGGCGAGCACGGGAACCGAATTGCTGGACGCGGCCGACGCGGCCGGGGTCGAACTCCTCTTCGAGGCGTCTGTGGCGGGCGGCATACCGATCATTCGTCCCATGAAGGAATCCCTTGCCGGCGACAAGGTGAAGCGGGTGATGGGAATCGTAAACGGGACGACAAACTTCATCCTCACTCGCATGGCGGAGACCGGTGAGTCTTTTGCGGAAGCCCTGACCGAGGCGGCCGACCTCGGCTACACGGAGGTGGATCCGAGCGCGGATATAGAGGGCCACGACGCGGCCGCGAAGCTGGCGATACTTTCGTCTTTGGCCTTTGGGTCCTACGTTCTCGCCGGAGATGTCGAGCGAGAGGGGATCTCACAAGTCACCCCCACCGACATAACCTCAGCGCACGATTTGGGCTACGAGGTCAAACTTGTGGCCGTTGCGGAGAGATCCGATGCAAAGATTTCGGCGCGGGTTCATCCGGCAATGCTTCCCCGAACACATCCCCTGGCATCGGTTCGCAACGAGTTCAACGCGATATTCGTCGAGGCGGAAAGGGCCGGGGAGATCATGTTCTACGGCCGGGGGGCCGGGGGCGCCCCGACCGCGTCCGCCGTTGTCGGCGATCTAATCGAGGCGGCGCGCAGCGTCTCGGGTTCCTTCCAGGGTCCCGCCTACTCGCACTACACCGCCCGCGCCGAGATGACCGGTCCCCATGAGGCCAAGGCGCGCTACTACTTGGTGCTTTCCGTCCTGGATCAGCCGGGGGTTCTGGCCGCGGTTGCAGGCGTCTTTGCCGACAACGACGTTTCTATCGCCAGCGTTCGGCAGGAGGGTTTCGGCGATGAGGCGACACTGGTTCTAATCACGCACTCGGCCACTGAAAGCCAGCACGAGCGTACGTTCTCCGAGCTCTCGAACTTGCAGGTGGTCGACTCGATCGATTCGAGGATGCGCGTGCTCGGCACCGAAGAGGGATGAGTCGGCAGGCGCTCGGCGGTCGACCGAGTGGCGTAATCGAGCGGTTCCGGGACCACCTGCCCGTCACCCATTCCACGCCGGCCGTCTCGTTGGGAGAAGGCAACACGCCTCTGATTCGATCGTCGAGGCTCTCCGACGAGACCGGTGCCGAGGTTTGGCTTAAGTACGAGGGGCTCAACCCGACGGGGTCCTTCAAGGATCGAGGGATGACGGTTGCGATCTCCAAGGCCATGGAGGAGGGCTCTCGCGCCGTGGTGTGTGCATCAACCGGTAACACCAGCGCGTCGGCAGCCGCGTACGCGGCCCGAGCCGGACTCGTCTGCGGGGTTTTGATCCCGGAGGGGAACGTCGCGATGGGGAAATTGGCGCAGGCCCTCATGCACGGGGCGCGCGTGCTGCAGATAGGGGAGAACTTCGACCGGGCCCTGGCGCTCGTCCGGGAAGTGGGTCGCGACAGTTCCGTCACGGTTGTGAACTCGATCAACCCCTATCGCGTCGAGGGCCAAAAGACGGCCGCGTTCGAGATCGTTCAGGCGCTGGATCGGGCTCCCGACTTCCACTTCATGCCGGTCGGGAACGCCGGCAACATCACCGCTTACTGGCGTGGATACCGCGAGGCAAAAGAGCTCGGGTGGTGCTCTCAGTTACCCCAGATGATGGGCTTTCAGGCCGAGGGGGCGAGCCCGATCGTCAAGGGTCATCCGATCGAACACCCCACAACCGTGGCGACCGCGATTCGTATCGGCAATCCCGCTTCGTGGAAGGGTGCCGTCGCCGCGGCCGAGGAGTCCGGCGGCGTCATCGAAGCCGTGCGGGACAAGGAGATCATCGAGTCGCATCGGGCCCTCGCGCTCGAGGGCATTTTCGTCGAGCTGGCCTCCGCCGCAGGAGTGGCCGGTCTGCGGGCACTGTCTCAACGGAATGTAGTGAAGCCGGGTTCGGTCGTGGTCTGCGTGCTGACCGGTCACGGTCTCAAGGATCCCGAGTGGGCCATTTCGGCGGCGGCTCGTCCCCGACCGGTAAGTGCTCACGCGGAGACGATCCTGGCGGAACTCGATCTGATCTAATTCGTTGATGGACGCCGCTGACAAAGGGAGGACTGAAGGATGAGTCAGGAGCCACCGCCCCAGCCTCCTCAGCAACCTCCACAACAGCCTCCTCAGCAACCTCCCCCCGGAGGCCCACCTTACGGACCCCCCGGTGGCTACTACCCACCGCCGGGGTATCAAGGGGCGCCCTACCCCCAACAGCCACCCATTTACCAGCCGGGGCCTCCGCCGCCGCCGAACAACACGCTCGCGATCGTTTCGCTCGTGTCGGGTATCGCCGGCGTCACTGTCCTGCCGCTCCTCGCTTCGATCGCGGCAATCATCACCGGGCACATTGCAAAGAAACAGATCGAGGATTCCCAGGGGCGTGAGGGGGGAGCCGGACTTGCCACGGCCGGTCTGATAACGGGCTACATAGGAATAGCTCTTGGAATCCTCTTCTTGATCCTTTTCATCTTCGTTTTCGGCGCGATCCTGGAATTCGGGGACGAGTTCGTAGAAGAGCTTCCCGAGATCCTCGAATCCATCAGTCCCGAGCCCTCGTTCAGTTTCTAGGAGCGTCTAGATGCCAGGCACAGTAACGGCCAGGATTCCGGCGACGGTCGCAAATCTCGGACCAGGATTCGACGCGCTCGGAGCGGCCATCAGCATGCACCTCGAGATCCATATCGAACCTCGCCGCGACTCGATAGACGTGTCGTTCGAGGGAGAGGGAGCCGAGGAGCTTCCCGAGGACGACACCAACTTGGTTATCTCCTCCATGAATGCCTTCTTCGACCATGTCGGTCGACGGCCTCCGGGGTTCGCTATAAGCATCAGGAACCCGATTCCTGTTGCCGCCGGGCTTGGATCGTCCGCCGCGGCGGTGGTGGGTGGACTCGTCACCGCTCGCGCCCTCACCGGCCATCAGGTGCACCAAACCGAGATGATCGAGTTGGCAACGCAACTCGAAGGCCATCCCGATAACGTCATGCCGGCATTGCTTGGTGGCCTCGTCGTTTGCTTCAGGGACCGGAACGATCAGCTTCGTTACATGCGAATGGAGCCGAGCGAAAGACTGGTGCCGATGATCGCCGTTCCCAGAGAGGGTTTTTCCACGAAAAAGGCACGGGAGGTTCTCCCGGGAGGCGTGAGTCTGGAGGACGCCAAGTTCACGGCATCGCGGGCCGGGCTGCTGGTGGGGGCGCTCACATCCGGGGCCGGGTCCGACGTGCTTTCGGAGGCGATGAGTGATCGACTTCACGAGCCTCACAGGTTGAAGCTGATGCCCGAGACCGCCGCGGTTCACGCGGAGTTGCGCGCTGCGGATCTGCCGGTGGCGTTGGCGGGAGCGGGACCCTCGTTGCTCATCGTTGTTCCAAAACCGGAGGCCGCAACTCGGGCCGAGCAGGTGAGGAGGGTGTGCCGCACCCGCGAAGCCGGATGGCGCGTCTTTGTTTCCAAATGGGAATCACAGGGGGCCACGGCGGAGCCGTGACCCCCCCGGCTTCCTCTCGTGTTAACTCGTTATCTGGTGGTTCCAGGGGGTGGGGGCATCCTCGTCCCGGTCGGAGCCGGCGCCGGGGGCGCGGTCTGGCCGGCGGGATAGGTTCCACCCGCGGGGGTTGTGGCGGGCCGACGGTCCCTCAAGTCGATGTCGTCTCGCGCGGGCCTCGTCTCGCGTGAGATCTGTTCGTGCCGGTCTGCCTCGACGCGGCGTTCTAGTTTCGTGTGCCACCGCGATCCCATCAGCCCCCCCGCAATCGCGCCGAGGAACATGACGCCGAGGGTGATCGCGGCGAGCCCGATTCCGTAGTCGACCGAGGTGTACTGGCCCTCCACCTGCAGTTGTTCTGTGGGAGATACGAGCGTCCACCCTTCGCTGGCCCCAAAAGCCCAGGCCACGGCCCCCACTATCGCAGCGAGCAGGATTACGGCGAAGGGTACGAGCAGGCCGTTGACGAACCCGGCCCCCCTGCCCATTCGTCCCGCGGTGTAGCCGCCCCAGGTGAAAGCGAGAAACCACCCCACCAGCAACGCGATCCCTCCGGCGACCCCCGTCTCAACGGCGTCGCCCTGAGCCAATTCCTCGGCCGTCACACCGGTCTGGCTAAGGACCGCTCCGACAATCGATGAGAGGAGAAAGAAGGCCCCGATCGCGACGAGGGCGCCGGTTATGACCGCCCCCGGTGAGACGCCTCCGCGCGCGGCTATGGGTCGCTCCCGAACCTCGTGGACCTCCGAGGTCGATGCTTCTCGTTTCCTTCCGAACATGAAAACCCCTTTCCCTTCTCCCGCCATGGTCGGTTTACTTTAGGGTTCCCATCCAGAGGGCCGGCTAATCCTTCCCAGTCACGGAGAGTCCTTATTCGATATCTCGCCGTAGTCGATGGGGAGCACTATCCCCCCGTTATTGAGTCGGCGCTAGCGCGCGTTGCGCAGGCGGGCGACGAAGTCGTGGGGGTCGTCGTGGCGGGGGGAATCGAGAAGTTACCCGCCGGAGGCCTGAAGGAGGTTGCCGGACTGCCGGCAGAGATCTCCGACGACCCTCTGGCGGCCCTCGACCGGGCCATTGCCAGACTGAAGCCCGAGGCCGTGCTCGATCTCTCGGACGAACCGGTGCTCGACTACCGTCGCCGCCACGAGTTCGCGTCGGTGGCGTTGTACCGGGAGGTGGCCTACGAGGGGGCCGATTTCCGGTTCGAGCCCCCGGCCCGCCCCCGGGTGTGCGAATCCCCCTCTTTGGCCGTCGTCTCGACCGGCAAGCGCACCGGCAAGACCGCGATCAGCGCCTTCACGGCCCGGCGCCTGAAGGCAGCGGGGAGAAAACCGGTCATCGTGGCGATGGGCCGAGGGGGGCCGCCCGACCCCGAGGTCATCCGAGGGGACGAGATCGAGCTGAGCCCGCCGGATCTCCTGGAGCTTGCCGACCAGGGCAAGCATGCGGCCTCGGATTACATCGAGGACGCCCTGGTGGGCCGGGTACCCACGGTCGGCTGCCGCCGCTGTGGCGGAGGCCTCGCTGGGGCGGTCGCCGATTCGAATGTCCGCGAGGGGGTGAAAAAGGCCAACGAGCTGGGCGGTGATTTCATCGTTCTGGAGGGTTCTGGAGCCGCCATTCCGCCCGTCCACGCCGATGCCACGGTGCTCGTCGTTCCGGCCGGCATTCCCGAGGAATACGTGCGGGGCTACCTGGGCCCCTACAAAGTGTTGCTTGCCGATCTCGTGCTGGTTACTATGTGTGAGAACCCCTTCGGGACTCCGTCCCAGATCTCCGGACTCATTTCCCGTATTCGCGGTGCATGGCGCCCCTCGGAGCGGAAACCGGAACCTACGGACGAGATCCAGGTGGTTCGAACCGTCTTTCGCCCGCATCCTGTGCGCTCGGTCGAGGGGGCGACCGCCTTCGTTGCGACCACCGCGCCGGAGGCGGCGGCTGAACTCATCAGGCGCCATCTCGAGAGAGAACACGGATGCCGGGTGGCGGGAATTAGTCATTCGCTTTCCGACCGCGACAGGTTGGAGGCGGATCTGAAAGAGGCCAGAGGGGAGGCCGACACATTGCTCTGCGAGATCAAGGCGGCCGGAGTGGACGTCGCAACCCGCAGGGCTCTTGATGAGGGGTGGGACGTTGTTTACATGGACAACGTGCCGCAAGGAGTTGAGGGGGACGATCCAGATGCGGCACTACTGCAAGCCGCCGAGACCGCGATCCTGAGGTATTCGACATGAGCGATCCCAAAGCCAAACGGGTATTCATCGCCGAGCGGGAGCACGAACTTCCCTACTCGAAGGGACTCACCGCGTCCTCCCTCATGATCACCGGCCTCGGCCCGGGGCGCTCCTACGCGGTCGCCAACAAGGTCGAGGAGGAACTACTGGCCTCAGGGCGCGAGTCGATCTCCGAACAGGAGCTGAGCGATCTGACCCTCGAGGTGTTAAGGCGTGAGGCCGGAGAGAAGTACGCCCAGGCGCTGACCAAGTGGCAGGCGGTCAGCAAACTCGACCTGCCGCTGATCATTCTGATCGGGGGCGCAACCGGGGTCGGTAAGTCCACGATCGCGACGCAGCTCGCAGGGCGGCTTGGCATTACCCGCGTGATCTCGACCGACGCCGTGCGCGAGGTCTTACGTAGCGCCTTCACCGCCGAGATGTTTCCAACGCTGTATTCGTCCTCCTTTGAGGCAGACAAAGCCGTTCGTCAGCCGATCCCGCACTCGGGCGATCGACTGATCATCGGTTTCAGAGAGCAAGCTGCCGCGGTCGCGGTGGGGGCCCAGGCGCTCATCGACCGGTCTCTTAACGAGGGGATCGATCTCATCATGGAGGGCGCGCACCTTGTTCCGGGCTTCCTCGAAGGGATCGATGTCGACCGTGGAGTGGTCGTTCCGCTGCTCGTCACAATCGATGACGAGGAGTTACACAAGAGCCACTTCTATTGGAGGAGTCGCGACGGGAGCCGCCGCTCGGGAACGAGGTATCTCAGTTCGTTCAAGAAGATACGGCGGCTGCAGAAGTACATGGAATCCTCAGCGCTGATGCGTGGTGTGCCGATCGTGTCGCACTATCACCTTGATCAAACGCTTTCCGAGATCATCGATCACGTAATTGCGAGAGCCTCAGACGCAATCGATCGAGAAGACGTGGTGGGGGACAAGGAACTACTGGAACGAGCGGTTGGCGCGGTGGACAGACAAACAAGAGAAGGGAGTGCCGAACGTGAAGTTGTCCCTTGATACCGCGAATCTCGACGAGGTCCGCGAAGGAGTGAGATGGGGAGTCTTGAGGGGGGTCACCACGAACCCCAGCCTTATCGCAAAGGAGGACCAGGACTTCCTTCCCCTCGTCAAAGAGATTTGCTCGATCGTTGAGGGGGACGTCTCGATCGAGACCACGTCGGACAAGATGGACGTCCTCGTCCGGCAGGGTCGCGAGATCGCGCAGATCGCCGATAACGCCGTCGTCAAGATCGCCATGCTGCCGGACGGTCTCGCCGCCGTGCGCGAGCTGGCCGACGAGGGAATAAAAGTGAACGTGACTCTTGTTTTTACTCCTGGGCAGGCAATTCTGGCCGCCGAGGCAGGGGCCTACATAGTGTCCCCGTTTTTGGGTAGGCTGGACGATATCTCCACCGACAGCCTTCGACTGCTGTCGGATATTTGCGAGATCTACGCGGTGCAGGGTTACGAGACTCAGGTGCTCGCCGCCAGCCTTCGCCATCCTCTCCACGTAGTTGAGGCCGCTCGGATGGGCGCCGACATAGCGACGATGCCGTTCAAAGTCTTTCAGTCGCTGGTCAAGCATCCCCTAACCGACGCCGGTTTCAAGAGGTTCATTGATGACTGGGAAGAGGCGAAGCCCAGACTGGGCGAGCTTTTTCCCTCGATGCAGGAGGCATAGCACGTGGTTGACATTCCAGACCGCTCGGTCCTTGAGGAAAAGGCAGTCACCGAACTCAGGGAAATTGCCAAGTCGCTCGACTTGAAGGTGGGCGGTCTCCGCAAGTCCGAATTGATCGACGCCATCGCCGATACGAACGGGGCTCGGTCCGGCAAGAGCGGGGGGACCGCTCCGAACCAGGATCGACCCCGAGAGCCCGCTCCTCCTTTGGAGGCCGTGGAGTCACCCGGCCCCTCCACGGGTGACGGCGCTCCCGAGAAAGAGACCGTCGTCGACGAGAATGCGGTCGACGATCGCGAGCGCACGGGCGACCGCCATCGCAGGCGACCGCAGGCCAGAGATTCACGGTCCCGTCCTCGGGAGAAGGCCGACTCGCGCGAGGGCCGTCGGAGGCGGCGCCGGGGCCGCGGCGGGGGAGTGCCTCATTACGTCCGGGAGGAACAGTGGGACGAGGCCGAGGACGACTCCACCGCGGAGGTCCGAACCGGAATCCTCGATCTTCTGCCGGAGGGATACGGGTTTTTGAGGACGAGCGGCTACCTTCCCGGCGATAAGGACGTCTACGTCTCGGCGTCGCAGGTGCGCCGGTTCCACCTTCGCAAGGGCGACGAGGTCACGGGCTCGGTCCGCGCACCCAAGGATTCCGAGAAGTATCAGGCGCTTCTTCGGATTCGTGCGATCAACGGCCAGGAGCCGGAAGCCGTCCAACGACGGGTTCGATTCTCGGATCTCACTCCTCTCTATCCGCAGGAGAGGTTGACGCTCGAGTATCCGAACGACCCTCGGCACGTAACCGCTCGGATCATCGATCTGGTGGCCCCGGTAGGAAAGGGCCAGCGCGGGATGATCGTCAGCCCTCCCAAGGCCGGCAAGACCACGGTCATGAAGGAGGTCGCCAACGCCGTTCGCCAGAACAACCCGGAGGTTCACCTCATTGTGCTGCTGGTCGACGAGCGGCCCGAGGAGGTCACCGACATGCAGCGCTCGGTCGAGGGAGCCGAGGTCATTTACTCGACCTTCGATCGACCGTCGGACGATCACCTCCAGGTCACCGAGTTGACTCTCGAGCGAGCGAAACGGCTGGTCGAGATGAACAAGGACGTAATGATCCTGTTGGATGGGATCACCCGGCTCTCTCGCGCCTACAACCTCGCGACGCCCGCTTCCGGACGAATCCTTTCAGGAGGCGTCGACTCCACGGCTCTGTATCCTCCGAAGCGGTTCTTCGGGGCGGCTCGCAACATCGAGCATGGAGGGTCGTTAACGGTCCTCGCGACGGCTCTCGTCGAAACCGGTTCTCGCATGGATGAGGTGATCTTCGAGGAGTTCAAGGGCACCGGTAACTGGGAGTTGAAGCTCGATCGGAAGATGTCCGACAAAAGGATCTTCCCCGCCATCGACATCCAGGGCTCGGGTACCAGAAAGGAGGAGCTCCTCCTTACTCCCGAGGAGTTGCAGCTGACATGGCGCCTGCGTCGGGTCCTGCATGCTCTGGAGGGCGGAGGTGCGCTCGAATTGCTCATCGACAAGATGAAGGCGACTCGAGGGAACGCGGAGTTCCTCAGGGAGATCGCGAAGGTCCCGGTCAAGGAATAGCGGGGGCCGAGTAAGCGTTGCTGTTTGGGCTGGGGCTCGCCGAGTGGATAACTATCATTGCTCTGGTCGCGAGCATCCCGCTGACCCTCAAGCTGATGGCCAGAGCCTCCGCGGCCTACGAGAGGAAAGCCACGGAGCGGGAGGCCGCCAAAAGGGAACCGACCAAACTACCGGCCTCCGAGGAGCCTGCGGAAAGGAATTGAGATGAAAAAGGAAATCCACCCCGAATACGTCGAGACGAGGGTGACCTGTTCCTGCGGCAATACCTTCGTCACCCGCTCGGTCAAGCCGGAACTTCACGTAGAGCTCTGCAACAAGTGCCATCCCTTCTATACCGGTAAGCAGAAACTCGTGGATACGGGGGGCCGGGTCGAGCGTTTTCAGCGCAAGTACGCCGCCACTCGAGCGCGCGCGGAGGCTGCTGCCGCGGCCGCGGCCGAGGGCGAGGAAGTTCGGGCCGAACAGCCGGTCGAGCAGTAAGCCACAGTTTTCTCCGTGGCTACCCCGACCAAGCCTCGCCCCTCGATAGGGGGGCAGGCCGTGCTGGAGGGCGTCATGATGCGCGGCCCCTCGTCGTGGTCGGTGGCCTGCCGCAAACCGGACGAGACGATTGCGGTCGAACGTCATCCTCTCCCCACGCTCGCCGAACGCCATAAGTGGTTGAAGTGGCCGATGTTCAGGGGATGCGTCGTCCTGGGGGAGTCGCTCGCGATCGGTATCAAGGCCCTCAAGATCTCCGCCAATTACGCGCTGGAGGAAGAGGAGCAACTCTCCGACAAACAGCTCGGGTGGACGCTGGCCACCGCGATGATCTTGTTCTCGGCGATCTTCATCGTCTTGCCGGTTCTGGGAACGAAGCTCATCGAGGGCGTCGTGGGTGATCTCTCCACGGAGCGGCCCCTGCTCTTCAACGTGATCGAGGGAAGTATCCGCCTGGCCATGTTCCTCGGGTACCTGTTGCTGATTGGACTCTTCAGAGACATTCGACGGGTCTTCCAATACCACGGCGCCGAGCACAAGACCATCTACGCCTACGAGAACGGCGACGCGCTCGTTCCGAAGGAGATCGACGAGAAGTACACGACGTTGCATGTGAGGTGCGGGACGAACTTCCTCTTCATAGTGTTGTTTCTGACGATCCTCGCCCACTTTTGCCTCGACCTGTTCGTGACCACCGCGCTGTTGCCGCGCCTCGCTCTTCGAATTCTCGCCATCCCCGTGTTGGCGGGACTTTCTTACGAAGCGATCAAGCTTGCCTCGCGCAATGAGGAATCGATCTTCTTCAAGATCGCGATGCTGCCGGGGCTCGCGCTTCAGCGGATCACGACCAAGCCTCCCTCCCTTGACCAGATCGAGGTCGCCATCGCGGCGATGGAGGCGGTTGCCAAAGACGATGAGGAGAGGGGAACCGTGCCGGAAGCTCCCGTGTCGTAATGGAGGGAGTGGACGGTGTCGGCAGGTATATCCTTTTACAAGAACCAGGGCCTTCAAATCATGTCCTGTCAATGGACGCGGTCCTGATGCGCAAACTCCGGGAGATCCCATGAACGTCCCCGAGCAACGACTGAAAGAGATCGAGGCCAGATTCGAATCGATCGAATCGTCGCTTGCAGATCCGGACGTTGCCTCGCGCCCGCACGAGCTCAAGCCGCTCGGACAGGAACACTCAGAGTTGCGACCGATTGTCGAGGCCTGGCGCTCCTTCCAGAGAGCGCAATCCGACCTGCACGAGGCCGAGTCCCTTCTGGCCACGGCGGGTCCGGACGAGAGGCTCTATCTCCAGGAGGAGATTGCGACTCAGAAGCAGATACTGCAGAGCCTCGGTTCCAAGATCGAGAAGGCCCTCACGCCCAAGGATCCAAACGACGAGCGAGACGTCATAGTCGAGATCAGAGCAGGAGCGGGGGGCGACGAGGCCGGTCTTTTCGCGGCGGATCTGTTCCGTATGTACTCACGCTACGCCGAGAAGAATCGATGGAAGACCGAGATCCTGTCATCAAACCCAAGCGGAGTAGGTGGTTTCAAGGAGGTCACGTTCGCGGTCAAGGGCAAGGGTGCCTATTCGCGGTTCAAGTACGAGGCGGGTGTACATCGGGTGCAGCGCGTGCCCGTCACAGAGTCGTCGGGGCGGATACACACTTCCGCCGTGGGAGTGAACGTACTTCCTGAAGCGGAGGAAGTGGAAGTTGAGATCAACCCATCGGATCTCAGAATCGATGTCTATCGGTCAAGTGGGCCGGGTGGACAATCCGTCAATACCACCGACTCGGCCGTGAGGATCAAGCATCTACCGACGGGGATAGAAGTCGCGTGCCAGGACGAGAAGTCACAACTGCAGAACCGGGCGAAAGCGTTGCGAATATTGCGGGCACGTCTCCTTCAGGTCGAGCAAGAAGAGCAGCAACGGGCCGTGGCCGAGGAAAGAAGGGCCCAGGTGAGAACGGCCGACCGGTCTGAGAGAGTCAGGACGTACAACTTCCAGGAGAGTCGCGTCACCGATCATCGCATCGGCCTCACCATCCACCGTCTTCCCGAGATCCTTGAAGGTGAGCTTGACGATCTCGTCGACGCCCTGGCCAAACAACTGCGACCTTCGCCGAGCGAACCTGCAACGTCGGGGGCCGGGTCCTGACGGAACCCTGGAAGCTGAGGGCGCAGATCAAGTCTTTGCTCGACCAGAATCGCATCGCGTCGTCCGACTTCGAAACGGATCGATTGCTCGAGGCGGCCACCGGTATGAGCTCGACTGAATTCGCGATTGCCTCATCAATCGATACCCCCTCCGAGGAGGCCGCCTTAAGACTTACCGCTCGCCGACTGACGGGTGAGCCTCTTCAATACGTAACGGGAGTTTCGGGTTTCCGAAACGTCGAGCTCGAGTTGGGCCCGGGCGTCTTTATCCCGCGACCGGAAACCGAGCTCGTGGCCGAGCGGGCCATGGCCCTCTTGCCGGAAAGAGGCATTCTGTTCGAGATCGGGACCGGGGCGGGTGCGATCGCTCTGGCGGTTGCCGACGAACGCCCGGATGCGCGCGTATTAGCGACGGAGTCGTCACCCGAGGCCCTCGCCTGGGCCAAGAAGAACGTCGATCGGCTGGCCGCCGATATCGAGTTACTGGAGGGCGACTTGTTCGCGCCGTTTGCTGATGATTTGCAAAAGCAAGTGGACGTCGTGGTTTCGAACCCACCCTATGTCGCCGAAGGCGAGACGCTCCCCCCAGAGGTCGTCGACTGGGAGCCAAAAGAGGCGCTGTTCGCCGGTCCCGACGGGCTCGAAGTCCTGAACGCGATCGCGTCCGGGGCGAGATCGTGGTTGCGGCACGGTGGCTTTGTCGTTCTGGAGATCGGCGAGACACAAGGCCAGAGGGCGCGCGATCTCCTGCGTCGACTTGATTATTCCGACGTCGCCGTGGCCGCCGACCTAACTGGACGAGACCGTATCGCGGAGGGAAGAGCGTGAGCCCGCACGATCCGATTGAGACCGCGATCGAGCTCCTTGGTCGCGGGGAAGTGGTGGTCTTGCCGACCGACACCGTCTACGGGCTTGCCGTCGCGCCTCACGACCCTCGGGCGATCGAGGCGCTATTCGAGCTGAAAGGCCGCCCGCGCTCCAGGGCGATTCCGATCCTCGCCGCGGACGTCGAGCAGTTGAAGGAGGTGGCGGTCTTCGATTCTGTGGCCCGCGCCGTCGCGGCGAGGTTTTGGCCTGGCCCTCTTACCCTCGTTCTGCCCAGGGCGAAAGGGTTCGACATCGACCTCGGCGGGACCGGTAGGGCAACGGTGGCGGTACGGATCCCGAAATCCGAGACGGCGCTGATCCTGATGAGATCGACCGGTCCGCTGGCCGTGACGAGCGCAAATCTATCGGGAGCGCCGCCCGCGACCACGTCCGATGAGGCGCGGGCCACTTTCGGAGAGCGAGTGGCATGCGTGCTCGAAGGAGGGAAGTGCAACGGCGAGGTTTCCACGATTATCTCCCTCGTGGGCGGTCCCGAGGTCCTGAGGGAGGGACCTCTGGGGGCCAAGGAGGTACTTCAGACCGTTACGTCGTAGAGGCTCGTGTACTTCTCTCTCAGATAGTCGAGCAACGGATCCGCGCTCACGGGTTCCCCAGTCACTCTTTGCGCCAGATCTTTGGCCTCGTATCGGTAGGCGTGGCGATGGATTTTCTCTCTCAACCATTCCAGCAGTTCGCGCGTCTCTCCGTTCCGCATTGCGGCGTTGAGGTCGCCGATCTCCTCGGCGGCTTTTTGGAAAAAGGCGCCCGCGTACATCGTTCCCAGCGTGTAGGTGGGAAAGTAGCCGAGCGCTCCCATCGACCAATGCATGTCTTGCAATACGCCGTCGGACATGCGCTTGGGACGAATACCAAGATGCTTTTCGAACGTCTCATTCCAGGCCTGCGGAAGGTCCGCGACGTCAAGCTCGTCCGCGAACATCGCCGTCTCCAGTTCGAAACGCATGACGACGTGAAGGTTGTAGGTGAGTTCGTCGGCGGTCACTCGAATCATCGTTCGGTGGGGATGGTTTACCCCCCGATAGAACTCCGCGGGTGACACCATTCCGAGTTCTTGCGGGAAGTGTTCCTTTAGCTGAGGAAGCAGAAAGGAACTGAAGGCCTCACTGCGTCCGACCTGGTTCTCCCAGAGCCTCGACTGGGATTCGTGTATCCCCAGCGACGGCGTCCGTCCCGAGGGAAGGTCGGCAAGCTCCGGAGGGAGACCTTGTTCGTAAAGGGCATGACCCGTCTCGTGGATTGCGGCGTACACGGACGCCAAGAGATTGTCCGCATCTGCCCTTGTGGTCTGCCGGACGTCGCCCAGGCTTACCTGAATCGTGAATGGGTGAGGAGACGAATCGAGCCGGCCGGAGTCGGTGTCGTAACCGAGGTGCGCCACCAGCCAATTACAGAAAGCCATCTGTCGTTGGGGGTCGTATTCGTGCACCAGCCAATCAGGGCGGTGACCCGCCTTGCCCAAAACCGAGTCGATCAAGGGCTCCAGGCCTTCGACGAGTTTGGCAAACGACTCGCGCACCTCGGCAGCCGTCATGCCGGGCTCGAACTGATCGAGCAGGGCGTCGTAGCGCTCCTCTTCCCACCCGAGAGCGTCGGCCTCCTCCCTTTTCAACTCCACGACGCGCCTTAAGTGTGGTTCGAAGATCGAGAAGTCGTCCGCGGGTTTGGCCTGCGTCCACGCCTGATAGCCCTTGCCCTGTGCCTCGGCCAGTGCCTTCACCAGATCCCTTGGGACCTTGGTGGCCTTTTCGTAATCCCGTTTCAGAACGCGGACCGAGGCGCGCTGGTCTTCGTCGAGATCCTCGGCCCCCTCAAGCTCTTCCAGCAGCCGGCCGATCTCGGGATCCGTGAGACGGTCGTGGCCGATCGATTCGAGCGTGGCCAGAGCGCGCGCCCGGGGGCCGGCCCCGTTCGGCGGCATCATCACTGCGTGGTCCCAGTTCAACAGGCTTATGGCAGAGGACAGATCCTTCAGCTCCACGAGTCTTGGAACAAGGCGGCTCCAGGCGTCGCTCATGGCGACAAGCTACCCGGTCTGATTAGGATCGATTCGCCGGTTGGATGCCGAAATGGAATACAGGAAAGCGGGCACGTTACGTGGCAGAGTGCGGATCGTGAAGGTTCTTTTCGTTTGCACTGGAAACCTTTGCCGATCCCCTATGGCTGAAGCCTTAATGCGCGCCGGACTGACCAAGAGGAACTGCAACACAGTCGATGTGGCGTCGGCGGGGACCTGGGCGGAGTGGGGTTCGCCTGCATCCAGCGGCGCGATCGACACTCTTCGTGACAGAGCGGTCGATTTGAGACGTCATCGGTCGCGGCCTCTCGATCCCGTTGAGGTCGCCAGAGCGGATCTGGTAGTTGCAATGACGTCCGTCCACGTCAAAGAAATCTTGGAAATCATTCCCGACGCCCGCCACAAGGTTCTGATGATCAAGGCCATTCCAGAGATGCAGCCGGAAAGGATGGATGGAGCAGACGCCCAAAGAAGGCTCCAGAGGTTGCTGCGGACGCCCCGCCCGAAGTACCGCAGGTCGCTCGACCTCGACGATCCCCTGGGGCTGCCGCGAAGTGCTTACGAGCGGTGCGTGAATGATTTGCTCAGGGGGATCAACGCCCTCCTCGCTGTCATCTGTCCGAGTGTGCCGGCTCCGGAACCGAGTCGGAAAGGAGCCACCACCGCCTGATCTCGTCGGATCGAATCCAATTCCGATAGAAACAGGGGTTGGGGGCCGGGCCGTGGATATGCTGCCCTCGTGAGGATCGCAGTGGGCGCAGATCACGCCGGATACGCGCTGAAGATCGAGGTCGCAAAGCACCTTGTGGACGAGGGGCACGACGTCCAGGATCTCGGGACCGATTCGGAGGAACCGGTGGACTACCCGCCGATCTGCGCCGCGGTAGGGCGAGCGGTGTCCAGGGGAGAGGCCGACTTCGGGATCGTTATCGGAGGAAGCGGACAGGGCGAGCAGATGGCGGCCAACAAGGTCCACGGCGTGCGGGCCGCGCTATGCCTCGACGAGTTCACGGCCCGGCTGGCCCGCAGCCACAACGACGCGAACGTCCTGGCCTTGGGTGGCCGGATCCTGGCGCCGACCCTGGCCCTCGCCATAGTGGATCTATTTCTCGGCTCTCGGTTCGAAGGCGAGCGGCACGAGCGCAGGATCCGACAGATAACCGACATAGAGAGAGAGGAGTGCGACCAGGCATGACCAACCCGGGTTGGGCGGATTGGGCCGCCGTCGAAAAGGTCGATCCAGAGGTGGCGGAGGCCATACTCGCCGAGGTCCATCGGGAGAACAACAAGATCGAGCTGATTGCGTCCGAGAACTTCTCTTCTCCGGCCGTCCTCGCGGCCCTTGGAACGCCATTGACCAACAAGTACGCGGAGGGGTATCCGGGGAAGCGCTACTACGGTGGATGCGAACACGTGGATGTGGCGGAGAATCTTGCCATCGAGAGGGCCAAGCAACTCTTCGGCGCCGATCACATCAACGTTCAGCCCCACGCAGGCGCGCAGGCCAATCTCGCGGCCTACTTCGCGTTTTTGGAGCCGGGTGACACGTTCATGGGAATGGAACTCGCCCACGGGGGCCATCTCACGCACGGTTCGCCGGTGAACTTCACCGGAAAGATGTTTCGGGTCGTGTCTTACGGGGTCCGGCGCGACGACGAACTGATTGATTACGACGAGGTCCGGGACATCGCCAAGAGGGAGCGCCCGAAGATCATCGTTGCCGGAGCGACGGCCTACTCACGCATTTGGGATTTCCCGGCTTTTCGCGAGATCGCCGACGATGTGGGAGCGCTGTTTCTGGTTGATGCCGCGCACTTCATCGGACTGATCGCGGGAGGCGCGCATCCCAATCCCGTGGAGTACGCCGACGTCGTGACCGCGACGACGCACAAGACTCTTCGGGGCCCCCGCGGGGCCATGATCATGTGCAAAGAGGAACACGCCAAGGCCATCGACAAGAGCGTGTTCCCCGGCTGGCAGGGCGGCCCCCTCATGCACTCGATAGCCGCCAAGGCGGTCGCTTTCGCCGAGGCCGCCACCGAAGAGTTCAAGACGTACGCCGAGCAGGTTGTGGCCAACGCACGGGCCATGGCCACCACGTTCGAAGAGGAGGGTTTGAGGGTGGTCTCGGGCGGTACTGACAATCACCTCATGCTCGTCGACCTTCAACCCGCAGGACTCACCGGAAAAGAGGCCGAATCCCGCCTCGACGATGTGGGTATTACCGTCAATAAGAACGCAATCCCGTACGACCCAGAGAAACCCTTCATCGCGTCCGGGATCCGGGTCGGTACGCCGGCCGTCACAACCTGCGGGATGAAGGAGGAAGAGGTCTCAGAGGTGGCTCGATTGATTGCATCGGTTTTGAGAGAGGACTCTGACTCGGTGAAGGACAGAGCCGCGAAGGGCGTACGGGAACTGACAATGCGGTTCAGGCCCTATCCGGACGTCCACTGAGGAACCAGGTGACTGCCTACTCCCTCGTCGGCCTGCTCGCGCTGGCCCTAACGTTTGCCGTGACGCCGTTCGTCCGCCTTTTCGCGCAGCGAGTCGGCCTGATAGACCGTCCCGGGGATCGCAAGGTTCACGCTCACGCCACTCCAACCCTTGGGGGTCTGGCCCTCTTCTTCGGGCTCTTCGGAGCGGGAGCCGTGGCGGCTTTCATGCCGGAGTTCCGCGAGGTGTTCACGGAGTCCTCGGAGCTGCTCGGGATCGGGGCCGGGGCAGTCGTCATCTTCGCGCTGGGCGCGGTCGACGACCTGAGGCCCCTTCCGGCACCCGTGAAGCTCGCGGGTCAGTTCTTTGCGTGCGGGATTCTGTTTCTTTCCGGGATCAAGATGGACTTCCTCCTGCTCCCCGGGAACGAGAGCATCTCTCTGAGCGAGGACGTATCCGTTCTCATCACGGTCCTGTGGCTCGTGGCGATGATCAACGCAGTCAACCTCGTGGATGGCCTCGACGGACTGGCCGCCGGTATATGCGCTATCGCCGCGGCGTCATTCTTCGTCTACACGTATCAGCTGACGCTCGAGGGGGGTCTGGGAGAAGCCCCGGCCGCTCCACTCGTGGCCATCCTGGTGGTCGGCGCAACCCTCGGCTTTCTCCGGTACAACTTCCACCCGGCGAGCATCTTCATGGGGGACTCCGGGAGCATGCTGCTGGGCCTGGTGCTGGGGGCGGCAACCGTGATCGGCGTGGGGCAGACACAGTTGCCGAAGTCCGCCTCTGGAGTCTTTCTCGCCTATGCCCCCCTGCTGATACCTGCGCTCGTCGTCGCTCTGCCCTTGATAGACGGGGTGCTCGCCGTTGTCCGCCGGGCTCGGAGAAGAAGAAGCATCTTCAACGCCGACAAGGAACACCTTCACCACCGGCTCATGGACCTGGGGCACGGCCACAGACAGGCGGTGATCGTGATGTACATGTGGTCCGCTCTCGCTGCCGGCGCGGCGCTCGCGTTCACCTTCCTGGACAGATCGAACCTGATCTTTGCCCTGCCGATAGCGGTGGGGGCGATCGTCATCTATACGCTGTTCCCCCTGCTTACGAAGGTGATTCAGGACCGCCTGTCGCTATAGGGGCCGCGCACGCCCAATGTGAGGCCACGAGGCGGCTTTGGCTTCCGCCGCGTAGAGGTTTCTCGATGATTCTCTGCTCCTCCAGGTACCTCGCAGGTACTTGAAGGGTCGCGAAAGCTCAACCGGGCAAGGTGACGGGAAGCACACCGTAAGGGCCGAAATCCGTAGTTGCTTGGTTTCGTGCCTTCGTCGGAACATCCGGATCGTGTCTGCGAACGAATAGCAGCTCGTCAGTACGGGGTCATCTCCAGGAGCCAAGCCATCGAGGCAGGATTGACCTCTCGGCAGATATGTCGGCGCCACATCTCGGGCCGCTGGGTCCTTCTCTTGCCACAGGTGTATTCACCCGCCGGAACGCCTGCGACGTGGAAGCGCGATGTGCATGCGGCCTCAATGTGGGCCGGTTCCGGGTCGGCTCTGTCACATTCAACGGCCGCGGCCAAGTTAGGGCTCGAGTCTTTTCGATCAGAAGGGCCGATACACGTCCTCACAGACCGCCCTTTGAAGTCGGACAAGATCATCGTCCATCGCAGTTCGGTTCGTCGCGGCGATACGACGTCGTTTGACGGTTTACGAATCACCACCGCCACGAGAACCCTTTTTGATCTCGCGAGTTATGAGGCGCCCGAGCGTGTAGAGGCCGCCCTGGATGACGCGCTCACCCGGGGACTCACGTCGATCCCGTATCTCACGCGGCGCCTCGCGCTTCTCGGTCGTCGGGGCAGACCGGGAACCGCTCTTATCAGGCGTCTGTTGGACGATCGTCTCCCGGACGAGACCCCACGAGAGAGTGAGTTGGAAAGAGCTTTCGATCGCTTTGTTATCAAGCCGCACGCTCTCGAACGGCCCGCTTTCCAGTTTGAGGTTTTCGCGCAACGCGAATTCGTGGCTCGGGTCGACTTTGCCTACCCGGATGCCTTGCTTGGCATCGAAGTTTTGGGGTGGAAGGGGCACTCGGGGCGGGCTGCGTGGCAGCGAGACTTGGAGAGAAACAATCGGTTGACCCGACTCGGTTGGCAGGTGCTTTATTTCACCTGGCTGGATGTAACGCAGCGGGCGTCATCGGTCGCGGACGAGATCGAGGCAACGCTCGAACTCAGGCGTGGCGCCCAAGCGGATCCCCGCCGTTAGAGCTTCTTTGCTCCTGCAGTTACCGGATAGGTACCTCCAGGAACAAAGAATCTCCGGTACGTCTCGGAAGGGGCTGGCTGAGCCTGTTTCTTGGTCGCCCCCGGCTGAGGGTGCATTTGCTCCGGGCCGGACTTTGTGAAAGAATTCACAAGCGCTCTGCGGGGTAGGATGCCCCGGTTTCCCGGCCCCGCTCCGAGCCATTGTTCGCGGGCGTCGGGCAGCGGCGAAAGTCGGACTCAAGCGACGCAAGCGAGGCATCTTCAGTGGGGCAACGGCCGACACCGAACGGCGATTCGGGTTCGGATATGGCCAGAGGGTTCTCGGAGGCCTCGTACGGCCTGGCGGTGGCCTTCGGATTCGTGGGGGTCGTCCTCGCCGGGTGGCTTGCCGGCAGGGTGATCGACGGATGGCTCGAGATCGAGCCCTGGGCCCAGGTCGTGGGGGCCGTTGTGGGGTGGATCGGCGGAGTGTTCGTCGTCTATTACGCCTCAAAAAGAGGAGGCATGGATTGATTGAAGTCGAGATGGTCAGGCGGATGATGAGGCGAGCAATCCTCGTCGGGCCGATCCTGATCGGGGGCCTGTTTGTATGGGGCGGTGTCGACTACGCCCTTTCCGGGGTCGCCGGAGTGACCATGACGATTGGGAATCTGTGGCTTTCCGCTCGCATCATCGGAGGCGTGGCGGAGAACAGTCCTCAGTTGCTGTTGCCAGCGGCCCTCACAACGTTCGCGCTGGGGCTCGCGTTGCTGGTCGGGCTGGCCTTCGGGCTCAAAAACCTCGACTTCATTGACTTCCCCGTTACCGGGTTCGTTCTGATCGGATCTCATCTCGGTCTCGTTCTGTGGGAGGCGGCAGGTGCCTACGACCACGCGGATCAAGATTCCGCAAAGGTAAGGAGTTGAGGTGGAAACACTCGCTCTAGAGCTAGATCCCTTCCACCTTTTCCTTTGGGATCCCTTCGCGCTCGATGGATTCACCTTCACGATCCCGGGGACGGACTGGCACGTAACGCCCTTCGCCATCAACCGCGTCGTCGTGCTGATGATGCTCGCGTCGCTCCTATGCATGTTGTTCTTCGTGGTCGGATCGAGGCGGATGGCCCTGGTTCCGCGGGGGTGGCAGAACCTCGCCGAGACGGCCTATCTCTTCGTCCGTAACAACATCGCGATCGACGTGATCGGTCCCGAGGGCGTCAAGTACGCGAATTACCTCGCGGCTCTGTTCTTCTTCATTTTCTTCTCGAACCTGCTTGAAATCGTCCCCGGGATCAACTTTCCTGTGACGTCGCGGATGGCAATCCCGGCGTTCTTGGCCCTGATGACGTATTTGATCTTCAACATCGTTGGGATGGCGAAGCAGGGCCCAATCCGATACTTCAAGGACACGCTTTTCCCCCCCGGCGTCCCCATGGCGGTAAAACCGCTGCTCGCATTGATCGAGCTTTTCTCGGTTTTCGTCATCCGTCCCCTCACCCTGGCGATCCGACTTCTGGCCAACATGATGGCCGGACACGTCCTGCTCACGATCTTTTTCCTGTTCACGCACGACTACCTGGTGGATGACATCAACCCGGCGGCGCTGCCGCTAGGTGTCCTCACCCTCGTTGTGGGGGCCGCGTTGATCGTCTTCGAGTTGCTGGTGATCAGCATCCAGGCCTACATCTTCACCATGCTTACGGCGTTCTACATCGCCGAATCGATCGAGGGGCACGGAGCACACGACGCCAGCGTCGACACGGGTCACATTGAAGAGGTGACGCCGGAACACGAAATAGAGGGACTCAAACCGCAGACGGCTTGATCAAAGGAGGAACTAGATGCTCGGTCTCGCATTGCAGCTGGCTCAGGAAGGCGGAGGAGTGACCGACGAGGGGATGGCCGCGCTGGCGCACGGTCTCGTATTCGGCTTGGCCGCAATCGGCCCCGGTGTGGGTATCGGGCTCGTATTTTCGAGCGCCATCGAGGCCATGGCCCGCCAGCCCGAGACGGCCGGACAGACCCGGACCACGATGTTTTTGGGTTTTGCCCTGATCGAGGCTCTGGCTCTCATCGGTTTCGTTCTCTCGTTCATCATCTGAGGGGAAGGAGTAATTGATGGCGGCAATGAAGACGGTTGTCCTTCTGGCTCAAGAGGGGCAGGCGGAAGAGCCCGAGGGGATCGACCTGATCCTTCCCGAGGCGGCTGAGTTGATCTGGGGTGCAATCACGTTCGCGATCGTCCTCTTCGTGCTGTGGAAGGTCGCGTTTCCGAAGCTGCGCGAGGCGGTGGAAGCGCGCGAGAAGAAGATCGCCGGCGATCTCGAGGAGGCAGAGAGCGCCAAAAAAGAGGCCAAGGACCAGCTCGAGGAGTACAAACAGCAACTGGCCGAGGCCCGGTCGGAGGCGAACCGCATAATCGAGGAGGCCCGTCAGCAGGCCGAGCAGGTCCGCAAGGACATAACCGATAGGGCCGAGAAAGAGGCCGAGCAGATCGTGTCGCGCGCCCAGGAGCAGATCGAGGCGGAGCGCAACCGAACCGTGCAGGAGCTCCAGGGCACGATCGCCGATCTCTCCATCGAGCTGGCCGAGAAGGTCGTCGGCCGGTCCCTGGACGACGAGTCCCAGCGCGATCTCGTCGACGCCTACATCAAAGAGGTGTCCGGCATGCGCGGCAACGGCAGGGGAGATGGTTCCAGGTAATGGCGTCGGACTCGCTCGTCCGGGGTTATGCCGAGGCCCTCTTTCGGGTCGTACAAGCAGAGGGGGAACTTGACCGTGTCGAAGACGAGCTCTTTCGCTTCGGCAAGGTGCTCGAATCCAACCACGAGTTGAAGCAGGCCCTTTCCGATCAGAGCATCGACAAGGTGCAGCGGGCGAAGATCCTCGATGAGCTGCTCTCCGACAAGGTCTCGCCACACACGCTCGGCCTACTGTCCTTCGTCGTCGAGCAAGGGCGCGGCAGGCAGTTGCCCCAGATTCTGAGCGAGCTCACCGACATCGCGGCGGAAGCTCGGAAGCACGTGGTGGCGGAGGTCCGAAGTGCCGTGCCTCTTAAGGACAAGCAAAGAGATCAGCTGGCCAGGGCCCTGTCCAAGGCCACGGGCAAGAACGTCGAGGTCAAGGTTCTAATCGATCCCTCGGTGATCGGAGGGGTCGTCGCCAAAATAGGTGAAACGATCATCGACGGCACCATTCGGCGCCGTCTCGAGCAGCTCAAGGAGCAGGTGAGGAGCTAAATGGC
Source organism: Actinomycetota bacterium (assembly GCA_030862065.1). GTDB lineage: Bacteria > Actinomycetota > CADDZG01 > CADDZG01 > WHSQ01 > JALZEK01. Next base: position 5,703 of record JALZEK010000048.1, on the reverse strand, counting down.
CCAGCGCGATCTGGTAATTGATCCAAAAGAAATCTCCACAGTTCTGAGGCAGTACGTCACCGACTACAAGCCGTCCGTGGAGCGCGAGGAGGTCGGACGGGTCTCAGAGGTGGGCGACGGAATTGCTCGCATCACGGGCCTTCCCGGAGCTATGGCCAACGAGATGCTCGAGTTCCCGGGCGGAACGGTGGGCCTGGCGATGAACCTCGACGAAGACGAAATTGGGGCCGTCGTCCTCGGGGAGGCGTCTCATATCGAGGAGGGGGACCCGGTCAAGCAGTCGGGCCAGATTCTCTCGGTCGGGGTCGGCGACGAACTCCTGGGAAGAGTCGTCGATGCACTCGGGAACCCCCTCGACGGGAAGGGGGCGATCAAGACCAGCCAGCGTCGCCCTCTGGAGGTGCAGGCCCCTGGGGTCACAGCGCGGCAGCCGGTCAAGGAGCCGCTCCAAACCGGCATCAAGGCGATCGACGGGATGACACCGATCGGTCGCGGCCAGCGGGAGCTGATCATCGGGGACCGCCAGACCGGCAAGACGGCAATTGCAATCGACACGATCATCAACCAGCGCGATCACTGGGGCACCGACAAGCAAGTTAAATGCATCTACGTTGCCGTCGGCCAGAAGGCCTCCACCGTGGCCGAGGTGGTCGCCGCTCTGGAACATAACGGAGCCCTTGAGTACTCGGTGGTGATCAACGCCTCGGCCTCGGACCCCGCACCGTTCCAATTCCTCGCACCCTACGCGGGATGCGCGATGGGCCAACACTGGATGGAAAACGGGGAGCACGCGCTGATCGTCTACGACGACCTCTCCAAGCAAGCCATCGCCTATCGCCAACTGTCGCTTCTTCTGCGGCGTCCCCCCGGTCGTGAGGCCTACCCCGGCGACGTCTTCTACCTTCACTCGAGGCTTCTCGAGCGGGGCGCCAAGCTATCGGATGAGAACGGCGGAGGCTCTCTGACTGCCCTGCCGCTGATCGAGACCAAGGGCGGCGACGTTTCCGCTTACATCCCCACAAATGTCATCTCGATCACCGACGGGCAGATCTATCTCGAATCCGACCTGTTCTTCGCCGGGGTGAGGCCCGCCATCAACGTCGGGATCTCGGTCTCCCGAGTCGGAGGTAACGCTCAGATCAAGGCGATGAAGCAAGTGGCGGGACGCCTTCGACTCGACCTCGCGCAGTTCCGCGAGCTGGAGGCCTTCGCCGAGTTCGGTTCCGAACTCGACAAGGCGTCCCAGGCTCAGCTTGATCGAGGCGCCCGCGTCGTTGAGATATTGAAGCAAAAGCAGTACTCCCCATTCCCGGTGGAGGAACAGATCATCTCGATCTGGGCGGTGACCAACGGATTCCTGGACGACGTCCCGGTGCCCAAGGTCTCCGATTTCGAGGCCGGGCTTCTCGACCACATGCGCACCCGGCATTCGGCGGTGGGCGAGAAGATCGTCCAGACGGGGAAGCTCGAGGACGACCTCGTGGAGGAACTCAAGAAAGCGGTTTCGGAGTTCAAGGATTCCTTTACCGACAAGGTCGAGACCATCGAGACGGCCGCGGCCGAACAGGGAGTTCCCGAACCCTCCAAGAGCCCCGCCGCCGAAGGCCGCAGCGGGGCGAGCGGACCGCAAGCCCAAACCGACGAGGGGGCCGAGGGGGGAAGCGGCGAAGAAGAGAGTCCCGAGGCAGCAGAGCAGAAAGGCTAGACACCTCCACTAACCAATGGCACAGCAGCTGCGGACAATCAAGAGGCGTATCGGGTCCGTCAAGTCGACCCAGAAAATCACGCGCGCCATGGAGTTGATCGCCTCGTCACGCATCATCCGGGCTCAGCAGCGAGTGGAGGCCGCCAGACCCTATGCCCAGGTGATGCGCCGGCTGATGACGTCGGTGGCGAGGAACGCGGGTCATCTAGATCACCCACTTCTGCGCCAGAAGGAGGAGGTCTCGACGGTCGGACTGGTCGTAATAACGGCCGATCGGGGGCTCGCCGGTGCCTACAACTCCAATGTCATCAGGGCGGCGGAGCGAGACATGGAGGGCCACAACGATACGAAGCTATTCCTTGCAGGGAAGAAGGGCGTGACTTACTTCCGCTTCCGGGGTTACGAGTTCGAGGATTCATGGATCGGGATGTCGGATCAGCCGCATATCGACGACGCTCGAGCGATCGCGAAGGCCGTAACGGAAGCTTTCTCCAACGGAGAGGTCGAGCAGGTCCGACTGGCGTACACAAAGTTCGTGTCGGCGCTGACGCAGCGGGCCAGGATCATTCAGTTACTGCCCATTCCCAAAGAGGAACTCGAGGCCGACGAGGAGGGCGATAAAGAGAGGGCCCAGTACGTCTTCGAACCAGAACCCGAGGCCATCCTTGGTTACCTTCTTCCTCGTTATGTCGAGGGGTCGGTCTATCAGGGGATGCTCGAGGCGGCTGCCTCCGAGCACGCTGCCCGGCGCAGGGCCATGAAGGCGGCGACCGATAACGCAGATGAACTAATCGAGAACCTGACCCGTAACTACAACCAGGCCCGTCAGGCCGAGATCACCACCGAGATCATGGAGGTTGTCGGAGGCGCCGAGGCGCTGACGGCCGCCGCGAAGGAAGGTTAGGAGGACACAGTGGCCGTCACCGAAGAGCGGATCACAGAGGGACGTGGCAAGACCACCGAGGGACGCGTGCTGACGATCACCGGGCCGGTGATCGAAGCGGAGTTCCCACCCGACGGACTTCCCGAGATTGGCTATGCGCTGACCGTCGATAGAACGATCGCGGGCGAGACGGACACGATCACCGCCGAGGTCAGCCAGCACATCGGTGAGTCGACGGTTAAGGCCGTCTGCATGAAGCCGACCGACGGCCTCGTTCGCGGAACGAAGATTCTCAACACCGGCGCCCCCATCAGCGTCCCCGTCGGCAACCTGACCCTCGGCCACGTGTACAACGTGCTCGGCGAGCCGGTGGATGGCTCCGAAGTTCCGGAGGACATTGAGCGCTGGCCGATCCACCGGCCCCCGCCGAAGTTCGAGGACCTCGAGCCGAAGACCGAGATGTTCGAGACGGGCATCAAGGTCATCGATCTCCTCGAGCCCTACGTCCAGGGCGGGAAGATCGGGATGTTCGGCGGCGCCGGAGTGGGCAAGACGGTGATCATCCAGGAGATGATCTACCGCGTCGCCGAGGAGCACGGCGGCGTATCGGTCTTCGCGGGAGTCGGCGAGCGAACGCGTGAGGGCAACGACCTCTGGCTCGAGATGAAGGAGACGGGGGTACTCGAGAAGACCGCCCTCGTCTACGGGCAGATGGACGAGCCTCCCGGCGTCCGCCTTCGCGTCGCGCTGAGCGCCCTCACTATGGCCGAATTCTTCCGCGACCGCGAGCACCAGGACGTCTTGCTGTTCATCGATAACATCTTCCGTTTCGTTCAGGCGGGGTCCGAGGTATCGACACTGCTGGGCCGGATGCCCTCGGCCGTGGGCTACCAACCCACGCTTTCCGAGGAAATGGGTGAGCTTCAGGAACGCATCACGTCGACAAAGGGCCGGTCGATCACGTCGCTGCAGGCCATTTACGTTCCCGCAGACGACATCACCGACCCCGCTCCGCACACGACGTTCGCACACCTCGACGCTACGACGGTGCTGTCGCGGCAGATCTCGGAGCTGGGCATCTATCCCGCCGTGGATCCCCTCGATTCGACCTCGCGCATCCTCGATCCTCGCTACGTGGGAGATGAGCACTACAGCGTCGCCCAGGAGGTTCAGCGGGTCCTCCAGCGGTACAAGGACCTGCAGGACATCATCGCCATCCTCGGCATCGACGAGCTCTCCGAGGAGGACAAGATCACGGTCCAAAGAGCCCGCAAGATTCAGCGCTTTTTGAGCCAGCCGTTCTTCGTTGCCGAGCAATTCACCGGGATCCCCGGCAAGACGGTTCCGCTGGAGCAGACGGTTGAGTCGTTCAAGGCCCTGACCGAGGGCGAATACGACCACCTTCCGGAGCAGGCCTTCTACATGGTCGGAGGCATCGAGGACGCCGAGGCGAAAGCCAAGGAACTTTCCGGCTAGGAAGGCGGAGGCCTCCGTATGGCAATGAACGTGAGCATCGTCTCTCCCGAGGCCAAGGTCTTTCAAGGCGAGGCCGATCTGGTGATCGCCCGCTCGCCCGAGGGCGAGTTCGGGGTCATGCGCGGACACATCCCGTTTCTCGCCGCGCTCGTGCCGGGAGTCGTTGCGGTGGTTTCGGGGGGAGACCGCGACGAGTACTTCGTGCCCGGTGGGTTTCTGGAGGCCTCGGGTTCGCAGGACGACTATCACGTGATAGTCCTCGCCGACGACGCCGAGTCACTCGCCGATATCGATGCGTCCGAGGCGCGCCGCCGTCTGGAGGAGGCCAGACGACGCCACGATGAGGAGTCGGACGAACGCGCGGAGGCGGCGCTGCGGGTGGAGATGGCTCGAGTTGAGATCGCCGAGAGCCGTGGCGGTTAAGGACTGGGTCCTGTTCGGCGTCGCAAGACGCTGACGGAATCGGAACAGGGCGGGGATGGACGAACGTTCCGATCACCTGCGTAATCGGCTTTACTGCTCCTCCTGCGGAGCCTCATCCAGTCGTAGGCACGGCATCGCTCCGCTCGGGTGGCAGGAGATGCCCGACGTCAACGGTCGAATCATCGCGCTGTGCCCGGATTGCGTGCGGCGAAACCTGTGGCTTATAGAAGCGCGTCTCGATTTCGATCCTGAGGCCGGGCCTTAGCGCTCCTGGGGGGGACGGTCGAACGCTACTCGGGCGGCCGCCAAACGGTGTTTGTCGACTCGCTCCAGCTGATCGCGAGCCCTTTCGATAAGCCGGTCGAAGTCGATTCCACTGAGACGAGAATCATCGCCGAAGCCGTCTTTTAGGACCATCCAGAGGCCGAGCTTGCCGCTGATACCGAGCCTGAGCCCCTCGAGTTCGACCACCCGGCTTAGATCCGAGTAGCCGACGAGACTGCCGTTGAGTTTGAGCCGTCCCACCTTCTCGGCAAGCCACCCCGCCGCCATCTTGAGGCGGTCCCTCCGAGTTCCAAATCTCTCAATGATCTCTTCGAGAGACCGTTTATCGTCCTGCAGATCGCGCTCCAGTTCGTCGAGAAAGGATCCGATTTCGTTTGCGCTATTTGAAGACCGCGCTCGGCGTACGAGTTCGATTCCTGCAACCGACCCCGCCAAATGATCCGCGAGGTAGATGCTCAGCAACTTATTTGACCCTTTCATCCGGTTCTCAATACTCCCCGACGTGGATTTCCTCAAACGCGAAGTTTTAGGACTTGCGCGATTGGTAAAAGCACGGTACTCATTCAAAGTCAGCGATGGGCTGAGGGAGGAGCCATATGGCAGACGATAAGAATCTTGTCGATCAGGTGAGGGAGAGGGTCGCGGACGCGGCCGAAACGGCCGCCGGTGCGGTGGCTCCCGAACCTCAGGACAGCGGCGTTTCGGCGACCGCCAGACGCGTGGTCGCGACCGGCGCCGTGGTCGGCGCCGATGTTGCCGCTCCGGAAGGTCAAAGCGCTCCCGCGCGCAAAAGGAGTGCCGCCCGGAAGTCGACGGGTCGCAAGAAGTCCACCGCGCGCAGGAAACCTGCGGGGCGGAAGAAGACAACCGGCCGGAAGACGACCGGCCGGAAGACCATGGGCCGCAGGAAGACCACGCGGAGGGCCTCAGC
>JALZEK010000090.1 GCA_030862065.1 Actinomycetota bacterium | reverse complement strand
AAGTGCATCTCATGCTCGTCCGCACTGCCGTTGTCGAGGGTATGAAAGGTGCCCTGCTCGGCCGCCGTCGTTTCGGACTGAGGGTCCGCGCATCCCAGGCGCCGTGACGACGACGGCCTGCAGGAGCCCTTGAATCAATCCTCGGGAGGGAGCTCCAGAATCTGGCCGGGAAAGATCAGATTCGGATCGCGACCCACCACATCCCGGTTCTCTCGGTGAATCCTCGGCCAGTAACGCGCCACTCTTCGAACATTTGTGGTACCGAGATGCTTCTCTGCGATCGTCCAGAGTGAGTCCTAATCGTTCTTATGACGTCGGCTCTCGTGGTTGCCGTTTGGGGAGTGGCCCGCGGACGACTCATTCAATTAGTGCAGTCCGCGCTGGACAGTGTTTGTGGAGGAATAGGCTGTTGACGGTTGCTTTCGACAAGGGGTCAACCGTAGTCGAGACGGTCTTTGCCTTGTGGTTCTTATGCTTCATGTCTCTCGGCGTCGTTCAGATCGCCTTCACGCTTTATGCAAGAAACGTCGTCGTGTCATCCGCTCATGAGGGTGCCAGAGCGGCCGTCGAACTCGGTCGAACAGTTTCGGAGTCGGAACTTGTAGCGCGCCGGACCGTTCTCGATGCCGCCGGTGGAATGGTCGAAGACCTGGAAGTGGAAATAACGAAGACCTCTGCGGAGCCTGCATTCGTGCAAGTCTCGGTAACCGGCCGCCTCGATTCTTTCGGACCCCTCCCCGTTTCCGTGCCGGTTTCGGTCACCACCAGGTCGGAACTGGACGAAGCGGTCCTGCCTTGGCCCGATTCGTGAGATCCGACTTGCGTCGACCCCGAGACGAGCGGGGTCAGTCGATCATCGAAACGGTTCTTCTGGGATTGCTTTTTTTGGTCCCTGTCGTCTGGCTGCTGGGTGTACTTGCAGAGACCCACCGTGCGGTTCTCGCGGCCACGGCCGCAACCCGCGAGGCCGGATTCGAGGCCGCGCGGTCCGAGGATCCTGCCCGTAAGAGCAATTCGATTCATCGAACCGTGGCAACGGCCTTCCTCAACCACGGACTTGATCCACACGATGCCGAGGTTCGTTACTCGACGACCGGTGTCGAGGGAGACGAATCCGTAGAGATCAGGGTCTCTTATCGACTACCGGTGTTGAGGGCGCCTCTTCTGGGGGAAACCAGCGATCCCGCGATCCGGATCGAGGCGACACACGTATCTCGCGTCGACCCCTACCGGAGCCATCCATGAAAACTTCCTGCGATGAAGGTCAAACGACGATCCTGGTCGTCGGTCTTGCTTTACTGGTGTTCTCGATAACGGGTTTCGCGATCGACGGAACCCGGGCCTTCCTGATGCGGCGCACGCTACAGAACGCCGCCGACGGGGCCGCACTGGCGGGTGCCTCCGAGCTTCATCTGCCTACCTATTACTCGAGCGCGGGTCGGATTGTAGAACTGGACCCAGACGAGGCTCGAACGGAGGCCCTCAGGCTTCTCGGCCACAGGGCCCTCCCTGCCGAGGCCCAGATCACCGCCTCACGAACGCGCATTCATGTGGTTCTGAGCACAGAAGTTGACACGACTTTCCTGGCCGGAATAGGCATCGGCTCGCTGCCGGTAATGGTCGGGTCGAGGGCAGAACCTCTCCCGGTTCCCTAGCGACTTTGCCAAAGGGCTCCCATCGCCGTCGGATTCTCTGCGGCGCCGGGACGTGGCCGCTAGGCTAGGCGGCGCACTGACCCCGAGCCCCTGGAGGTGGCAGTACCTTGAATAAAGGAGATCTGATCGATTCCCTTGCGCGAGCCAGCGGTGAGTCCAAGCGCACCGTCACCAACGTCGTCGACGGCCTAGTCGACACCGTGCAGAAGACCGTCAAGAAGGGCGAGAAGGTAACCCTTCCCGGCTTCGGCACCTTCGAGCGCCGCAACCGGTCGGCCCGCACCGCCCGCAACCCCCGCACAGGCGAGGAGATCCAAGTGAAGGCCTCGAAGGTCCCGGCCTTCAAGCCGGGCGCAGCATTCAAGAACTTTGTCTCCGGCAAGAAGTAACAACCCAAACTTTAAGGGGGCCCCGGTTCGCCGGGGCCCTTATTCGTTTAGACGACGAGGCGATGCCGAAACAGATTCGGCGCCACTGGAAAAAGAAGCGCACCCAGTCCGAGCAGCCAGGCGAAGTGCCCGAGCGCCGATGCAATGTCCGTGCCGGCGACTCCGAACAGCTCCCGGAACATCGCCGCGGCGTGGAACAGAGGCGAGAACCAGGCAATCGGCTCGGCCCAATCCGGAAGCGTCTCGATCGGAAAGAAGATCCCGGAGAACAAGAACATGGGCGTGATGAACAGCGTGAAAAAGAAACTGAACAGGTCGATGGTCGGGATGAACGAGGTGAACGCGAGTCCAATCATCGCGAAGCAGAATCCGATCGCGGCCACGGCCATGGGGGAGGCCAGTGCCCATGGAGAATGAACGAGTCCGAACAACGTGGCAATCAAGACGAACGGAAGTCCGTAGATGAGGCTGCGCGTCACCGCCCAAAGCATTTCCCCGACGACCACGTCCTCGGGCGAAAGTGGAGTAACCGTCACCGCGTCGTAGAGCTTTTCGAAATGGAGCTTCACGAAGACGTTGAAGGTGACGTCGAATGCCGCGCCGTACATGGCCGAGGTCGCGGCGAGCCCGGGAGCGATGTAACTCGCGTACTCGACCCTGTCGACCGATTCGACGAACTTTCCAAGTCCGAACCCGATCGCCAACAGATAGAAGAACGGCTCGAAGAAGTTGGGCAGGATGTTTATCTGCCAGGAGTGCGAGTAACCGATGAGGTTCCTCTGCCACAACCTGAGCGCGCTCTTGAGGCTGACATTGGGGACACGAAACGCCTGGCGGATCCCGACCGGCGAGGGGAGCGATCCCGGACGTCTCACTCCTCGAGTCTCCGCCCCGTCAACTTCAAGAAGACGTCCTCCAACGTGGCCCGGCGAAGCATCGCCGCGTCGTAGGAAAGCCCCGCGTCGTTCACGGCCTTGAGGAGCGCCTCGCCGTCGTCGACGTGAAGGATCAAACGATCGCCGGCGATCTCGTGGCTCGTGGCATAGGGCGCGATCTGCTCGCTCAGGGCATGCATCTGGTCGTCGGGAGCAGATAGCTCGACGACCTCAGGCGCCACGTGGGTGCGGATCAATTCCCCGGGGGAGCCCTCCACGAGAATCTTGCCCTGGTGCATGATCACCAACCGATCGCAGAGCTGCGCGGCCTCATCCATGTAATGCGTCGTTATGACGAGCGTTACGCCGCGGCGCTTCAGCACCCGCAATCGCTCCCACACGAGATGGCGCGCCTGCGGGTCCAGACCGGTCGTCGGCTCATCGAGGACCAAAAGGCGAGGCTGGTTTATCAAACCGCGCGCCACCAAGAGCCTCCTCTTCATCCCGCCGGACAAACTCTCCACGTGCCAGTCGCCGCGGTCCGCGAGCTGCACGAACTCGAGAAGATCGGTCGCGCGGCGGCGCGCCTCGGTCGAGGGCAGGTCGAAATAGCGGGCGTAGATCAGAAGGTTCTCCTCTACGGTGACGACCGAATCAAGGTTCGTCTCCTGGGGAACCACTCCGATGAGGCGCTTGATCTCTCGTTCGCGCGTCGCGGGGTCCAGCCCCAACACGCTGAGCTCACCGGAGGTCCGTTGCGATCGACACGACATCATCCGCATGGTCGTGGTCTTGCCGGCGCCGTTTGGGCCGAGAAAGCCGAAGCACTCACCGTCTCTCACCTCGAAATCGATCCCGGCCACCGCCGGAACGGGGTTGCCCGGGTACTCCTTGATCAACGCCCTGGCCGTGACGATCGGGTCCACGGTTTGAGAGGGTAAAGGCCGCCCCGGAGCATCGCTTTAGGGTGAGCTCATGAAGCGCGGAATGGGCGGAGGGGCCCACCGCGGCCCGGTCGCCCCCACCCGTCAGAGGCGAACCCTGCGGTTCGTCCAGGGCCTGCTGGTGGCGCTGGCCGTCGTCCTGTTGATGTTCGCCGGATATTCACTCGGCAAGCGAGCCGGCTACGAGGAGGGCCGGCGCGCGACCGACTTCGACGCTCCCCGGAGGCCATCGATCGCCGAGGTCGTCGTTCCTGGACTGCTGGGCGTCGGCGTGATCGTGGGCGCGCTGCTGCTCCAATCCCAGGGTGGCATTCGAATGCCCACCCCGGCGCGGCTCGACGAATTGGCCGGGCGGGCCGAGGACGAGGCGCTCGAGAGGGCCGAGAAGGCCGCTTCGCAGAAGTAGCTCGCCCCCGTTCGCGCTGTCCCGAATTCACTCTGTGAAGCTTCAGCAGCGCTATCCGCTACTCACGCTTCACGATTGGTCCCCAGGATTCTTTCGAGGGCCCTCGATGTGGTGGTCGGAAAGCGCGTTCGCTTAAGGATTTCGTGGGCGTCCTCGATCGTGTCGAGATCGAGGGCCAGCCTCGGCAGGTTGAGGATCGAGCATCGCAGAGAGCGGCGCTCGGCCTCGGCGAGATGGGCCCGAAAGCTCGCCCGACCGAAGCTCGGGTCCATGACGTGGGGCGGACTCAAGTAGAGCGCGTTGGTCCCACCGTCCCCCTCGGCGGGGACGACGACGACGTCGGAGGTCGCCCCCGTGTCGAGAAGGTCCTCGATGTCGCCCTTGAAGGCGAGCGGCACGTCCACCGGGACGATGATTACCGACTCAGCTCCGGCCGAAGAGATCTCACCGATGGCGGTTAACAGGGCTTCGTTCAAGCCGTCGCCGGGGTCGGCGACCACTCCGATATCTCTGGATGAGGCCATCCGGACAACGGCTTCGTCGGAGGTGACCACCCACCACCGCAATACGTCGACGCTGTCGCACAGCCCGAGGGCATCCTCGACGAGCGCTTCGGCGATCTCGGCGCGTTCGCTCTCGCTCACCTCGTTCAGAAGCCGACGCTTCGATTGATCCAGGGGTTTGATAGGGATCAGGCCCGCATCCACGTCCCGATCGTAGATGCGTCACCCCGCGGCCCCCGGTCAGGTAGAAATACGGCCATGGCACAGACCGAGCGCAAGCACTGGAAACACCTCTACGAGGAGATCGTCGCCACCGAGATCTGCTGCGGTTGCTCCGCGTGCATCGTGGCTTGCCCCCACAAGGTCCTCGAGTTCAACGACTTCGA
>JALZEK010000019.1 GCA_030862065.1 Actinomycetota bacterium | reverse complement strand
GCGCGACACCGTCGCGCCGACCCCTTCCGGATTAGGTCCCCCCCGGCCTTCCGGCTCCCGACCCGAAGCAGGCAATGCAACCACCGTCGTTATGAGAATGGCGGCCGCGAGTGCCCGCAGTGAGGGGAGTCCGGAGATCAACTTCCGCACCTGTTCTCCACTCTGTCCGTCCCGATACCCCTCTGGGTTCGACAACCCTATCGTGACACCTGCCTTACAGGAACCCTCTTGCAGGTACCTCACATCAACCGCCTAACCAGAAAGCATGTCTTTCGACACATCGAGTTTGTGTATTTCTGCACAGATTCGGGTCATATGGGACAGATACGGTGATTTGGCCCTAACTGATTGGCGGAGCGAGGGGAGGTGACGCATAAATGGATCCTCAGGAGATCATCGATCTCGTTATGCAGGTGAAACGGGAAATCGAAGACAGGCTCGAGTGGCTTCAGGCCGAGGTCACGCGGCGGGTAAACGAAATACAGGAGAAGGTGCCCTAAGGGGGATCACAAGGTGCTTAAGGCGGCCCGGAAAGCCGATCTCCTTGAGCCATAAGCGAGCGCGCTTTTCGGGCCGACACCACATTTCCCTTTTGCTCGAATAGCTCCGCGGCTTCTGCCAGGGTCTTCTGGGAGTCGCCCGGTTGACCCGATAGCTGCAGGATCTCTGCGAGGTCCAAACGGGCGTTTCCCTGGGAGACGACGAAGTCGGTTGCATCGGCGATCCTGATCGCCTCGCGTCCGAGCCTCTCGGCTTCGGAAACGTCTCCTCGGCGGGCCACAACCTTTGCCTTGACCCGTCGCCACTCGATCTGAGCGTCGGCGTCGTCGGGCTGAGCCGACTCCCGGCTCACTTCGACGTACCTCTCGGCCTCCGAGTACCGGCCCTGCGAGCAAAGCGCAGCGGCTCGGGCGGCGGAGAAGGCCGGGACCCATCCCTTCTCGCCAATCTTCTCCACGATCTCGTATCCGCGCGCGTACTCCTTTTCGGCTTCGGCGTGGTTCTCGGCAAGGGTTTCGAGAAGACCGGCCTTTTCGCAAACACCGGCGACTACCTGCGGTGTCCCCACGTCTTCGGAAATGGTCTGGGCTGTCGTCATGAGTTCGCGGGCGTGGTCGAAGTTGGCGCGCATGGCCTCGAGGCTCGCCATCGTGGCAAGGCAGTTGCATTCCACCCTCAGATTTCCCCTGCTCGCCTCGAGTACTTGGTTGCACTCGACCAAGCCCTCGTCGACAGGAACCGGCCCCCACAAGGCCGTTATGGGAAGCCAGCTGAGCATGCGAAGCTCCTCGATAACGTCCCCTGCCGCGCGCGCGTGAACGATGCCTCGGGCCAACTCCGAATGCGCGGCCTCGAACTGGGAGCGCGCCCAATACGACTCCGCCACTACGCGCCGAGCGCGTGCGATACCGACGTCGTCCCTTATGCCCTCAAAGAAATCAAGAGCGCGGCGCGCTTCTCCCAGGATTTCCTCCGTTACGCCCTCTGGCTCGGTGTGTATTCGGAGCAGAGAGTGCTCGAGCAGTGCGTACGACTCGAGCCTTTGATCGCCGAGTCCCCTCGCGGCGTCGATCGCCTCCTCGAGCACGTTCCGCGCCCGTGAATACGATCCCAATCCCGATAGCGCGGAGGCAAGATCGGGCGCGAGCTCGATCCGCGCCGGATTGTCTGGTCGCGACAGTGCCAATCCTCTGGATAGCAGGGTTTCCACCGCGTGGAGATCCTCTCGGGCGAGGGCGCGGCGTCCCGCGGCCACGAGATGAGCGAAGGCGCGCTTGGCCAACTCGGCCACGCCGGCGTCGGCGGCGGCAAGCTCCGTTTGGTACAGGTAGCTGCGTTCTAGGTGGTAGGCGAGGATTTCCTCGTACTCGACGAGTCTGTCGCCGGCCGCCTTCTCTACCCACGTGGCGAATCGTTCGTGCAACTCGGCCCGGGTTCCCTTTGGGATCCCCTCATAGGCGACATCCCGAATAAGGATGTGCCGGAAGCGAAAGGAATCCTCGCTGTAGGTCGACGTTTCCGGACGGATGAGTTGTTTGCGGATCATGGTGTTCAGGTGATCGTTGACCGAAGGGGCAATGTTGTCGGGGGAGAGCTCAAGGACCGCATCCGCCGTGAACTCCTTGCCGATGACGGACGCGGCTTCGATCACCGGGCGCTCCTCGTCTTCGAGACGATCGAGCCGGGCCGCAAGCAGACCCTGAATCGTGGGTGGGACGGACAGTTGAGAGATATCTCCGGAGGGAACCCATGCTCCGTCGTCTCTTATCAAGAGCCCGTCGTCGATGAGCATGGAGAGCATCTCTTCGACAAACAATGGATTTCCCTCCGCGGATTCGGTGATCCGGGTCTTTGTCGCCGCGTCAAGCCCGGCGGTACCTAGGAGCTTCTCGATCAACGACGCGCACTGCTCGTCCTTCAGCGGCTCCATGAGAATGGACGTTGCGTTGAATTTGCCGCCGCCCCACGCCTGTCTCTTTTCCAGCAGCTCGGGGCGAGCCAGACATATGACAAGAATGGGGGCATCTCTGGTCCAGTCGATAACGTGCTCTACGAGGTCCAACAGAGTTGGTTCCGCCCAATGGATGTCGTCCAAAACGAGCACGAGACCTTGTTCACTCGCCAGGGTCTCGAGCAGCTTTCGCACCGCCCAAAAGGAATCCTCTCGTGACGCGTTTCCCTCGGCCAGTCCGATGAGTTGAGCCACTCGGTCCGCGATGAGGTCGGCGTCGGGCTGTCCCTTGAGGACCCGGGCGATCTTGGCCCTCGCCGCCGGGGGTGAGTCCTCAGATGTCAGTCCCGCGGCCTGATCAACTGCTTCTGCCAGGGGCCAGAAAGTTATGCCTTCTCCGTACGCGAGACAGCGTCCCTGCAGCATGTTCACCCGGCCCGAGATCGGTCGCAGGACCTCCTGCACCAGGCGGGACTTGCCCACTCCCGCCGGACCCATGATCGTGAAGAGATGACACGTACGCTCCGCGATGCACCGTTCTAGCGCCTGATGAAGCAGGAGGCTTTCTCGGTCGCGGCCCACCATGGGGGCGTGTAATCGACCGGGCCAGGTCAGCGCATCGGAAACGATTCGGACCAGGCGAAAAGCCTTGACCGGTTCTTCCTTTCCCTTGATTTCGAGGGATTCGATTGGTTCGACTGCAATGGCGTCTCGAGCCATCCTGCAGGTGTCCTCTCCGATCAGGATGTCTCCCGGCTGCGCGAGCTTCTCGAGACGGGCCGCGACGTTGACGGCATCTCCAAGGACCATCGACCGCCCGGCCGTGGCGTCCCCCGATACGACCCCTGTGTTCATGCCGATCTTCATCGACAGACTCAGCCCCCAGCGGCGCTTCATTTCCTCGCTGAGCGCCGGGATGGCCTCTTGCATGTCCCACGCCGCTCTCGCTGCGCGCAGGGCATCGTCCTCGTGGATCTGGGGAATGCCGAATACGGCCATGACCGCATCTCCGATGAAGTCCACGACCGTCCCCTCGTACCGCTCGACGATTGCCTTCATCTCCTCGAAGTAGCGGTTCATAAGCTTGCGAAGAGCCTCGGGGTCGAGCTGTTCTCCCATTGATGTGGATCCGGTGACATCGCCGAACAGAACGGTGACGACCTTGCGAACCTCCCGGGGCCGGGGGGTCTCCGTCAGGAGGGTTCCGCAGGCGAGACAGAACTTCGCCCGATGAGGGTTTTGCTCGCCGCAGTCGGGACAGTCCACTACGGAGGCAGTCTAGTGGACGACCTGCCGGCGGAAGGGTTGAGGACGTGTCAAAAGGCTCTTTGCAATGTTGCCATCCAGCAGATCGCTCACGGAATGGAGGAAAGCCCGGCGTCTGGTGGCCTCGACCGTGTGCAGAAATACACGTCCCAGGTCGTCGAGCTCCATCGAACCCGGCCTCCGGTTCGCGGGGATTTTCCTCTCAACTGCAGGGCGCGAGATTCTCGCCGGATGAGGACACGCGCAAGCTGGAGACTGAAGGGCATTTACAGAGGACCTCGGCAGGTCACGGAAGCCATGCGGGCCTGATCCGCCCTAGGGCGCCGCCACGTAAACTCCGACCGTGGCGCCATGCGCTAGGTGCGGCGAAGAGAACCCCGACCGGGCGAAGTTCTGTCTCGCCTGTGGATCTCCCCTGGAGCAGGAGGCCTCCGAGACCCGTCAGATTCGCAAGGTCGTGACCGTTCTGTTCTCCGACGTGACCGGCTCCACCGGGCTCGGCGAGCGGCTCGACCCAGAGGCCCTGCGAAATGTAATGAACCACTACTTCGACGAGATGAAGAACGTCGTCGAGCGCTACGGCGGCACGGTGGTGGACTTCATAGGCGACGCGGTCATGGCCGTCTTTGGCATCCCGACGATCCACGAGGACGATGCCCTCCGCGCCTGTCGCGCGGCCCTTGAGATGAAGCAGGTCCTGCCGCTACTCAACGACGAGCTCGAACGGAAATGGGGCATTCGAATTCAAACGAGGACGGGACTGAATTCCGGCGTTGTTTCGGGAGAGGTCGCGGCGCGCAGGTCGATGGTCCTGGGCGACGCGGTCAACGTGGCAGCCCGACTGGAGGAGATGGCATCACCGGGCGAGATCTTCATCGGAGAGGAGACCT
Source organism: Actinomycetota bacterium (assembly GCA_030862065.1). Classification (GTDB taxonomy): domain Bacteria; phylum Actinomycetota; class CADDZG01; order CADDZG01; family WHSQ01; genus JALZEK01. The sequence continues at coordinate 2,500 of JALZEK010000019.1, read as the reverse complement.
ACCGGATGGCGCGCGACGCCCTCTCAGTCGAGCCCGTGGAGGGCTTGGAGCTGAAGGGAAAGGGCCAGCCGGTGAGGACGTTCCGGCTTGAGTCCGTCGTCTCGGACACCCTGATCAGCGGGGGCCGTCTGTCGTCGGGCATGGTGGGCCGGGATCGCGAGAGTCTTCTGCTGCATCAGGCCTTTGAGAGATCGGAGGCCGAGCGAGCGTGTCATTTGTTCACCCTCATGGGTCCGGCCGGAGTTGGGAAATCGCGACTGGTCCACGAGTTCCTGCTGTCGATCGGTCACAGAGCCACGGTCCTGAGAGGTCGATGCCTCGCCTACGGGGAGGGCATCACCTTCTGGCCCCTGGCGGAGGCCATGGACGATGCGGCGGGACTAACGGCCGCCGACAGTCCCGAGGAGGCGGACCGCAAGATCGAGGCGCTGATCGGCGATGACAAGGACGCCGGGATTGTCGCCGATCGTGTTGGCCAATTGATCGGACTGCGCTCCGGGAGCGCGTCGCGAGAGGAATCCTTCTGGGCCGTTCGAAAATTGTTCGAGGTTCTGGCTCGCCGTCGGCCGCTTGCCGTGGTCTTCGACGACATGCACTGGGCCCAGCCCACCTTTCTCGATCTCGTCGAACACGTCGCCGACTGGTCGCGAGACGCTCCTCTCGTCGTCGTCTGTATGGCCCGTCCGGAACTTCTAGAGGTGCGGCCATCCTGGGGCGGGGGGAAGTTCAACGCGACCTCGATCCTCATGGAACCTCTCGATGACGACCAGTGCACCAGATTGATCGATGCCCTTGTCGGGGGCGAGGGACTTGATGAATCGACCAAGCGAAGAATCGCGGACTCGGCGGAGGGAAACCCCCTCTTCGTGGAGGAGACCCTGGCCATGCTGATCGACGACGGCGTCCTCGAGAAGACGAATGGAAGCTGGACAGCTTCTTCGGATCTCTCGCAGCTCTCGGTCCCTCCCACTATTCAAGCGTTGCTGGCCGCCCGTCTCGACCGTCTCTCCACGGAGGAGCGACCCGTGATCGAGGCCGCATCCATCATCGGAAAGGTATTCGCCCGTAGATCCCTGCACGATCTCGTGCCCGGCGATCTGCAAACCGAGGTTGGGGATCACCTCATGACGATGGTCCGCAAGCAACTCGTCGCTCCCGCGCCGTCCACCTTCGAAGAAGACGTCTTCAAATTCCGTCACATTCTGATCCGTGACGTCGCCTATGAAGGAATCCCCAAGGAAACGCGAGCCGACCTCCACGAGCGCTTTGCCGCGTGGATTGAGAAATCGGCGGGGGAGAGACTTGCCGAGTACGAAGAGATCCTCGCTTATCACCTCGAACAGAGCTGCAATCTTCGATCCGAGCTAATGGCCTTTGACGATGCGCTGGTGGCCCTGTCCCGGCGCGCCGCGGGACATCTTGCGGCGGCAGGAAGGCGAGCCCTCGCCCGCGACGACGTTCCCGCGGCAGTAAATCTTCTGACGCGCGCCACACACGTCGTTCCATCCGAGGATGCGATCGCGCTCGAACTCGCTCCGGAACTGGGCGCGGCTTTGACGTCCGCGGGTCAGTATCCCGCCGCGGAAGAGGTTGTCTCTGGCGCCGTCGAGAAGGCCGAGGCCCTGGGCGACGAACGCTTGAGGTCCTATGCGGCTTTGGAGAGGTCGTTTTTGAGAGTGAGAACGGAGCCCGAGGGCGCGACCGAGGAGGCGCGCCGTGAGGCCGAACGGGCCCGCAGGGTGTTCGAACGCACGAACGACCAGCGCGGAATGGCCCGGGTCCTTCAGCTCATGGCCGACGTGCACTGGGGTGAAAGCCACTATGCGGAGGTGGAGAAGGCTCTGCACCGCGGGATCGGCCACGCCCGGGCGTCGGGCGACGAGCGGGTCGAGATCGGCATGCTGGGAACCCTGGCGGTGACGCCGCTGTGGGGACCTACCCCCGTGGAGGAGGGGTTGGTCCAGTGCCGCGGAATCCTCGACGTGGTCAGGAGCAACAGAAGAATCGAGTGCAACACGATCTCGACGATGGCGTGCCTGGAGGCAATGAGGGCCAACTTCGATACGGCTCGGGAGCTGCTCGAGAGAGCGCGCACGATCTCGGACGAGATATCCACCCCATACCTGATCGCCGGTGTCGCCGAGCGCGGTGGGGTCCTCGAGATGCTCGCCGGCCGCCCGGACGCGGCCGAACTCCAGTACCGGAGGGCGTTCGACTTTCTAAAGAAGGTGGGCGAGAAGTCGTGGCTTTCAACAATGGGCGCGGCTCTCGGCGGCGCCCTTTATGGTCAGGAGAGGTATTCCGAAGCGGAATCGATGGTCGAAGAGGCGGAGCGAGCGGCGGCCAGCGACGACATCGACGCCCAAATCGAATGGAAGCGTCAAAAGGCAAAGCTTTTGGCGCGCAAGGGGCGAATGGAGGAGGGAGAAAGTCTGGCCCGGTCGGCCATGGAGTTGGTCGACCGGACCGACTTCCTCAACATGCGTGGCGAGGTCCGCCT
>JALZEK010000015.1 GCA_030862065.1 Actinomycetota bacterium | reverse complement strand
GGGCGAGGCGGGGGCCGAGGTCCAGGACCGCGTCGGAATCGACGACCGTGGCCGCCACGGTGGCGCCGGAGTTCTCGATGATGCGCGTCAAAGCCTCGGCCATCGTGCGATGGCGTTCCGCTATGAGAACCGTCAGACCACTTGAGGCCGTCACTTACCAGAACCTCCCTGGAACCACCGCCCCTACGGGGGTTACTCTCACCCCAACCACAGTAGTTAACCCTGGTCTCAGGGGCGCAAGCATCCCCCGGTTGGTTGCTATCCGCCGCCTGATCGGGGGAATAAGGTGATTTGCCTCGAGTGGAGGGGCGGTCCGGAAATCCCACTTCTACGTACTTTTACGGATTTTTGGGCCAAACCGGTTGTGCCCCGGCCCGGGCCCCCCTAGCGTGACAACAGGGATGACTCCGGGTGGGTCATCACAAAAGGAGCGAAGCGGACAAGACCTTGTGAACTAGGAGCGGAGCGGCAACCAGTCCTAACGGCTTCCTTAGGTTTTTTGAGGGGAGGTTCCATGAAGGCTCGGCTCGCCGTTCTGGCCAGCACGCTGATGACGATTTTTTACGTCGCAGGCGCAAGCTGGCGCAAGTAGATGCCGCGATGAGAAGGAGGGGTTGTTACCGATGCCCCTCCTTCTTCGCGTCTAAGGGCCCTATCGCTCGGACCGGCTTGTTCTCTTTACCATGTAGACATGGATCGGTTCCGGATCTACGCCTGGACCGTCGTCGTCTTTACGACCGCGTTGTTCATCTGGCTCGTGGCAAGCGCCGGCCCGAGCGCCGGGTCCCCCTCGATCGGCACCTACATCTTCTGGATCCTGTTGTTGCTGTCGGTCGAGCTTCTTCCGGTGGCCCTGGCCTTTGGAACCGAAGTGACCATGGGCTTTCCCGTTCACCTCGCCGTCGCCGTGATCTTTCCCCCCTGGGCCGCAATGGCCATAGCGGGCATCAGCGCGTTCGACCTCCGGGAGATCCGGCGGGAGATCCCCCTCCACCAAGCGCTCTTCAACCGGGCCCAGCTGATGCTGTCGGTGGCCGCGGCCGCAACACTGTTCTCGGCGTATGGACGAAACGAACTCTTGGACCACGTCGAGGGCGCATTGGTCGTCGGACTGGGAGCGGTGGCACACGTCGTGACGAACCTTGGACTTGTATCCCTTTCGGTTCAGTTCGACGACAACATCTCTTTCCGCCACGCCGTCAGAGGGCTGCTTCCCGATCCTGTATGGGGGTTTATCGCGTCCTACGTCCTGCTAACCGGACTGGGCGTGGCCACGGCAAGGGTCTATCAGATCGAGGGATTCGGGAGGTGGGCGGTGGCCGCGTTCCTCATTCCCTTGATCTTCGCGAGGCTCAGCATTCTCGGGGCGCGCGCCCAGCAGGAGCTTTCGGAGAAGGTCCGAAAGCAGCAACAGGCTCTGTTGGCGGCAACTGAAAAGGTCTTCGAGGAGCGCGAGAACGAACGCAAGAGGATCGCCGAGGACATCCACGACACGAGCCTTCAGATGCTTGCCGCCGCGTCCTACGGGTGCGGAAACGCTCGCGAGTTCATCAACTCGGGCGATGCCGGGGCCGCGGCGGAATCGATCTCGTCGGCGCGAGAGGCGCTCGAGTCGGCCATGGCCGAGCTGCGCGAGTCCCTCGTTCATCTGCGAAAGTCGTCGGTTGAGGAAGGGGGACTCGTCGAAACCATCAGAAAATTCGCGGATCAGGTCTCGACCGTGTGGGGGGCCCACGTCCGGATCGAGGGATCGATCGACAACGAGCCTCCTATCCCCGTCGCTCTGGCGGCCGTCCAGATCCTGCAGGAGGGTCTCGTAAACGCTTTGAAACACGGGGAGAGCAGCTCCGTCGTCATCCGGATCGAGGACTCGGAGGGAATGGTGCATCTGACCGTGGAGGACGAGGGACCCGGCTTCGATCCATCCGCGGAAGTGGGCGCCGATCATGTAGGAATGCGTTTGATGAAGGAGCGAGCCGCCCGCGTGGGCGGTCATATCGAGATCGAATCCCACCCCGGCACCGGAACCCGGCTCGAAGCGATTCTCCCGGGAGGCGTGGCCCAATGAGCCTCAAGGTCCTGATCGCCGAAGATCACACCCTCGTGTCGCAGGGGCTCGAGGTCATGCTGTCGATGGCCGAGGAAATCGACCTCGCGGGTGTCGTCGAAACGGGCGAGGAGGCGGTGGCGAAAGTCGAGCGCGAAGTGATCGATGTCGTGCTCATGGACGTGAACCTCGGTCATGGGATGAACGGGATCGAGGCAACGCGCCAGGTCAAGGAGAACTCTCCCGAGACAAAAGTGCTCATCCTGACCATGTTCACCGATCCCGGTACGGTCGCCGAGGCCGTGAAGGCCGGAGCCGACGGTTACCTCTCCAAGGGAGCATCGAGAGAACACGTGGTGGCGGCAATCCACGATGTCGCCGAGGGCCGCTCCGTCCTCGACCCCAACGTGACCGAAGGTGTTTTCGGACGCATAGGGGGCCGGGCGCGCGGCGCGCTCACGGATCGAGAGCTAACCGTGCTGCAACAGCTAACGCATGGGAAATCGACGCGCGAGGTTGCCGAACACATCCACGTCTCGGAGGAAACCGTAAAGACCTATCTCAAGCAGATCTTTCGAAAGCTTGAAGTTCGAGACCGAACCGAAGCAGTGGCCGAAGCCTTCCGTCGCGGCCTCGTGCATTAATCCCTAACCGACGGCCCCCAGAACGCCGAACCCCTCGCGCTCGAGCAGACTCCTGTTGAGCGCGTCCAAGGTGGCTCGAGCGATCGCGTCATGATCGTCCAGTCTCACGAGCGCGCTTCCGACGAGGGTTTCGGTCCGCTTCTTAAGCGTCACCACCGCCAACCGGCCGGCTCCGACATCGAACAGTTCCACCGACTCAAGATCGATGATTTCGCGCAGCAACTCGCTGAGGCTCTCAAGGGTCGCCTTGGCGACCGAGCGATACTCGAACCCTCTCTCGCTCGGCGAATCGCTTTCCCCGATCAGGACGTCACCGGCCAGCTCAAGAACAACTCTTGCCTTGAATCGCTCCCCGGATCTCTCGGTCGCGATCGATGAAAGCTTGCGTCTGCGGCCCCGACTCCCCCGGTCGTCTCCAATTCGAAGAATCTCCACGGCCGCGTCGTTGATGTCGCGTCCCGTCTCTTCTTTGATGACGAACTTGATTTGCGATATGGCCTCGGCGGTCGGTTTTTCTGGGACGACGAGGGCGCGTACCTTGAGGTCGTCTCCCTCAGCCTGCACCCGCGCCCGGCGAACGCCCTTTAGGGCGGTGAGTAACTGCTCGATACGAAGTGCGGAACGCGCCGCACCTGATTCGGCCACGCCGAATACTCCTTCCGCCACCAATGATCGTCTTCGCCAACGATGCCCCCTCAAACTTAGTCGTCAGCCTCAAAGCGGAACAGAGCTAGCGATTCTCCACCGGGGGCCGCATTCCTGCCGAGTTGCTTAGCTTGGCTGAAAGACGGCTCGGGCTCCGTAGGTCCCGGAGGGAAGCCGGAACGTGAATGATTCGGAGAGCTCCCCTCCCGGGTTCAGCACCCGCCGAGAGGCCGATCCCGTCAGGATCTCGGAGACCCCGCCCGTAATCTGAAGCGAGAGGCGACCGTCGACCGCGAGCCGAGTCCCGGTCGAGATGTTCCGGAGCGTCACGGTGGCCCTGATGCCAGTGCCGTCGTCGGCAAGGGTCGTCGTCACCTCCGCAACGCCGGTCCGAGCCCGCGCCGAAGCGGCACCTCCCATCGCTGCGGCGGCGTCGTTCCAGGTGAAGCGGGCCGGGCCGCTCCGGATGGAGCCGACCTGCCTGATGGGCAGATCCCGCTCGTCCACCGTCTCGACCCGAACGCGCCTTACGAACCGGACCTCCGGCTCCCCCGGCACGAGGACGACCACCTCGTCGGGCTCGGGCTCCGACTCGTCGTCATCTTCCGGGGGGAGAGGGCCGGGGCCCTCGTCGGGACCCGTCGGTCCGCCGGGCGCGTCCCGGTCGTCTTCGCCGGGAGTTGGCGCGGGCTCGTCCCGTTCGCCGCCACCATCGCCCCTTTCGATCTGTCGTCCTTTGACCCGCGGAGAGACCTCGGGGGCCGCGCCGTCGGGGCCGCCGTCGTTCGACACGCACGCCGTCGCAACCAGCAGGAGGAGAAGCGACGACGCGGCGAGCCTCTTGGGACGCACGCGAGCAGATGCGATTCGCAGCAGGGCCACCCCGGTAAAGATCAACACCAGGGCGGAGACGGCGATGCCCCAGGGATCGATTCCGGTAAAGGGAAGGACGGTTGCTCCGGGAGGAATCGAGTCCAACGGAACCCGCTTTTTGATCAGCGGACGTTCCACGACCTTCTCCCGGGTGACGATTCGCTTGGTCCGACCCTCGACCTCGGGATTGTCGGTTCCGCCCCCGGTGTCCACGGCCACGTACGAAGTGGTCTCGGAGGTTGCGGGAGGCGAGTTGTCGGCGGTCGCCGTGACCGTGCTCGTCGCCGCCAGATCGCCGGCCTCGGCGACGACGGCGCCCCACTTGAGCGCGATCGTTTTGTCCTTGGTGAGCTCGTTGATGATCCAGACGATGTCCTCGCGCCGGCCCGACCGTCCGACCTGAACTGCATCGACGCCTGGGGGGAGGTTGGCGCTGACGACGTGAAGTTCGCGATCGACCAGCTCGACCACGGATACGTTCCTCAAGACCGAGTCCCCCGCGTTTGTCACGGTCACCACAAATCCCGCGTTTCCGCCGACCTCGGACAACAGGTCGGTCGGCCGGCTCGTGACGACGAGCGCGCCGGCGGGGGCTTCGATGGCAACCGTCGCTGTGTCGAATGCAGTGACCGCGGCGGAGCGAGCCTCGACGGAGACGGTCACCGACTCGTCTTCCTCGAGGCCTCTCGCCGTCACCGATACGACAACCGACTCATCGGGAGAAAGGTCTCCCAGCGTGAAACCGACGAAGGTGGAATCGGGATCTTCGTGGACCCGGGCCCCGGGAGGGTCGGCGGAGACGAACTCGAGGGCCCCGGGGAGAACAAGACCCACCTCCAGGTCCTCCTCGACCTCATCCCCCTCGTTGGTGACCCGGGCCGAGACGGTCGTCTCCTCTCCCACCTCGATTCTGGCCGGGCTGGCCTGAGCTTCCACCAGGAGTTCCCGGGCCCCTTGTTCCTCGCCCCCTTGTAGTTCCTCGGGCGGAGGGGTCTCGGTCGGAGCCGAGGGGCGGGGCTCCGGCGAGGGGGAGGGCGAGGCTCCGGGATCGGGCTGAGGGGTGGCAGATGGGGACGGCTCGGGCTCCGGAGAGGGACTGGGACTGGGGGTCGGAGTGGGGGCGGGGGTCTTGTCCGATTGATCGGGGCCGGTGTAGGCGAACGGGAGGATTCCGAGGGCGACGCCGCACGCCATAGCCATGATCAATGCTCTGAACGGCCTCGACACGACGGAAACCTCCTGGGTTATTGCGCCCGCGAAGTGCGCGGCGATCTCGGCGGGCGAGAGCCCGCTTCCCCCTCCGCTAGGTGGCCCCGCCGCTCCGCTGGTTGCCGCCGGGGCACTCGAAAAAACGGTAGCACTTCTGTTGCTGAAGTCAACGCCTGAGGCCTAATGTCCGTTTTTACGCGGAACACGAGATCAAAAGCGCCTAGCAGCAGGTGCCACAGAGCCGAGGCCCTATATTTCCGGCGTGGATTTCGAGATCGAGCAGCGCTTCGCGGCTCCCGCCCAGGCCGTGGCCGAGGCTCTTCTCGACGAGGACTACCAGGCATCTCTCCACGACGTCGGCCCCCTGAAGAGCAGGGAATTGCTGGAGCAGCGGCGGGAGGGCTCGGGCCGGGTCGTCAGGAGGGTGCGCTGCGTGCTCGGCCGTGATCTTGGAGCGGCCAAGAAGTTCCTCCGAGGGGCCGACCCCGCCTGGGTCGAGGAGGCTCACTGGGATCCCGACGGTCTGAGGTGGCAGTGGCGCATTCATCCGGAGGTGGCGGCCGAGCTGTTGTCGGCCGAAGGCGAGATCGTTCTTCACGAGAAGGGCGACGGGACGGTGCGAGTCGTCTCCGGCCATGTCAAGGTCAAGGTGCCGATTTACGGGGGCCGCGTCGAGGAGGTCATCGTGAAGGAGCTGGAAGACGCCTACTCCGACGAGGCCGCTCGGTTGTCGGACTGGCTCGATACCAAGTCGTGATCGTTTCGCGACCTGGGGATTTGCCTTAACTCCGCCGTAACACGGGCGAAACTGCCGGGAAACCGCCTATTTTTAGGCTTGGCCCCAACCGACCAAACCTTGTGTCCTAAGGAGGGTGAATGGCAGCCAGTCCATCCGATGCGCTCAAACTCGGTCAGCAACAGGGCGCACAGTTCTTCGACATCCGCTTTTCGGATTTGCCGGGCCTGATGCAGCACTTCACGATGCCCTTTGAGGAATTGACCGAGGAAGCGTTCGACGAGGGATACGGATTCGACGGATCGTCCATCCGAGGGTTCCAGGAGATCCAGGAGTCCGACATGATTCTCGTACCGGATCCGGAGACGGCGGTGATGGATCCGTTCACCAAGCACCCCACCCTGGTGCTCCACGCCTTCGTAAAGGATCCCGTCACCGGTGAGTTCTACTCGCGCGACCCACGCTATGTGGCGAAGAAGGCCCAGGATTACTTGAAGGGCACCGGCATCGCCGACACCGCGTACTTCGGCCCCGAGGCGGAGTTCTATATCTTCGACTCGATTCGATTCGACCAGAACCAGCATTCCGGGTTCTATTACATCGACGCGGTCGAGGGTGTTTGGAACTCAGGCGCCGAGGAGGGCGGCAAGAACCTCGGCTACAAGCCTCGCTACAAAGAGGGATATTTCCCCGTCCCCCCGATGGATCACTATCAGGATCTGCGCTCGGAGATGGTCCTGACTCTGCGCGAGCTCGGCGTTCCGGTCGAGGTCCACCACCACGAGGTGGGTACCGCCGGCCAAGCGGAGATCGACATGGGGTTTGCCCCGCTTCTGTCGATGGCGGACAGGTTGATGATCTACAAGTACACGATCAAAAACGTTGCTCGTAAGTACGGCAAGACGGTGACGTTCATGCCCAAGCCGATCTTTCAGGACAACGGATCGGGGATGCACGTCCACCAATCGTTGTGGAAGGACGACGAACCGCTGTTCTGGGACGAGCTCGGGTACGCGCAGCTTTCGGACACCGCCCGCTGGTATATCGGCGGCATCCTCGAGCACGCCCCTTCGTTGCTGGCGCTGTGCGCACCGACGACGAACTCCTTCAAGCGTCTGGTCCCCGGTTACGAGGCACCCGTGAATCTCGTGTACTCGCAACGCAACCGGAGCGCCGCGGTCCGCATACCCCTGTACTCGAAATCCCCGAAGTCGAAGCGAATCGAGTTCCGCTGCCCCGACCCGGCCTGTAACCCCTACCTGGCCTTCCCGGGGATGCTCATGGCGGGCATCGACGGCATCAAGAACAAGATCGAGCCCCCCGACCCGGTGGACAAGGACCTCTACGAGCTGCCTCCCGAGGACCTCGCCGAGGTCCCCCAGGTACCGGGGTCGCTCGACCAGGCGCTGGACGCTCTCGAGAGCGACCACGAGTTCCTGCTCGAGGGCGGCGTGTTCACCGAGGACGTCATCAACCACTGGATCGACTACAAGAGGGTCCACGAGGTCGACGAGCTCCGCCTCAGGCCTCACCCCTGGGAGTTCTACCTCTACTACGACATCTAGAGGCCCAGCAAGAAAAGGCCCCCCGGCGAGCCGGTGGGCCTCCGTGACGGCGTCTTAAGCCGGAGTCAATCCGGACAAATCACCCGATTCCGCTCGGAAAACACTTTCCTTGAAGCACTCAAGGATGGCCTCTGGAGGCCGACCCATTCAGTGGGACCTATTGGAGGCGTGGAGGCCAAATTTTGAGGAAGCTTCCCCGGCCCGGGCTGAGCCTTTTAGCGAAGTTCGGAGTCGTCAGTGCAATACCTGTGATCCTGTCCAGCCTCGTCTTGGGACGAAGCCTCGACGGGATCGTTCAAGAGAGAACGCTTGCCCTTGTAAAAGAGCAGGCCGAACTCGTCACGGCCCTGCGCATCCTGCCCCACCTCTCACCCAAAAACCTCGACGACCCTCTCACGGGCAATCGTTTGGCCGAATTCCGCCGTTCTCTCAAAGATGCACCCATGTCCGACTACGTCGCGGCCTTCAAGGTGTGGGGAGCGGACCGGCAGTTGATCTATCAGGACGCAGAGGATCTCGCTCGACCTTCGCTTCCGTCACCCGATCTCCTTGACTCGGCCCTTGCCGGCCAAGTCGTGTCAAAGAATACGGACCTGAAGGGCGAGGCGAACTCGGAGCGCCCCAAGGACCAGCGGCTCCTCGAGGTCTACGTTCCCCTGAAGTTCGGGGACCAGCAGACGGAGGGGGCGATCCAGCTCTACCTTCCCTTCGGCCCCATCGAGGAGATCATCAGACAGGACAACCATCGCCTCTATCTGATCCTGCTCTGCGGGTTCACTCTGTTCTACGCGGTGCTGTTCCGCATTGTCGCCAGGGCTTCTACCAAGCTTCGTCGTCAGGCCGAGGACAACGAGTACCTCGCGTTGCACGACTCCCTCACCGGGCTTCCCAACCGAGCGCTCTTCCACGAGCGCGCCGGACAGGGGATCCTGAATGCCAAACGTGAGGGGTGGGCGCTCGCGGTGATGCTCATGGACCTCGACCGCTTCAAAGAGATCAACGACACGCTCGGGCACCATCACGGGGACCTCGTCCTGCAGGAGATGGGCAACCGCCTTAAGCCGATCCTTCGGGAAAGCGACACGGTGGCGCGGCTCGGAGGCGACGAGTTCGCGGTGCTGCTGCCCCACGTGTCAAGCCTCGAGGCGACCCTGCAGGTTGCCGACAAGATTCAAAAGACCCTGGAGCGACCGTTCTATCTCCAGGGACTGAAGCTCGACGTCGACGCGAGCATCGGGGTTGCGATGTTCCCCGGTCACGGGAAAGACGTCCACTCGCTCTTGCGAAGGGCAGACGTGGCCATGTATGCGGCGAAGGCCGCCGGGATGGGGCGTCAGGTGTACGTGGAAGAGATCGACCACCACAACCCGGACCGCTTGGGCTTGGGTGGAGACCTCAGGCAGGCCATCGAGAAGCACGAACTGGAACTGCATTTCCAACCCCTGATCGCTCTGAAGGACGACAGCCTGAGAAACGTGGAGGCGCTGGTGCGCTGGAAGCACCCATCGCGCGGCCTTCTGCCTCCGGCGGAGTTCATAGGCATCGCCGAGCGGGGTGGACTTATCGGACCGCTCACAATGGCCGTACTGGACGATGCCCTTCAGCAGTGCAACAAGTGGGACGCCGAGGGCCTCTCCGTCAACGTCGCCGTGAACCTGTCGGTCCGTAACCTGCTCGATCCGGGCTTTCCGAACGAAGTAGCCCGCTTGCTCAAGAAGTGGAAAGTTGATCCGATCCGACTCGAGCTCGAGATCACGGAGAGCAGCATCATGGCCGATCCTGCTCGGGCCATGGACGTGCTTACAACCCTCAGCAGGCTCGGCGTCAGACTCGCGGTCGACGACTTCGGCACCGGCTACTCGTCCCTCGCGTCGCTGAAGCGTCTCCCCATCGATGCCGTCAAGATCGATAAGGCCTTCATTCAAAACATGCAAACCGACGAGAACGATCTGCTGATCGTCCAGTCGATCATCGACCTCGCCCACAACCTCGGCCTCGAAGTCGTCGCCGAGGGAGTGGAGACGGCGGAGATTGAAAAGATGCTGGGTTTGCTCGGCTGCGACTTCGTACAGGGCTGGCATCGGGGCCGACCGGTTCCGGCCGCCGAGGTTCCGTGGGTGCTCGGCATCATGCAGAACGAAACCGCCTCCACACCTCCTCCGCCACCCCCACCGCGGTCGGCGCCACCGCCGCCTCCGCCCCCTCCGGCATCCGGGACAAACGAGGAACCGGTTCGCTCTTGAGCGGGGACCGTCCGTAGGATGGCCTCGTGCGCTCACTCAACCTTCTGTCCGACGTCAGACTTCCGGAGGCGGACGGACCCGAGATAAGACTCGGCGAACTCTGGACGGACGGTCCTGCGATCGTTGCGTGGCTTCGGCACTACGGGTGACCGTTTTGTCGGCAGTACGTCGCGCAGTTGTGCGATTCGGTAGATGACTTCCAGAGGGCCGGTACAAAACTCGCCGCGATCGGTATGGGCAGAATCGAGGACGCCGCTCGATTCAAGCACAGTCGACGCATCCCCTTCCCGCTGCTGGTGGACAAAACGAAAAACACCTACCGGGCTCTCGACGCAGCGTCATCGGTGGCAGGCGCGGTGGGCCCACGGGTATGGCTCAAGGGAGCAAAAGCATTGCTGACGGGTCACGGAATGGCACCGGCGCGCCAGGACTGGCGTCAGATGGGTGCGACGGCCGTCGTGGCGCCGGGGGGCGAGGTCATCTATCTCCACCGGTCCAAGAACGCTTCGGACAATCCACCCGTCGCCGATCTACTACGAGCCCTTCGATGAACTACAAGGAAATACTGCTACCTGCGACCATCTTCTTGATCGGCTTCGTAATGTTGATGGCGGGAAAAGGCGGTGCTCGCCTGGGTGGGCGCATCCTTCTGGTGATACTGGGCTGGATAGCGCTCTTCCTGGTCTTCGGCTACGTCGTGTCGCGAGCCTTGTGAAGAAGCGACCTAGCCGTAGATGAGTCGCTCGGCGACGCGGCGAACCCGGCGCGTCACACGCAGGTACGTCTCCTCCATTTCCTGTCGCGGTTGGTCGGTGAATCCGACGGCAACGCCCAGAGACTCGGTCTCCTCAGGTTTCGAGGGGTAGGTGTCGATCGGCCGCCCCGCCAGAAAGAAAGCTCGGTTGCGAACGCGCGTAAGAAATAGGTACCCCTCTTTGAGGATCGAGGCGTCGTCGTCTGAAATGAGTTCCTGCGAGCGCGCCGCCTCAAGAGCCGGCAACGTCGAGGGGACTCTCAACTCAGGATGGTCGTGTCCGTGAGTGCGCTGCAATAGCTGGACCGCGAACTCGATGTCGGCCAGACCGCCGGGCCCCATCTTGAGGTGCATCCTCGGATCCGTGCCGCGGCCGACACGTTCCTTTTCCATGCGCGCCTTGAGATGCCGCATCTCGCTCAGCATCTCGGCGGTGATCGACTCGGGGAACACGAGCGGCTCTACCGATTGAACGAGTTTGTCTACGAGAGCGCGTTCCCCCGCGCAGCAGCGCCCCTTTATCAGCGCCTGATGTTCCCAGGGTTGCGCCCACCGCTCGTAGTACTCGACATACGACTGGAAGGAACGAGTGAGGGGGCCGGACTTTCCCTCCGGCCGGAGCCCCGCGTCGACCTTGAAGGCCTGACCCTCAGGAGTCACCTCTCCGACCGCTCGCAGAAGTCTCTCGGCGACCTTCTCTGCAGTCACGGGGTTTCCATCGTGGACGAACATGACGTCGATGTCGGACGAGTAATTGAGCTCGCGACCTCCGAGCTTCCCCATCCCGACGATCGCGAAGGGGAAGTCCGGGCTCTCCAAAGCTGCCTGGAGACACGCGTCCGCCACATCACCGAGCGACTCGCCGACCTCCTCCGTGCTCAGATCGCCCGAGAGGTCGAAGAGCGATACGCGCAGCATCTCCCTGCGCTTGAAGCGCCTCAACCCGTCGAGCCTTTCCTCGGGGGCCCTCCACCCGAGAGAGGCCTCGGCCTCGCGGGCGAGTCTGGCCGGGTCCTTCTTCACCGAGGCGTGCCGCGGATTGGCGATGGTGTGAAGTTCCTCCGGCACGTGGGCGAGAACTTCTCCAAGGAGTTTTCCGCTGCCCAGCACCTGAGCCAGAAAGGACAGCCCGGGAGGGTTGTCGCGCATCGCTCCCAGGGCGTCGAGTGTGCTTCCAAGACTCTCGCCGAGTCGCAAGAAAGAGAACAACCCGTCGTCGGGGGCCGGCGTCGTGGCGAGAGACCGGAGCAAGGCGGGGGTGAGGACGCGGACGAGCTTGGCGCGACGAGAGGTTCCGGCCACCAGGCTTTCGAGGTTTCGGGCGGCGCGCTCTACATCGCGAAATCCCAGGACCCGCAACCTGTCGCCGAGGGCTTCGGCCGAGAGCCGTCGCTCGGCTCCTCCCGACAGGGACTCGATCATCGGCCGGTAAAAGATGCGTTCGAATCGGTGCCGGACGTCGAGTAGCACCGCCTCGTGAGCTCCGCCGAAACGCTGCCCCGCGGACGCGAGCAGCGAGTCCTTGAAACCCAGCGCGCGCGCGAGCCGGTCGCGCGCTGCGTCTTCGGTGGGCAGAAGATGCGTCCGCCTCTCCTGCCAGAGTTGGAGGCGATGCTCTACCCCTCGCAGCCATCGGTAGGCCACTGCGAGGCCGGCTCCGTCCTCATCGGCGACATACCCGCCATCCGTCAGGGCTCGAATCGCGTCGAGGGTGCCGCCGCGTTGCACCGATTCGTCCGAGCCCCCGTGTACGAGTTGCAGAAGCTGAACGCAGAACTCGATGTCTCTTATCCCGCCGGCCCCCAGCTTTACGTCATCCGACGCGCCGACCACGGACTTGCGCGACGCGCGTATCGCGTGGCTCTCTACTCTTTGCTTCATCTTGCGGATGCTCGCAACTCGCTCCGCCGACACCATCTCTGGATAAACGAGCGGCCTGGTCCGGGACACGAACTCTCTTCCGACGTCATGGCTCCCGGCGGCCGGACGTGCCTTTATCAAAGCCTGGTACTCCCAGGGCTCGGCCCAGCGCGCGTAGTACTCGAGACAGCTTTCCAACGACCTCACCAGAGCACCGCTGCGACCCTCCGGGCGCAGGTTGGTGTCGATGTAGAAGGCCTGACCCTCGGGTGAGTAATCACCCAGTGACCGCAGCAGGTTTTCCGCCACCGTTTTGGTCGCGACCGGATCGCCTCCCGCGACAAAGATCACGTCGATGTCGGATACGTAGTTCAGTTCCCGACCGCCGAGCTTGCCCATCGCGATGACGGCGAGGTCGTCGGGCGCATCCAGGAGCTCAAGGGTGACCTGCACGCATGCGTCCGCCAGATGCGAGAGCGCCCCGGCGGCTGCTTCCAGATCGATCTCGCCGGCGAGGTCCCGCGCCGCGATCTCGAGCAGCCGCATTCGCTTGTGACGGCGCAGCGGTCCCAACCCGGCGCGCCCGGCGGCCCTCACGAGATCGATGTAGCCGGTCCTATCGGGAAGGGGATCGGTCGATCCGAGAAGCTCCGCCGCCTCGGGGTCGCCCTCCACCAGGTCCGAGAGGGTTCGGCTGGCCGCGGTAAGACCCCGGATGCGAGCCTGTTTTACCTGGTCAGAGTCCATTTTTCGGATTCGAGCCTAAAGCCGGAGCCGGCGCGAAGGCCTCGCCTTTGTCGCCCGGGGCCAAAATCTGACTGCGATCCTTCGACTCGAAATCCCGCCAACTCGGAAGGGTGCTCACCGATCGTGGCGAAGAACTGCCGAGGGGCGCCCATCAAACTTGCGCCCAGGCACCACTGACATGCCGATTGCTCGCCCCGGCGGAGGGCCGATGCCCGGGGGACGAGCCGGCCCGTTTACAAGGGCTCGACGGTGCGACCGGCGCCGGAACCACTGAAGCCGCATCGGCGGCAGCGCGCCAGGCGACGAGCCCTGAACGTGGGAGGTGGGAATGAGAGGTACGCGCACAGTTGGTTCGCGTTGTGGTCGACTCATAGCAGTCGCCGTTGCAGCAATAGCAGTTTCCTCGTCCGGGCTCTTCTCCTCTCCGGCAGCGGCTCACCTGGCCCCGACCGTTGCCGAGCGGCGAACTCACGTCGTCAAGCGAGCGCTCAGGCAGCTCGGAGAGAACTATTCGTACGGCGGAGAATCCCCCCGTTCGGGATTCGACTGCTCGGGACTCGTGTACTGGGCCTTCAAAGATCATGGAGCTTCACTTCCCCGCAGTTCGTCGGATATGTGGCGCGTCCGCCGGCAGGCCGGGTACAAGCGAATCTGGAAGCGTAAGCACCTTGCGAAGGGCGACCTCCTCTTCTTCAGGAACGGCGGGCGATCGGTCGGCCACGTTGGCCTGTACATCGGCCGCGGCCGCATGGTCAATTCACGTTCCTCCGCGAGAGGCGTTGTTCGCGACTCGCTTTCTGAGGACTACTGGAGATCCAACTACGTGGGGGCGGTCCGCGTCCCGAGACTCCGGTTCCACTAGGCGCCCCGTTACAGGATCGGCAGATAGCGCTCTAGCTCATAGGGAGAAACGTACGACTTATAGCTCTCCCACTCCGCGTGCTTGTTCCTGAGCAGGTACTCGAAAACCTGTTCTCCGAGTGTGTCGGCGACGAGGTCGGAAGCCTCCATTTCCTTTAGGGCCTCGTAGAGATCGTCCGGGAGGTGGGCGATGCCCCGAGCGCGCCTCTCGCTGTCGGTCATCTCGTAGATGTTGTCCGTTGCCTCGGGGGCGAGCTCGTAGCCCTCGTCGATGCCCTTGAGGCCGGCCGCAAGGATGACCGAGAAAGCGAGGTAAGGGTTGCACGCCGGGTCGGGTGAGCGAACCTCGATCCTCGTCGATTGTTCCTTGCGCGGCTTGTACATCGGGACCCTGATGAGGGCCGACCGGTTATGCCTTCCCCAGCAGACGAAAACGGGAGCCTCAGGAACGGGAAAGCCGCGGCCGGTCGTCAGGCGTTTGTACGAATTGACCCACTGGTTTGTAACCGCGGTGATCTCGCGGGCGTGCGTCAGAAGCCCCGCGATGAACGCTTTGGCCACCTTGGAGAGGTGGTATTCGTCGGAGGAGTCGTGGAACGCGTTCTGGTCGCCCTCGAAGAGCGACATGTGCGTATGCATGCCGGATCCGGGCATGTCCGTCTTTGGCTTCGGCATGAAGGTGGCATACATACCCCGCTGCGCGGCCATCTCCTTGAGGACGAGCCGATAGGTCATCACAGAGTCGGCCATGCTCAAGGCATCGGCGTGTCGCAAATCGATCTCGTGTTGTGACGGGGCCACCTCGTGATGCGAGAACTCAACCGGGATTCCCATCCGCTCGAGGACGCCGATCGCGTCCCGTCTCAGCTCCTGCGTCACTCCCGATGGCGTGAGATCGAAGTAGCCGCCCACATCAATGGGCGCCGGATCCTCGACGCTCTTGAACAAGAAGAACTCCATCTCCGGATGGACGTAGAAGGTGAAGCCCCGCTCGGAGGCCTTGTCCAGATTGCGGCGGAGGACGTAGCGGGGGTCCCCCCAGAACGGTCGCCCGTCCGGCGTATAGATGTCGCAGAACATCCTCGCCACTCCCGACTCGCCAGAAGCGTTCTCCGCGGGCATGATCTGAAACGTCGCCGCGTCCGGTCGCGCCAGCATGTCCGACTCCTGGACACGTGCGAACCCCTCGATGGCAGAGCCGTCGAATCCGATGCCCTCGTGGAAGGCCTGCTCCAACTCCTCTGAGGTCACCGCAAACGACTTGATGAAGCCCAGCACATCGGTGAACCACAACCAGATGCCTCGAATGCCCCGTTCTTCGACCGTCCTCAGGACGTAATCCTGCTGTCTTTCCATAGCCGACAAGCCTAAGGCCGCAAGGTTTCACCGAAGTTACGAATTTGTTGGGGGCCGACGGGACTACTCTTTAAGCATGGTCAGGATGGCGCTTGGCCAGATCAATCCCGTGGTCGGGGATATCGGAGGCAACACCGATCGAATCCTCGACGTGCTCGAGCGCGCTCGCGACGGAGGGGCCCAGGTCGTGGCGGTTCCCGAGCTCGCCGTCACCGGATACCCGCCCGAAGATCTCGTGTTCAAGGTGAACTTCGTCGAGGCCAACCGGAAGGCGGTCGACAAGGTCGCCGCGGCGACGGAGGACGAGCTCGCCATCGTCGGGTTCGTTGATGCGGGCCACGACCGTCTCTACAACGCCGCCGCCCTCTGCCACTCCGGACAAGTTCTGGCCGTCTACAGAAAGCACCTCTTGCCCAACTACGGGGTCTTCGACGAGCAGCGCTACTTCGAACCCGGCCGCGGACACACCCTTCTCGAGACGCAATTCGGAGTGATCGGCGTTTGCGTCTGCGAGGACATCTGGTTCACGACGGGCCCCGCGATCTCGCAGGGCGACAACGGAGCTCAGGTAGTGGTGAACATAAACGCGTCCCCCTTCAACAAGGCCAAATTGCAGGAGCGCACGAAGATGCTCTCAGAACGCGCGCGCCGGGCCAAGGCCTCGATCGTTTACGTAAACACGGTCGGAGGTCAGGACGAGCTTGTCTTCGATGGAAGCTCCCTGGTCATCGACGCCGAAGGTGACACGGTGGCTCGGCTCCCGCAGTTCAAAGAAGAGGTCGCCATCATCGACGTACCTCTGGGCGAGGCGGGTCCGACCACCCATCCTGAGGTGCGGAGGATCCCCATAGAGCTCGGAGACGGGGGCCGAGAACCGACCCCCGCGACCGTCGCCGATCCGCTTGGGGATGCCGAAGAGATCTACGAAGCGCTCAAGCTCGGGCTGCGCGACTACGTCCGCAAGAACCGTTTCCAGAAAGTGGTGGTGGGTCTCTCCGGAGGAATCGACTCGGCCCTGACCGCGGTCATCGCGACCGATGCGCTCGGGCCCGATCAAGTCCTCGGGGTGGCCATGCCGTCCGAGTACTCGACCTCTCACTCCATCGAGGACGCAAAGCAACTGGCCGCAAATCTGGACATCGAACTGCGAGAGATTCACATCGCAGACTCGGTCAACGCGTACGGAAAAGCTCTCGAAAGCGCTTTCGGGAAGGCGGAACCGGGACTGGCGGAGGAGAACCTCCAGGCCCGCATCCGCGGAAACCTGCTCATGGCGATCTCCAATCGCTACGGTCATCTCGTTGTCGCAACGGGAAACAAGTCCGAGATGGCCTGCGGCTACGCCACGCTTTACGGCGACATGGCTGGAGGGTTCGCGCTGCTAAAGGACGTCTTCAAAACGGAGGTCTACGAGTTGGCGCGTTACCGCAACACGATCTCACCGGTCATACCGGAGCGGGTGTTGACCAAGCCTCCGTCTGCGGAACTTCGACCCAATCAGAAAGATTCGGACAGTTTGCCTCCCTACGACCAATTGGATCCGATCCTCGAGGCTTACATCGAGCAGGTGGCCAGCGTTTCGCAGATAGCGGAGGCCGGTCACGACCGCGAGACGGTCAAGCGGGTGGTGGAACTCGTCGACAGAGCCGAATACAAGAGGCGCCAGGCACCACCCGGACCGAAGGTGACGGTCAGGGCGTTCGGTCGTGACCGCCGGCTTCCCATCACCAACGCGTGGCGGGATCTGGGCGAAGCCGAGTTCCCGGCCAAGGTGACCGGAGAAAAGCGGCCGGGACCGTGAGTTCGGTTTCCTTCACCATCCTGTTGCTTACGGATCGGTTCGACGACCTGCGGGAGCTGCTCCCGCAATTCCCGATCGCTCCCTGGCGGGTCGTGAAGGCACCGCTCAAATCGACCGCTCCGGAGGATCTGATCCCGCTGCATCCCGACGTGTTGATCGTGGACGGCACGGGAGACCTCACCGCCGCGGAGGAGGCGACTCGGGCTCTTGCACTCGCCTGGGAGATTGGTCTGCCCCCCATCATCGTCGTCGTGGACCGCGAAGGGGTCGGATCCTTCCGGTTCGAGATCGGAGCGGACGACTTCCTTCTAACGGAAGCTTCTCAGGAAGAGATCGCCGCTCGCCTGGGCATGCTCATCCGCCGGGCCGGCCGCACCGAGGAAGCCGCCGTTCTAAAGGTCGGCGAAGTGATCGTCAATCCGGACAATTACCAGGTCTACGTGCACGGGCAACCGCTCGACCTGACCTACAAGGAGTTCGAACTGCTCAAGTTCCTGGCGCAGAGGCCGGGCCGGGTGTGCGATCGAGATCTTCTGCTCAGAGAGGTGTGGGGCTACGACTACTACGGAGGGACCCGCACCGTCGACGTCCACGTCCGCCGGCTGAGAGCAAAACTGGGCCCCGAACACGAAGCGTTGATCGAAACGATCCGAAACGTCGGCTACAGATTGGTGCCGCGACCGAGAGAGCGCTGACTCGTGTCGACGATTATCGGAATATTCGTCGCCTTCATCTTCTTTGACTGGCCCTGGCGCGCCGTCGTTTTGGGAGCCTTTCTGCTCTTCGATGCCCTCGAGATCTACATCTGGCTGAGGTGGCGCCAGAGACGGGCCATGACCGGCCCCGAAGGGATCGTCGGTGAGAAGGGAAAGGCGGTCACCGACTGCATGCCCGAGGGCCAGGTCCGGGTCAAGGGACAGACGTGGAAGGCACTCGCCCCCATGGGCGTTACGGCCGGGGAGGAGGTCGTCGTAACGGCGACCAATGATTTGCAACTGGAGATCCGTCGCAAGTAGCGGGCCGCGTATCTACGCGTCGACCGGTCGTCAGAGCGGAATATGTCCGGTGGTTTGACCACTCGGCGACCGATTGGCGCGTCCGCCACTTGTAGTCTCGACGGCTCGGGGCCCCTAGCTCATCAGGTAGAGCACCGGACTTTTAATCCGGCGGGCAGGGTTCGAGTCCCTGGGGGCCCACCGTCGTTAACGGCGGCTGAGAGCGCCCTCGGGATACGCGCTATCCCCAAATGACTTGAGCTTCTGGGGGGTGAGCTCCTGAAGGAAGTCGGTCGGGAACGCGCCCGCGAAGAGACGCTCGTTCAGGCGATCCGGAGAAACCCTATCCGCCCCGGGCGCGCCGTCGGGAATGTTCTCTTCGAGGGTGTACGTCCCGATGTAACGGGCGACGTCGAGGAGGGTGGGGCCTTCCGAGCCAATTCGACTTCGGTCGATCTGCAGATCCAGCAACGTCACCTTCTCGACGACCGAACCGAATTCGGATTCGAGGTCGCGTGCTAGTTCCCTGAAGTTGATGCGCCATCCTCCCGTGACCTCGGCGAACGGCTCCTGACCATGGTCGGCGCTGATGACGATTAGGTAATTCCCTTTTCCCACGCTGCCGTCGAGCTCCGACTTGAAGCGAGCAATCTGGCGGTCGACCTCCCGAAGCACTTCTTCTTCCTCGGGCGAGACCATGTTCCATACATGGCCGGCAGCGTCGGGCATCTTCATTTCGACCCACAACAGATCGGTAATGGCATCCTTGCCTAAGGGCTCGTTACGCATGATCTGAACGACCGCGTCCCCGGTAAAGGTTGCGAACGCGGGCGTGGCTTCCCTCGCGAGGTGGATGCCGTGTCCGCGCCACGCGTCGTCCACGGCACCGTCCTCCAGATCGAGCCCTCGCTCGTACGTTTCAAGCGCGTCAAGATCTGGGGGCACAAGGTAGTCCGGCAGCTCGTAGAACTGCTCGCCGGTACGCCAGGCAAACTTGTCGACGTCCCAGAACACGGCGATATCCCTGTCGCCGCCGTCGCGCTGAGCGCCGTGCCCGATCATCCCTAGATGGGGATCCTCGTATCCCATCATGGCGACAATGGCCTTGTTGCCGGTGGATTCATCCCAGAGCTCTGAGAGCGTGGGCACGCGAAGGGTGCCGGGGTGCGCAAGCCCCAACCACGGATTCGTGGGGACACCGTGGGTAATGGGATAGCGGCCCGTCCCCAAATTGGAGTGGACGGGTCCCGTCAGAGAGGGTGCGGACCCGATGGTGGCGTTCGTGTACATCGTTCCGGCAGAGGCCAGGCGGGCGATGGTGCGCCACGACTCCCGGTATCTGTTGAGAACGTTCCACCCTCCACCATCGATGACGACGGTCAAGATGACGCGCGGAGAGGACTTTTTCGTCAAAATCTCATCGAGCGCTCGCCCATCTGCCTCGAATTTCTCAAGGTCGAGCAGGCGTGCATAGGTCGGCGCCACATCTGTGAGGTCGGCATCGATTGAGACCTCGAGCGCCTCGGGCGCGTATCCCGGTCCGTAGAAGACAAGCGGCACCCGCGCCAGATAGGACCACGGGTTGGGATGGGATACGAAAGTCTCCGGCGTATCGGTTCCCAGCTTCCTCAAGTCCCATTCCCCGGTCAGATAGTTGTGGGGTTTGGGAACGAGCATGATTTCGCCCGAGCGTCCGGCCACGTGACCTCGATAAAGATGAGTCATGACCTCGGCACCGATCTCGTCCGCCATCTGTTCGAGTGTCGGAGCGTGTCGAGGCGCGTCCTCGTCATCCAACGCTACGTAGGCACCGACGGCCGCGACCAAAAGTACGCCCATCAGGAGCACTCGCTTGAAGTTTGCGACGCGGCCTCTTCTCATCTCCTCATTCTTTGCACACCAAGTTGATTTTCTTCGGAGTTCGCACCCTCACCACGCACGGCGCGGTGGTTCAGAGGAGTGGAGCATTTCCTAAATGAATAGTCCACGGTTCGAATTCCCCATGCGCCACGCGGCAAAGTTCCACCGCGAACCCGGTCTAACGAAGACCGCCAATTACTCCTGCCACCCGAGGTGAATCCAGTCTCCCCCGTCGAAACCCGCGCACGCGCCTACCGGGTGTCCGACGTGATTGGCGTAGGCGCGCGTCAGCTCCCGCGCCAACAGGCATGTGTAGGCAAGACCGACAACATCTGATCCCTGGGCGAGCGACCCACTCCGGTGTCCGAGGCCGTAGACCTCTTCGAGTACCCGAGAGTTCAGATCCGGCGATCGCGGCTCCCAGTCCAGAGTTTCAGGCCAGGCGGGGTCGTCGGGATCGTAGTTGGAGGCCCCGAACACATAGGTATCGAGCGTCGTAAGTCCTTCTCGGATCGGCTTCATGAGTCCGAACCAGAACCCTTTGACGTCGAAGCGTGGCCGCTCAGTCTCGACGAGCTCGATGAGAAAACCACGACGATTCTGGACCTCGCCTTCGCAGTCGAGCGCGCTCAATCGTTCCCACTGCGGACTGGGGAGGAGTCCGCTGAGCCTGCCCACCACCGACGCCATCGACTCGCCGACACGGCGGTCCCTTTTGACCTCCTCCTGCATGATCGAAAACCCTGTCGCCAAGTCCACGTCGGGTACCGGTTCGTCCTTTGGGGTCATGGCCGAAATCAGCTGGTAGGCACTGTCCCCCACTGCGCCAGTCAGCACCTCGGCGGCTCGATAAGGAGCTTCCTCGGGAAGCGTCCCCGGCGGTTTTGCTCGGAGAGCCCGAGTCACCCAGTACGCCGCTACGTGAAGGTTCGGCAACTCTATGCTCGGAGATACCGGTCCGCGCGAGAGATCGAAGACGTGACGGCGCTCAGGTTCGATTTCCCGTGCTCGTTGAAGCCACTCGAGAGGCGAGCCGGCGTCCTCCACTCTTTCTCCCATCCGTTCCAATACCGCAGCCGCGACCTTGGTGGTCAATATCCACGCCGCGCCCAGTAAGGCGACGTCGTCGTGAGCATCGAGAGCCGCCTGCTGACGTTGGTAGAACTCAACGAGCCAAGGGTGATCTTCAAGGGACATTTGGGTGGTCCCTCACCTCGTCAACACCAAGAGAATGACTTAGTCCACGACCTGCCTCACTTCGAACCGGGCGATGTTCCGGCCCACCTCGAAGAGCGATTCGACATTTAAGGCATCGTCGGTTGCCCTGGAAAAGACCGTGTAGTTGCGGATCTTGGTTCCCTGACTGGACTTCAGCGCCGAAGACAGCGAGTAACTCCAGGTCTCGGTTCCCCCGGCATCAACAAAGCGACGCTCGCCGCATCTCCCCCTCACGAACCCGTCGCCGTCCCACCATCGGCACGAGCCGCTCTCGAGTTTTTTGCGCAGGGCGATCTCAACCTCGGCAACAACTCCTGCGGCATCGGATGCGGTGCCGCGGAAGGCTTGGATTCTGGAGGGGGCGTAGGCCCTCAGATGCACCGGCTTGGTGATGACGCTCGTGGGCGGTTCGGTATCGGGGACCTGGACGATGATCGTGCCGAACATCCCGGTCCCTCCCGGATCGCCGTGCAACTCGCAGTAATAGGGATACTCGCCCACCTCGGTGAAGGTCCGGCTCACGTCGGGAGGCCAGTCCGAGTCAGGCTCGGGGTCGGCAGGCTGAACGAACTGTTCGTCCACGAAGTGAACGTTGTGCGTTCCACCGTCGTTGACCCACTCCACCGTGTCGCCCGGGGCGATCGTGAGCGTTTTCTGATTAAACGACGAGCCGAGGGTGGCGTGCACGGTGAACTCCTCCGCCGCGCCGACTGTAGCCGGGCCGAACAGGGCGATCAGAAGAACAGCCACCAAAACAAGCCGTCGCATGATCAAACCGTAGCCCCGCTCAGGAAGCCGCGTCAACGCGGGTCGTTAAGAAGCCGCGGGAGTTAGGGCTCTCCCCACACCGCGTCGCGCGCCGCATCGGTCGCCTCGATCCACCGATCGACCTCGGCGCGGTTTGGAAGAGGTTTCTTTCCGAGCAAGACGTCGAGCGCCAGTGCCTTCGACTGGCGGGTGACCACCCCGTAGCCCTGATACATGTAGTAGTTGGGGCCGGTTGGGCGCACCGCATAGTCCCAGGTGAGCTTCTCGGGATCGGCATCGACCGGGAACGCGGTCTTCTGGACCAGTTCCTCCGCCTCCAGGCGGGTGAGGGCCCCGTCCTTTAACGGACCCTTGGACGGAAGCTTCACGCGTCCCGAGGCCCGGGCGACAACCTGCTTCTCCTTCTGACCGGCCCTCGTATCGTGGAGAACCCAGCGGGCCCTCTCGATGATCGCAGAGAGGACCCCGGCGGTCGTCGGTGCCGCACACGACGTCCCTCCGAAGTCGCGCGTTTCCTTATCGCTCTTGCTGTTGATCT
>JALZEK010000037.1 GCA_030862065.1 Actinomycetota bacterium | reverse complement strand
GTCAACTGCCGCCTCCTGCCGGACGGCAGACGCGCTGGAGGAAATGGCCCTAGAACAGTACGTCCCGCCACAAACGAAGGTTGAGACAAAAGAGCGACTCCTTACGCCGCTCTTTCTTCTGGTGACGGCGTCGACGTTTGCCTACTTCGTCTCGGTCGGGGCGCTGCAGCCAACGCTGCCTCGTTTTGTGGAGGGCCCGCTCGGACGAGGGGACGTCGCGGTCGGGCTCGTCATCGGAGCCTTCGCGTTCTCCGCCGTGATCATCCGACCGGCCGTCGGGCCCCTCGGCGACCGCAGAGGCCGGCGACTTCTGATGGTTGCGGGCGCGGGGATCGTGACCCTTTCGGTCCTCGGTTACACGATCGCCGATTCGCTTCCCCCGTTGATAATGCTGCGACTTCTGGCGGGGGCCGGCGAGGCTCTGTTTTACGTGGGGGCCGCGAGCGTGATCAACGATCTCGCTCCCGAGGCCCGGCGCGGCGAGGCGTTGAGTTACTTCTCTCTCGCGTTGTATTCGGGGCTTGCCGTGGGTCCGGTAATCGGCGAACAAACTCTCGACGTAAGCACCTTCGACGCGGTGTGGCTCGTTGCCGCCGCGAGTGCCGGTATCGCCGCCCTCTTTGGCCTTGCGGTGAAGGACACGAGACCGGAGGGGGCCGCGGAGAAGCGAAGCTTCAGGTGGTTTCATCCGGCAGGGCTGCTTCCGGGATCTGTACTCGCGGCCAGCATCCTGGGGCTGGGGGGATTCGCTACCTTCACTCCTCTTTACGCGCTGGATCTCGGGATGGACGGATCCCGACTCGTATTCGTGACTTTCTCGGCCGTCGTGATGCTCGTTCGAAGCGTCGGCGCGCGCATTCCCGACATGCTCGGCCCCAAGCGTGCCGCCTCCACGGCACTGAGCCTGCAAGGCGGCGGTTTGACGATCATGGGTTTGTGGCACGAGCCGGCCGGGCTGTTTGTCGGGGCGTTCGTGTTCGGGCTGGGGCAGGCGCTGGCCTTTCCGGCGCTCATGACGATGGCGATTCGTTCGGCTCCGGCCACGGAGCGCTCGGCCGTCGTGGGCACCTTCACCGCCTTCTTCGATCTAGCGTTCGGGTTGGGAGCGATAAGCCTCGGCGGAGTTGCCTCGATAGCCGGTTACGGGGGCGCATTCGTTACCGCGGCCGCGGTCGCCTTCGCGGGCCTTGCGGTATTGACGGCGAGAGGTCGAATGGGAGCCGCTCAACCGGCCTGACTGGAAGCGCCTGGGCCACTACTCAGCCCAAATCCTTCTTTGGAATCCAGCCGCCCTCTCCGGGCGGTAAATCCACAAAGAACAGATCGCTGAAACGAGGAGCGCTCTCCGATTGGTGTCGTTGACATGCTCGAAAGCACTCGCGTAACACCAGCCACAAACGATCCCAGATCAGGCATGACCGAAACCCCCTCCCGGGGGATATCCCAATTGTCTTGTTTGTCATATAAAGCCAAGTGGAATTCCGATGTCGGAGCGGAAACCGGGCGGATGCAGGAGATTTACGAGTCATCGCGGCGGGCGGATCCTGTCGGTGCGGGAGTCGATGAGTCTTCGAGGCGGGCGGCTCCCGTGGAATCAGGAAGCGGCGATTCCTCACGGCGGGCAACTCCTGCGAGCCCTCAAGCGGAGGCGAGAGGGCCCGTCTCCCCGCTGAGAGCGTTTGGGATTCTTGGGATCCTGATCGCGATCGTGGCGGGGGCGGGCCTGATCGCAACTTCGGACGACGATTCCGAGCCGGAGCCAAAGCTTTCGGAGAGCGACAACTTCGCACTAACCGACGCCGAAGCCATCTCTGTTTTCCTCAGGCTGAGCAGGATTGGTCTTCGTGCCACGCAAGAGAAGGACCCCTCTCTTATTCCACTGGCGTTCACAACCGGAGGCCCGTTGGCAAATCGTTCCCACCGAATTATTCGGGAGCTTCGCGAAGATGAGATCGATGACAAGATTCGATACAAATCTCTCGGCGTCGAGGTCCTTTCAAATCAACCTGATGAAATTCAAATAGTAGAAGACAGACTTTTGTACCCCTGCTTTGTTGACGCCCAGGGCAAGGATGTCACCGAGGACAGCACCGTAGTTAGACAACAAGTTCGTTGGGAAATGTCTCGGGCTGGGAGCGATTGGAGACTTCATAACGCTCTACTCCAGATAGATCGTGCGCTAGAGGACCAAAGTGCTTCATGTCCGTAGTGCATTCAAAGCCCTTGCTTTGTCGATAGGAATCGTCTCAATATCGATCCCTGATGCGCGTGCTGGATTGAGAAGCGGATCCGCCGATCTCGTAAGTAATCCGTCATCCGGAATTAGCGCTTCAGCCAGAGTCGGATACTCAGTTCCTTCCGGGTCTTCGACAACCGAAACTTCCACTTCGTTCACCGGCCCAGTCCCGCCCGGCAGCGACAGCCCGATCGGGACGCCCGATCTCGAGAGAGTCCCTCCAAAGACAGACTTCTACGTTGCGGGGGAGCTCGAGGTGCCAGATCCCTGTATTCGCAGACGGTTCGGCGGCAATTATTGCGACCCGGCCCGGCCCTCTCCCGACGGGCAAGACAAAACCGTCGCCCACGCTCGGCGCGGGCCTTCGCCCGAAGAGCTTGCCCGCACGGCGGTCGATCGGGCCGTCTCTATGGCGCCCAGTCCGCGACTTGAAATCGCACCGAGTCGACTCGGGCTGACCGGCCTCGACTCATACTTCTGGCTCGCAGAACCGCTGCGTCCCATCACGGCGACTGCGGGGGTGCCGGGTCTCACCGTTACGGCGAGGGCCGTGCCCTTTCGCTACATATGGGACTTCGGCGATGAGACGGACGCCGTAACCGCCGGTTCGGGGAGGCCATGGACCCGGAGCAAACCCGGCGATATCTCTCACCTTTACGAAACGAAGGGGTCCTACGGCGTCACCGTCTCGGTGATTTGGGAGGCAAGCTTCAGCGTCAACGGGGGTCCGTGGACCGGCATTGGCCGCTTCTCGACGACCGACTCCCGCGGCTACCGCGTTCAGGAGATCGTGCCGGTTCTCGTGCCTGGAAACTGACGCTCCCTCACCCGGACTTAGGGTGACATCGTGACAACTTTCGAGGACCTCGTGGCCGAGGCGCTGGATTCGCTCCCCGAGGACATCGCTCGACAGATGGACAACGTCGAAGTCGTCGTGGAAGACGAGCCGCCGCCGGAGATGCTGCGCGGCCTCCGAGGGGGAACACTTTTCGGCATCTATCACGGCATTCCCCTCACGAGCAGAGCTCGCTACGAGGGCGTGTTGCCCGACAAGATCTCGATCTTCAAGGGTCCGATCACAAGGTACGCGAGGACCCCGGATCGGATAAGGGAGCAGGTCCGAAAGACGGTTATCCATGAAATAGCCCATCACTTCGGGATCGACGACGAGCGACTCCATGAACTGGGCTGGGCCTAGGAGTGGAATGTGTGACTGATACCCTTTGTTGAGCCACAAGGGTCATGGCGGCCGTAGCTCAGCATGGTTAGAGCACCTGGTTGTGGTCCAGGATGTCGCCGGTTCGAATCCGGTCGGTCGCCCGAGCAAAGCCTCAGGGACGACGTGATGCCGCCTTCTTGTTCTTAGTGTTCGAAGGTGGGTGCTACATGAAAGGGTCCCCGGAGAGCTAAGCAAGTTCTTTTGCGGAGAGGCAACGATCTCGTTGCTAGACTCGCCGCTCGGGTCGCTAGCTCAATTGGCAGAGCAACGGACTCTTAATCCGTAGGTTCAGGGTTCGATTCCCTGGCGACCCACCCATTGGACCTGGTCGGCGCACGAATCAGCATTTCCCTCAAGCGCACGCGACCAGGCAACTACCAGGCAGCGGCGCGTAGTTGGCCCGATAACGGCTGGCTTATCCGCTGTGGCCTTCGCGAACACGCAGGTCAGGCGTTGTGACCTCCATATTCATGGCTCCGTCGACCGCATTCGGATCGTGAATCCGAATGTTCGACTGCAGAGCGTGTTGGCTGGATGTCGGCTGCTGCTGAGTAGCGATCGGGCCCTCATGCTCCCCCACCTGCACTTCATACAAGATCGTGTTCATAAGCGTAGGCCGTCGCTGCAGCGCGCGATGTGAGGTCGAGCTTGGTGAAGATGTGGCTCACGTGACTCGCGACCGTCTTCTCGCTGATCACCAACTCGGTCGCTATCGCGCGGTTCGTCTTGCCGGTAGCGATCAGCGACAGCACCTGCACCTCGCGTGTCGTCAGACCCCCACCCACCCGGTGAGCCTCGACTTCCGACAATTCCACAACTCGCCCGACATCGGGCGCGGCGGCTAGTCGCTCGAATACAGAGCGCGCCGCATCCAGTTCCATCTCCGCCCCATCCTCGTCGCCCAGAGCCCGACAGGCCAACGCGATCGGAACGCGAGTCCGTGCTGCTTCGTAAGGAGCTTCAAGAGCGCGCCACCCCATCCAGGCTTGACGGAGCAATACGAGTGCATCCTGCGGCTCGTTCTCGGCCAAAAAGACGGCGCCGGTCGCGTACTCGCCGAGGGCTTGAAGAAGGGGTGAGGCAAGATCGCCGGCGATCGCAGACAGTTCCTCAGCAGCCGCCTTCCCTGCCTGGACGTCACCCGCCGCCAGCGCGATCTCGACATAGGGCCCCAGCAGTCGGGATCGGGAAATGGGATCCCCCGCTTCTTCGAGCACGCGTCGGATCGCTGCCATCGCAGCTTCCACGCGACCCTGAGCCAGACGAAGTAAAGCTAGACCGGGTTGCGGCTCGCGGCCCAGCTCGTTGGCCTGCCGGTATGCCTGGGCTGCGTCTTCGAACTCGCCCCGCAGTCGATGGAGTTCCCCCCGAAGATAGAAAGCCGCGCCCAGCTCCCGCGAGGCCACCGGTTCGGCAAGGCGGACCAGAGCCCCTTCGAGCTCGTCCATCGCGTCGGACCACTCGCCGTGGAGGTGCATGATCTCCGCCCGGTGCACGAAACAATCCCCCCGATACATCACCAACTGGGGCTGCGCTTCGCACCAAAGGCTGAGCGCGGTGGTCCACTCCTGTGTTCGGCGAACGTCGAACAGTTCGTGGCACCCATCGATGACCGTGCAGTAGGCGTCTCCCGCCGCGACGGGCGAAACTTCTTTCGCGCCCACGGAGACCATGCCTTCGTCCAAAAGCGCGACGCCCTTGGCTATCTCACCCAGGTAGATGAGGCACCGGCCTTCGCCGATACGGGCGAGCGTCGTCAGCTGTGGGTCGTTGAAGTTGCCGCCGATCTCGACGGCCGCGCTGAAGCCGGCCCGCGCGACAACAACGTCTCCTTCGAACACCTGCCGTAGCGCCATGCAGTAGCGAAGGTAGCCGTGCTCCACACAGTCGACCTCGCCCGCGTCGAGCAATCGCTGGGCGCGGTCGACCCAGCCCCCACCGTGGGCAAGCTCGCCTCTGTTCAGAAGGACGAAAGCCAGCCAGAACGCACCGCGCGCCGCTCGCGCAGCGTCGGCGCGTTGGGCACAGTCACGATGGGCCGTCGCCCAGAGCTCCACGCTCTCGTCGGCTCGGCCGGCCAGATAGGCGGCCGCTGCCTGCTTCTCGAGATCGTCGATCTCGAGTGGAGAGTGCTCAGCGGCAGCCGACAGATGACCCAGTGCATCCGCCCACTCTTGGTCGGCGAAGGCCTTGCGCCCTCGCTTGATCTGCTCGGTCATGCCCACACTCTGGCATATACGTGATTCACCCGGTAGGTCCATTGACGGACCTACCGGGTATCTGGAACCGGCATCAAATCCGATCTACTCGAAGAAAGATTCGCTCCCCGCGGGGCCTGCGCCGATCATCCACATCTCCGCGATCCGGCCGTCTTCGAACCGGTAGATGAAGGCGTTGTGTACATCGAGCGTTCGCCCGTTACGACCGAACCGAGCTCGCTCCCACTCCGCGGCCCAGCCCTCGTCCGCGATCGCGAACTGCTGCTCGAGCTTCACATCTCCTGCAGTCAAGTCCACGATCGAGCCGATCACTCCGAGGAAGCCCTCGGCGCCCCGATGGTCGCCCACCCGTGGCAGTGTGCCCCGGACGTGGAACGCCATGTCCTCGGTGAAGCACTCGGCCAGGACCTTCTTGTCGCCGCCCAGCGCCGCCTCCGTCATGCGGTTGATGACCGTTACATTCGGATGCTCGCTCATGGTCTCCTCCATCCTTTAGACGTCCTGATGACGCTTCCCACGGTAGGAACTAAGCGCGCTCAGGACATCGGGAGAATCAAGGAAATCGTTTGAACCAGCCGTAGGTAATTCTGTGGATGCAACCCTCGCGAGCACAAGTAGCACCGACTGAGATCGGGCGTTGAGGGACGTGAAGACCGCACCGCTACCAGTCAACTACCAGGTAGACGGATGGGAATAGGCGTGATTCGACGTGACTAGGCGGCAACTCAATCCGGCTTCTGAGCAGCGACAACACGCGAAATCGCTGGCTAGAGGATCGAGTCCCTTCGGCCTCTTAATCCGTAGGTTCAGGGTTCGATTCCCTGGCGACCCACGCTTGTTATATCGCGAGGCATCGTGGACAGATGTCGCGGAGCATAGTGGATGCGATCACAATTTGCCTCGAGGCTGACAGTCCTTGCTCGGATCGAGAGTCAGCTCCCTGAGAAGCTCCCCGTCCTGAGACAGGACGCGGATGTCGCGACCGGCTACGAGCATGATCACCCTCGTCCCGCGCAGCTTGTTGCCCATCCGACCCGGTGACGCCGTTCTTCTGGTAAGGCTCGCCAAAACACACGGCCGACGGTCAAGGTGTCGCTTACTCCTGTCATCGTGTTGTCAACCTTCGCCGTCACTCGGCTCCTTAACACGAAGGATGCGAACGGGGACCGACCCGCGCATTCCACCGTCCCTGCTTAACGCCAGGGTCCCCTACCGCGGCCGGCTGGGATCGTACATAAGCCGAGGTGGCTGAGCATAGAGGCCTGAGGGACCGATCTCGCACGTGAGGCTCGCACGAACACACTCGATGAGCGCTATCTGATTCAGCGCGGCGTTGGGATTCGTGATTAGTTCGGCAGAGGCGACGATCGAATCGGCGGATGAGTCCATCGCCGGCTCGCTCACTCCAGTTGGGAACGTGTCCGGATCAAGGCCTATCAGCTGGTTGAGCGCAATGTCGTCGTCGCCAGCCTCGAACACCGCCAAACCGTTGCTCACGGCAGCAACCACGGAATCCCGCTGCCAAGATCCAGAATAAGAGACATAGTTAAGTGGGCGGTGACTTATTGGATCCCGTTGTCTGAGAGAGAGACTGGCAACCGTTCGCCCAGTATCGACTTTCACAACGAAGACTCGCGGTACACCACTTACGAGCGTGCTTAGGAATACCCGGTGTCCAGAGGGACTCACGGCAACTACGTACGACCGTTCAGCAAGCACGCGCATCCGGCCGGGGCCGTCGAAGACGAGCACATCGGTAGTCGTGCCGCGGCGGCGGTAGGCAAGGAGATTGTCACGCGCCCAAGCAGCTACGACATAGGGCGCCGGTTCTTTGGTCCACCGAATCGGTGATCCGCCTGGTTCGTCACGGACGATCACATGGCCGCGATCCTTGGCCGCGTCGGGCACCCGTGGCGTCACTCCTATGAAGTAGGCAAGCGCGCCGTCCCTTCTCCACGCCAACGAGTACGCGCCCTCTTCCATGACGGTGTCGACACCCCGCTCGAGATCGTGCAGGCGAAGAATCGGACGGCCTCGCTCCCACGAGTGGTAGGCGACCAAGTCGCCCGCCGGGTTCACGACGGCGGCCGGCGACAACGCGGCGGCCATCGGGGATTGAACGCTCCCACCAAGCCGCCGAGGTTTCTTACCTGGCAAACCGTGCAGGTTTCTGCCCTGCGCGTATATCGCGTTAATGGATCCCCTCTGGATAGTGGCCACGCCGGTCGGTCCATTCAAGGGCGGTGATGTCACGACATCCGGCGTCTTGTCACCTCGACTGCTGGAGCTTGTTTGTTGTTCCGAACTCGTACAGGCAGTCAACAGCATTCCAAGGACCGCAGTGACCAATAACCATGATTGTCGATCAACAGAACTGCTCATGATTCATCCACTCGTCGGGAGAACGAAGGAGGGCGGCATGCCGCCGCCCTCCTTGTTGACAACCGCCGTCACACGCTGCGCGACAGCCTTACTTACTACCCGCTCTGGTCTCCCTGGCCCCACCCGGTGCCCTGGAACACCTCCTGTGTCTGCGGATTCATGTGATGGTGTTTGCGAGCGCGGTACTGCTGCGTATATCGATCATTCGGTCCGGTCACGTCACCGAGATCCTTTCCTCGCGGAAGCAGGATCTTGAAGACGTCGAATCCACGCTGCGTCGGTGTCCCACTGCCTCCGGCGGCGCGGTCCAGACCCCCGTTGACCCAGATGTAGTCGTTGAACCAATACGACGACCAGGTATCGTCCCGGGTTCGCCCGTCGGCGCTCTGCATGTCCGCCCAGGCGACTTCGCGCGCGACCAGCGGCGGCGTCGTCGTAAACGGCTGACCGTGCTCGGGGCTCGGGATCTCAGGATTTTCCTCCACACCCGTAAAGTCGAACACCGAGGTGCCGCCCTCATACGAGGACGAGACTCCGAAGTAGCCGTCGTTCGTCGGAATCACGTTGCCGTTGTGGAGCGTGCAGATCTCGTTGGCCGGCTGTGGCCTTGGCATCATGTAACGCCCGTAGAGCGGTACGTTGGGCGTACCCGGCGGAACCGCTTTGTAGAACCAGACGTTGCCCCGCGTGTCCTCCGGCCCGTCGCAACCGTGGCCGCCGCCGCCCTGCCACTCGTCGGTGAACAAGATGACCTCGCCGTCCCAGGTGAACGACGCGGTATGGAATAGCCCTCCCGCTACCGGATTAGCCGGCGTTATCGCGGGGTTGTAGATGTGCGAGTGACTCGGTCCGGTCGTCGTGGGATTCGCCGGGTCGGAGATGTCCCACAGCTGTCCCTCCTCGAGACAGGCGGCAGCGGCGGTCTCCCTCCGCGGCCGTGGGTTCGACTCCGGAGACTGGCTCGCCTCGGTCAGAACGGTGATGTCGTGGCACCCGACCGCGCCAGTGCCGCCACTGCCTGTGGTTCCCCGAAACGGCTTGGTATCCGCGTCCAGCAGCTGCTCCTTTAGAACGCGGGCTGCCTCGGGCTCCTTGTCGGGAATCTCGACGATCGAGATCCGGGCGTGTGGTTGCACACATCTCGGCCCTCCAAAGTCAGCGCCGGTCGGCGTTTGGCTCGCTCCGATGGGATAGGACGAGACATAGATGATCGCGCGCTGATCGTCTTTATCGGGGATCGTTGTGTGGGTGTGTGAGCCACAGGCGGTGGGGACCGCCGCAATGAGCACAGGCGTCTTCGGCCGGGTGACATCGAAGACGCGCAGTCCCTCGAACCCTGGCGAAAACCGGGGTCCCTCAGCCGTGCTTGAAACGGGCGTGTCTGCGCTGAGCGCGCAGGCGTTGGGCGCCTCTTCACCTGAGTGCGTCTGCGGCCTATCGATCGACTGGATCAGAAGCAGGCGGTTTTGCGCCTGGTAGAAGGAAACGTCGTTCTGGGGGCCGCGGCACCTGAAGTTGGCAACCTCTACGGGGTTCTCCGGGTCTGAGATATTGAACAGGCGAAAGCCGTTGTAGTTGCCGGCCGCCGCAAGATCCTGGTTGCGGCTGTTCACCGATCCTCCCTGCCAAAAGGCCAGATCGGAGTTCACAACGCCAGGCCCTGTCGGTGGCGTCGGCGGCCGGTTGGCCGCATGGAACATGTTCGGGCTCATTTCGGCTGGGTTCGTACCATGTTCCGCAATCGCCGGGCTGGCGCCCAACATGAGAGCGAGGATCACTGAGAAACTTATGCCTAAAAGCGTTCTGGTCCTGTGCAAGGCTCCTCCAATCTCACGACGGCTGTACCGACCGCTGAATCATGCGAACTACCTTGGAAACAGACGTTTGTAATCGTGCGATAGGCCACCTCGCTGTGTGCCTCGCTATTCCGCCAATAAGGGGTCGAATCTACTCAAATCGCCCCCACCTGTAAAGACCTGGATGGCCGTGACGGGTGTTTTGACCCCGAACTCGTCGCCGAGGCCGCCGACCGCCCCCTCGCCCTTAGTGGGCAATAAGGTACGTCTCCTTTTGCGCCCGATCTGCGGCCTGGGTGTACTCGTACCCATAAGTCTGAAGTAACCAAGCACAGCCGTGCTCGAGCTCAAGCGAATGCACCTTCACTATCACAAGCAGCTTCTGTGTGCTCAGAACCGAGGGTCGCTCCACGGAGAACGTCAAGTTCCGCACCCTCCACGTCGATCTTCAACAACCCCGGCGCTGCGTCGCGCTCGGTTGCATCGACGACCGTGGTCATTACCTCGAGGCTGCCCCCTTCGGACACGACCTCTCGTGGTTCTGGTGTCCAACCTTCTCTATGTGGTGTTGCGATCATCCACTTCATCCAGCATCTCAACCCTCCTCGCGAAGCGGGCTCAGATGACCAATCAGTCAATGGGTTATCTCGTGGATGCCCTGGAGACGCGCGGCTACGTTCAACGTCAGCCCGACCCCGCCGACAGGCGTGCGGCCCTGGTGGTGATCACGGATCGTGGCCGAGACGAGATCGCCGCGGCTCGACGACTGATCGCGGAGATCGAGCGCGAGTGGAGCGGCCGGATCGGACGAGAGCGCATGGCGAGTCTTCGACAGGCCCTTGAGGCACTGGCCGAGTCCCTGGCACGTGTCGGGTGACCAGAGGCTGGTTCGTAACAGCACACCTTAATGCCCAAGAGTTAGCGAATGTTCCTTGAGGATTGGGCCTAGATTGGCTGCTCGTACTCCTCTTATTACGGGCTATCGGGCGACCATAGA
Organism: Actinomycetota bacterium; assembly: GCA_030862065.1. Classification (GTDB taxonomy): domain Bacteria; phylum Actinomycetota; class CADDZG01; order CADDZG01; family WHSQ01; genus JALZEK01. The sequence continues at coordinate 310 of JALZEK010000037.1, read as the reverse complement.
TTATGAGTCCCGCCTTCCTAATCGAACCTGCAAGTACTCAACGATGTTGGACGCGTTTGGAGTCTTCGCAGTGATCGTGATCTCGCCGGACACGTTGGGAACAACGACGCGGTCATAGTCGATCCGCATCAACACTGTGTCGTCGTCCTGAATGGATGCATCGAGGGCCCTTAGTCGAGGATTGGAAAAGGGAGTGTCGATCAGCTTTACCCGCCCGGACCGGCAGTACACCGCGAGACGTTCCCTGCTGATCCCAAGCCCGATCCGCTGCAGTGTCACCTTCCCGTGGAACCGCCTACCCGGTGCCTTG
>JALZEK010000172.1 GCA_030862065.1 Actinomycetota bacterium | reverse complement strand
GGACGAGCCCGCGCCGGCTTCTGTTTCGGCCTAGAACCTCCCCCGCACTTCGTCCTCGGACGCCCAGGGGACCAGTCTGGGACGGGATCGGTCGGTGAGCCGGTTTGGATTCCGCCAGCGGCCCAATATGAGAGGTGGCCGGAATCCTGGTGTTGAGCCGCTAGTGGCCGCTCACCTCGTGAGGTCCATGTGAACTATCTAACAAGTTTTCGGACCACCTCCTTTCTCACGTACGACAATGAAACCACATCCCGAGAGCCTTTCCGAGCAACCGGGCCGGCGAGGATTTCCACCTTGAGTCCGCACCACTGCACCGGCTGCACCACGCATGTAGATAGTGCTCGAAAGGGTGTGGTCGCAGCGGTGCCCGCGGTGCAGTGTGCGCGCGGTGCAAAGTGCACCGCAGTCACCGCAGGGTTTCCGGGAGGGTAAGGCGACGAGACCATGCGCCGGCCCCTCATCCGGCGGAACGCTGCTAACTCCTGCAAGCAGCACCGATATACTGGTCGACGAAATTGACCGCTCGGTCAAGAAGCCAGAATATCCCCGGGCCGCCCGGGATGAGCTATGAGCTGCAAGGAGGCAGCGTGGGGTTCAGTCTGGAGCCGACCGACGAACAGCGGGCGCTGAAAGAAACGCTCCACGAGTTCGCCGAGGAGATCCTGCGACCTCGGGCGAGAGAGGCGGAGAGTGCACGGCGCGTGCCCGACGACATCGTCGCTCAGGCGCACGAGATCGGCATCACCGCGCCCGTCGCCCAGGAATACGGCGGAGGCGGAACGCTGGATGCAGTCACCTACTGCATTGCCGCGGAGGAACTCGGATGGGGGGACGCGGGGATCGGCTACCAACTGTTCGGGTCGGGGCTGGCGGCCGTCGTCATAGCCGAGGCCGGAGAGGACCACACCAAAACCCGGTACCTACCGGTCTTTGCGCAGGAGCCGGCCCGTTCCTTCGTGGCGCTCGGCGAGAAGTTCGCCGGTGGCGACCTCGAGACCCTTGCGACATCGATCGACGGTGACAAGGTGTCGGGTGAAAAGTACGGAGTTCTCAATCCCACCGACGCGACGGTCGGAGTCGTTGTGGGCCGCGACACCGAGGGATTGAGGGCCGTCGTCATAGCGGGCGACTCGGACTACGAGGTGGTCAAGCCCGAGGACAAGCTCGGCCTCGAGGCGGCTCCGACATCCGTGGTGCGGTTCGACGGAATCGGTGAGGCGCTCGAGCCGGGCCCGGGGCTGGAGAAGGCGATTCTCTGGGGCAAGCTCCTGATCGGCGCGCTCGCGGTGGGTTCGGCCCGGGCCTCATTTGAATACGCCGCGCAGTACGCGACCGAGCGCGAGGCCTTCGGCAAGCCGATAGGTGCCTTCCAGGGCATCTCTTTCAAGATCGCAGACATGGCCATCGAGGTCGACGCGGCGAGGCTTTCGGTGCTGCGAGCGGCGTGGAAGCTCGACCGCGGTGATGCCACGCTCTCCGACGTAGCGGAGGCCGTAGGCCAGGCCCTAACCTCGGCGATTCGCTGCGGGGACGACGGCGTCCAGGTGTTGGGAGGTCATGGATACATTCGCGATCACCCCGTGGAGATGTGGTTTCGAAACGCGGTGACGCTTTCGGTGTTTGACGCGCCGGACGTGCTGGGCGACGCAATGGTCGCCCGCAGTGTGGCCGCCGGATAGGGGGACGCGTTGGCTATCGATTTCGAACTCGACGAAACCGTTCAAACCGTACGGGACTTCGTTCATGCCTTTGCCGAAACCACGCTCAGGCCGCTCGCGCGCGAGGCGGACGAGAAGGGGGAGCTGCCGAAGGAGACGATCAAGCAGCTGGGGCAGCTCGCAGGGAATCGGGCCAGCGTCACGCCAGAGGAGTCCGCGGCCGGCGCGGTGAAGAAGTCCATCGGCAGCATGATCGCGGTCGTCGGCTCCGAGGAACTGGCGTGGGGAGACCCAGCTGTCCTGTTGAACGTCCCCGGCCCGGGTCTGGCCGCGCCGTCCATCGTGGCGGCGGGCACGCCCGAGCAAAAGAAACGATTCCTGCACGACGTCTTCATCGTCGAGACCGACGAACCGCGCTTTGGGGCGCTCGCCGTAACCGAGCCCCAGGCCGGATCCGACGTTTCGAACGTGCAGACGACGGCGGTGCGGGAGGCAGACGAGTGGGTGTTGAACGGATCCAAGATCTACTGCACGAACGGGGCCCGCGCAGAGATCGTGGTGGTCAACGCCACGGTCGACAAGTCGCTAGGACGCCAGGGTCAGAAGTTCTTCGTCATCGAGAAGGGGACTCCGGGATTCAAGATCGGAAAGATAGAGAAGAAGATGGGGCTCACGGCCTCGGAGACCGCCGAATTCACTCTGGAGGACTGCCGTATCCCATTCGACAACATCCTGGGAGAAGAAGGGGCCCTCGAGCCGGCGGGATCGGGTTTCAAGGGAACCATGAAGGCGTTCGATTCGTCGCGGCCCTCGGTTGCGGCCATGGCGCTCGGAATCGGAAGGGCGGCCTACGAATATGCCCGCGACTGGGTGAAGGCAGAATTTCCGGCAACGGGAAGCTTCCCCCGCCGCAATCTCGTCGACCAACAGCTCGGTCGCATGAAAAGAGAGTTGACCGCGGCCCGCGGGCTCGTCTGGCGATCGGCGTGGATGGCCGACAGCAAGATTCCGAACTCCAAAGAGGCCTCTATGGCCAAGGCTTATGCCCCTCAGGTCGCGCTCCGGTGCTGCATTGGTGCAATTCAGATCATGGGTCCCGAGGGTTACTCGAAGGAGCATTTGGTCGAGAAGTGGTTCAGGGACATCAAGGTGTACGACATCTTCGAGGGCACGGGCCAGATCCAGCGGGTCGTCATCAGCCGGAAGGTCCTGGGCAGACTAGATTAGGCGGCATCACCCCCAGGTGGTGGAGAACTCAAGGAGGAAAACATCAATGCCATCGCTCGACGGGAAGGTAGCGATCGTGACCGGTGCGGGCCGGGGGATCGGTCGCGAGCACTCGCTCGCTCTGGCCGAGGCCGGGGCCAAGGTCGTCGTCAACGATCTCGGGGGTTCCTCCGCCGGTGAGGGCCAGGACCAGGCTCCCGCCCAGCAAGTCGCCGACGAGATCAGATCGAACGGCGGTGAGGCCACCGCCAACTTCGACAACGTCGCCGACTTCCAGGGGGCCGAGAACCTCATAAAGCAGGCCGTGGGGGAGTTTGGCCGGCTCGACATCCTCATCAACAACGCCGGGATCATCCGTGACCGGATGCTCGTCAACATGTCCGAGGAGGAGTGGGACGCGGTCATCAACGTGCACCTCAAGGGACACTTCGCGCCGACTCGGCACGCTGCGGCCTATTGGCGGTCGGAGTCGAAGGCGGGCAATCCGGTGAACGCACGGGTGATCAACACCTCGAGTCCGTCGGGCGTCTTCGGCAACGTCGGCCAGACGAATTACGGCGCGGCCAAGGCCGGAATCGCGGCCTTCACGATGATCTCGGCTCTCGAGTTGGGGCGCTACGGAGTGACCGTCAACTGTCTGGCTCCCAACGCCCGCACCAGGCTCACGGAGCAAACCTTCGGAGACATTCCGGTACCCGAAGGCGGGTTCGATCCCATGGAGCCGGCGAACATCTCGCCGATAGTAGTCGGCTTGTGCACCGATGCCGCTCAATCGATAACGGGTCAGTGTTTCTTCGTGTACGGCGGGGTGGTCAACGTCCTCAAACCGTGGGACGTCGGCGTTTCTTTGAGCAAGGAAGGAAAATGGGACCCCGACGACTTCATCACCCAACTCAACGAAAAGCTTCCCCAAGGGGCCGCCCCCGAGGGGATGATGCCAATGATGATCAAGGCGACGGAGGGGCAGGGAGTTCAGCTTGGCTGAGCAAGAGATCGCCTTCAAGCTTCCCGTAACCGAGGAGCGAGTCAAGAGGTTCGCCGAGGCGGTCGGCGAGAACAATCCCCTCTTCTACGACGGAGACGCGGCGCGCGAGCAGGGCCTGCCCGGGCCCATTGCCCCTCCCACTTTCACGGTCACCCAGATCTTCGAGGTCCCGCGCGAGGAGCGGGAGCGACGCCTCGGCGCCAATCTCGAGTACGCCCGCGTTCTCCACGGCGAGCAGGAGTTCGCTTACAAGAGACTTCCCGTGGTGGGCGAGACGCTCACCGGAACCATGAGGATCTCCAAGGACTTCGAAAAGGAAGGAAAACGCGGCGGCTCCATGCGGTTCGTTACCTACGAAACCAAGTACACCGATGAGGGTGGAGAGGAAGTCCTGACCGCTTACTACACGCTCATCCAAACGGCCAAGGATCCGGGCTCGTGAGCGAGCGGAGGGTCGACACCGGAAACGTCTTTCCCGCCCGAGTGAGCCTCGAAGGCATAACCCCGGGGATGGAACTGGAGGAGCGGGTCTTCGGCCCCCTCGGGCGCGACGACATCGTTCGCTACGCCGAGGCGTCGGGGGACGACAACCCGATTCATCAGGACGAGGAGTACGCCCGTAGCAGCGGTGCGCCGACCGTTTTCGCTATGGGAATGCTGCCGGCGGGTTATCTGGCAAACGCGCTGTCGGGTTGGTTCGGCGGGCCGCAACACCTCAAGCGCTTCAAGGTTCGTTTCACCACGAGGGTGTGGCCGGGAGACGAAATCGTCTGCACGGGAAGGGTGACGGAACTCGAGGGCCGGGTCGTCAAGCTCGCGCTTGAGGTAACCAGGAGGGGTCCCTCTCCCGCCGGTCTCGATCTGCCGGAAGAGGAAAGGGCCATAGTCGGAGAAGCAGACGTCGAACTTCCAGAATAGATACGGAGGGACAAGTGCCGCTTAACGCTGATCTCGTCGGCAAGGTTTACGAGGGCAAGACGTACGAGGTGACCGCGGAGGCCATCGAGAACTACGCGCGCGCGACGAACGATGAAAACGAGCGCTATCTGGCTGGAGAAGACGTCGTCGCACCGCCGGTGTTCCCCGTGGTTCCGGCATTCAACACCTTCATGGAGGCGGGGATGGATCCCGAGTTGCAGGCCGACCTGCTGCGACTCGTGCACGGCGCGCAAGAGCACGTCATCTACAAGCCGATTCGGCCGGGCGACACGCTCACCGTCTCGAGCACTCTGGAATCCGTCGATCAAAAAGAAACCGGCGAGACGTTCACCGTGAAGGGGACCGAAACCAACCAGGACGGAGACGTCGTCGCCGAGGTCCGGGGAACGATGTTCATTCGCGGATCGGGGTCGAAATCCAAGAGCGGGAGCGCACAGACCGAGGAACAACAGCGCGAGATCCTCCACGAGGAGACGACCAAGGTCGACGAGGACCAGACCTATCGCTACGCGGAAGCGTCGGGCGATCACAACCCGATCCACCTCGACCCCAACACGGCCCAGATGGCCGGCCTCCCGGGCATCATCCTTCACGGCATGTGCACGATGGCGATCGCGACCAAGGCCGCGGTAAACGGTCTGGCCGGAGGGGACCCCACCCGCGTCAAGCGGGTTGGAGTGAGGCTGTCGAAGCCGGTGCTACCGGGACAGGAACTAACGACGAGGCTGTGGCAAGAAGAATCGGGCGGCGGCGTGGCGGTTTTTGGGTTCGAGACCTACAACCCGGACGGGGCCGCCGTGATCAAGAACGGAGTCGTAGAGATAGCCGACGCCGATTAGGCAGGCCGTTCGGTGTGGCTGCGTCGGCCGCCCTCGCGGCGCGAGTGTGCTTTCTTGGAACCGTGAGGCTGAAATAGGCCGTCTCACGGTTCCAAGAACGACTTCTGGGCGGCCATGGGTGCCTTAGACGACCCTGCCCCCCTCGCAGCCGTCCGGGGCCTCCAACCGCATGCGGCCTCAGATCATCGACCTCTAGCAAAAGGCGACAAACGACGTGCTCGACTTCCATGCCACCAGGGCCAGCACCACGGCCGAGGTGGCGAGCACTCCGGCGACCTGGATTCCCGGCGGTGACGTCGTCTCGGCCCCCCTGCCGCCGCGATCAAAGGCGAAACCGAGCGCGGCGCCTCCGGCAAGGCCACCGAGGTGCGCGAGCACGTCGACCTGCGGCAGTATGAAACCGATCACCGCGTTGAGTACGAGAAAGCCCATGATCCCGCTGAGGTGCTGCGAGATGAACTGCGAGCTGCGGCGCCGGTAGAGATACACCACGAGTGCGCCCACGACGCCGAACACCGCTCCAGAAGCCCCCACGCTCGGTGCGCCCGAACCGAACGCAAAGGAAAAGGCCGACCCGGTGAGTCCGGAGATCACGTAGATGAGCAGGAATCGACCGCTCCCGAAGACCTGCTCGACGTTCATCCCGTAGACGTAGAGAACCAGCATGTTCATCCCGATATGGATGAAGTTCGCGTGCACCAGAACGGGTGTTATGAGCCGCCACCACTCCCCATCCGCGATCGCGCCGGGACAAGACGCGAACGACCTCGTGAGTTGACCCAGCGACAGTTGCTGGAAGACGAAGAACCCAACCGTGGCCGCGATGATGCCGAGGATCACCGGCGCATTGGCGGCCATTGCCGTTCTCACTCTGGGCGCGCTTCGACGCGCCTCGGCGACGCATTCTGGACAGTGCTGTCCCACCGAGGCAGGAATCGCGCAGCGGCCGCAAATCGGCCTGTTACAGCGCGAGCACCTCAGTTTTGTCGGTGTGTCGGGGTGTCCGTAACAGAAAGTCTCGGCGGTTTCATCGACGACCTGATCGGACGAGCCCGGCGGCTCCTGGGTCATTGCAGCCAATGGTCGCACAGGCGAACGCCTATAAAGAGTGAATGGAAGTCGTGCGCCTGGCCACGTTCAACATCCATCACGGGCGAGGATTGGACGACCGCGTCGACCTCGAGCGAACGGCGACCGCCATCCGGGAGGCCCGCACCGACCTCATTGCGCTTCAGGAACTCGATCGTTTCCAACCCCGGTCCAACAAGGCAGATCAACCCGCCGAACTCGAACGGCTCACCGGATTGCCCCTCCACTTCTGGCCCACCGTGAACCGAAAAAACGCCGAATACGGACTGGCGGTGTGCACTCACGAGGTTTTCGAGGGCCGGCTCACGCCTCTTCCGCGCCTGGGCGACGAGGAACCACGGGGGGCGGTGATCGGTCACTGGAGGGGCCTGAGCGTGGTCGCAACCCACCTGTCCACGTCGGCACGTTCTAGGCGTGTCCAAACCGAGGCCCTGTTGCGCATGGCCTCGGAACTTGATCCTCCGGTTGTCGTTCTAGGCGATTTCAACCAGGGGCGCTACGGCCTGCGCGCCTTCCGGAGGGCGGGCTTCGACCCCGGACGGCGAGTGGAGCACACCCACACCCCCCGCGCCTTCAGCCCCCAGATCGATTTCGTTCTGGTGGGGCCCGGAGCCACCCTCCTCGGCACGAAAACCTTGACCACCGACGCCTCCGACCACGCCCCTCTGGTTGCGGAGGTCGTCGTCTCGCCGGAGCTGTGAGTCTTGTTATCCAGCGTTACTTTTGTTAAGTTTTGAGGTTGCTCCTGCGAAAAAGCCCGTGGAGGGCGGAATGCAGCTGATAAGTGACCTCGTCGGCCGGACGCTGTCGGGCCGGTACCACCTCGCCGCTCGCCTGGCCGGCGGCCACCTGGGCGAGGTCTACGGGGGGCGTGACGAGCTCCTCGACCGCCCCGTTGCCGTGAAGGTACTGAAGCCATCGCTGGCGCTGGACGAGCAGGCGGTGGAACACTTCCGGCGAGAGGCTCAGACCGCCGCAGGGCTGTCCCACCCGAACGCCGTCGCCGTTTACGACTGGGGCGCCGACGACGGGGTCTTCTACATGGTCATGGAGCACGTCCCCGGGATCGACCTGAGGGACCTGCTCGTCTCCAAAGGGTCGCTCGTTGCGGGTCACGCGGTCGAGATCATGGCTCAGACCTGCGATGCGCTCGGCGCCGCGCACGCCCGGGGCCTTGTTCACAAGGACCTGAAGCCCGAGAACATTTTGGTGGCTCAAGACGGCACCGTGAAGGTGTCCGACTTTGGGATCGGCGCGGTGGCCGGAGTGGAGAGCGTCTCGAGCAGTGGGATGGCGGCCGCGGTTCGTTACGTGGCACCCGAGCAGGCGCTGGGATTCGAGCCGAGCGCGACCTCGGACGTCTGGTCGGCGGGCGCGATCCTCGCGGAGATTCTGACGGGCCGACTTCCTCTGCAGGGTGCCTCGGGACCGGATCTGCTCGAGAGGAGATCGCACGATCAGCCGGTTCCTCCCTCGACATGGGACCCATCGATCCCTCAAGACCTCGACGACATAGTGATGTCGGCTTGTGCTCTCGACCCCGCCCAGCGGTTCCACGATGGTTCCGACCTCGCGAACGCGCTGAGGCGAGCGGCGGTTCGATCCCTTCCCGACGCCCCTCCTCTGACAATGTTGCTGGATGAGCAGGAGCAACTCCGCATGCCCGAGAGCGAGCCCACCCCCTTCGTGAAAGAGCGCGCTCGCGGCCGTCACGGCAAACCGAAACTCAAACTACGGATCGGTCGGATTCTGCTGATGATCTTAATCGTGGCCGGATTGGTCTACGGGGGTTATCGTGGCGTGGCCTTCGTTTTGGCGCCCGGAGAGGTCGGCGTTCCGAACCTGATCGGGTTGAGCCGGGACGAGGCCTCCGATCGCGCCACCCGCCGCGACCTCAATCTCGTGGTTGACGCAACTCGCAATCACAAAGAGATCCCCGAGGGCGGTGTCGTCGAGCAGTCTCCGCAGGACGGCGTCTTGGAGGAGGGACGGTCGGTTTCGGTGATCCTTTCCTCAGGGCCTCCGACGGTGAAGGTTCCCAAGCTCGTAGACCTTCCCTTGGGAATGCTGAGAACCCGGCTGGAGGGCTACGGCTTTGAGACCGGCCGTATCGTGCGGAGATACTCGAGAGCGCGCGTGGGACGAGTGATAAAGCAGATCCCGGGTGGTGGTCGGTTGGAGTGGGGGTCCAAGATCCATTTCGTCGTTAGCAGAGGGCCTCCACCGGTGGACGTTCCCAAAATCGCCGGTTACGCCCAGACCGAGGCCGTCCGAAGACTTCACAAGAGGGGGCTCAAGCCCCAGGTTTTCGAGGCCTACTCGGATGCGGTTCCCGCGGGCGTGGTCATCTACATCGAGCCCGAGGCCGGCACGACGCTGCGGAGAGGCGATCGAGTCAAGGTGGTGGTGTCGCTCGGTCCCGAGTTCGAGGAGCTCACCCTTCCCGACGTCAGGGGCCTGAGGATGTCGAGAGCGGCGGCGGAACTTCAGAGCTTGGGGCTCAGGACGCAGGTGTTCAAATCCTGCAAGAACCAAAACGACATCGCGGACACCGATCCGGCCCCCGGAACCAGGGTCCGGGAGAACGATCTGATCACGCTGATCGTCTGCTAGTTCCTTTTCTCTTACTTGAGCACCCCCCAGCCCCGCAGCGTTTCAACGAAGCGCGGCGTGCAATCGAGCGTCGCGACGTCGTCCAGCGGGACCCAGCGGGCGTCGTCGACGTCCCCGGAAGGTGCGGGCCTCATCTCCCCGTCGACGCGCGCCAAGAAATCGAGGATCACGTAGTGGGGATCTCCCAGAACCTCGAAGATCCCGACGAGGTCTCCCACCGTTACCTCAAGTCCGGTCTCCTCACTCACCTCGCGCCTCAGCGCGTCGGCGAGGTATTCGCCGGGTTCGACCCGGCCCCCGGGTAGCGACCACAGGCCCCGGCCGGGGTCGTTGCCCCGCTTGACCATCAGCAGTCGATCGTCGTGCACGGCGATGGCGCCGACGGCGACGTGAGGACCTGAGATCCCGACCTCCTCTGACCGGTTCGACACGGCCGGAACTAGGCTACGCCTCTCATGACCGGTGCATCCGTTGACGCCCAACCCCGGTCCCGTCGGGAGGCGCGCGTCGCCGCCTATCTCTCACTCGGTGTGCTGGCGGCGTCGTTTTCGCCCATCCTGTTGCGCCTGGCCGATGACGCCGAGCCCCTGGCTCTGTCGTTCTGGAGGTGTGCCGCCGGGGCGGCGATCCTGTTCCCGTTTGCGAGGAGCCGGCTGCGGTCGATCGGTCGTGTCGAGTTCAAGACCTGTGCCGTGTCGGGCCTCTTCCTCGCATTGCACTTCGCGACGTGGATCACGTCTCTGGAACTGACGACGGTCGCGTCCTCGGTGCTGCTGGTGTCGACGACGCCGATTTTCGTGGCGCTCGTGGCGCCTTTCGTGGTCAAAGAGAATCTCAAGCCCACGGGCTGGGCCGGGGTGGGCGCCGCCTTTGCCGGTACGGCCCTGATCACCGGTGTGGACTTCGGAGGCGCGTCGCTCGACGGCAATTTGCTGGCGCTTACGGGAGGGGCCACGGCGGCGGGTTACGTCCTGGCCGGACGGCTCGCGAGACGAAGCCTCGACATCCTCTCGTACGCCGTCGTCACTTACGGCGTTGCGGCGGTGATCCTGGGGATCGTCTGCGTCATCGGACGGGTCCCGGTTGGGGGGTACGGCGCGGGGACGTGGTGGGCCATCGTCGGGGTGATCGTGGGGCCGCAGCTTCTGGGACACACGATCATCAACCTCGTGCTATCCGATATCGACGTGACGACGGTTTCGGTTTCGTTGATGGCCGAGCCGGTCGTGGCGACGATCCTGGCCGCGTTCATATTCGACGAGATCCCCTCCCTGGTGCTCTATCCGGGGGCCGCGGCCATCTTCGTCGGGATCTATCTCGTGGCCGCGTCGCAACGGGCGGCGCGGGTTCCACCTCCGACGTGATCTCACTCAAGATCGCCACCGGAAGGATCGAGTCCCCGCACTGTCTCGTCATGGGCGTGGTGAACCGGACGCCGGATTCGTTTTACGACGGAGGCCGGCTGGACCTGGACGAGGCGGTCGAGTACGGCCGCGCTCTCGTGAACGAGGGAGCCAACCTCCTCGATCTCGGCGGAGTGAAGGCCGGCCCCGGGGAGCCGGTGTCGGAGGAAGAGGAGGCCGCCCGGCTTCTACCTCTGGTGGAGGGACTCACTTCTTGTGGGATTCCGCTCTCGGTGGAGACCGGGCGTCCCGCGGTCGCGGCCGCGGCTCTCGACGCGGGGGCCGCGATCGTGAACGACGTGACGGGGATCGCCGATTTCGAACTGGCCGAGGTCTGCGCGGCGAAAGGGGCCGCTCTGGTGGTCATGCACCACGGCGGGCAGGTTCGCGGGCGGCCGAGAAATCCCCGTTACGCCGACGTGGTGACCGAGGTGCGCGGCTCTCTCGCCGACCTCGTGGCCGGGGCGCGGTCGGCCGGGGTGGATCGGGAGGCCATCCTCGTCGACCCCGGGCTCGACTTCGGCAAGACGACGTTCCACTCGCTCGAGTTGATACGCAGGCTGGACGAGATCGTGGCCCTCGGCCCCCCCGTTCTCGTTGCTCCCTCTCGCAAGGACGTCGTGGGTGAGGCGCTGTCTCTTCCCCTTGACGAGCGGCTCGAGGGAACGCTTGCTCTGGTGGCTCTATCGGTGGTCGCGGGGGCGGCGATGGTCAGGGTTCACGACGTTCGGCCCACCGTTCGGGTGGTGGCAATGGTAGAGGCGGTGTCCGGCCGGAGGCCGCCATCCGCCCCCGTGCGGGGGCTGTGGGATTGATTCGGGCGAGGATCGCCTCGGCGACGCGGTCGGAGGGGATCTGGTATCGACCATCTGAGATCAGCCGTCGAAGCTGGGGGATTTCCATTCGCTCTAGTTATCGGCTGGGCGGGCTTTTTAGTTGATAGGTTCTGGCACATGGCCAAAAGAGTCTTGATCGTCGAGGACGAAGAGGCCGTCCGCGAGCTCGAGAAGTTCATCCTCGAGCAGGACGGCTACGAGGTGACCGAGGCCCGGGACGGGCTCGAGGGGCTCGCCAAGGCGGAGTTCCGAAAGCCCGATCTCATCCTGCTCGATCTCATGATGCCCGACGTCTCCGGGGGCCGGATGTACGAGGAGATGAAGCGGCATCCCGTCACCGCGGGCATCCCGATAGTGGTGGTTACGGGCAAGCCCGACGCTCACGAGATGTTCGATGAAGAGATCGGAGCCGAGAACGTGGTCATGAAGCCGTTCGAGGCGGACGCCCTCTTGGACAGGATCAAAAACCACATCGGCGGGCCGGAGTGAACCACTGGTCGTAGCCTTCGCCGCAGGTCTCGGACTGATCCTGGGCAGTTTTGGAACCGTTGCCGCGTACCGAATCCCCCGCAGCGAATCTGTAGTCACCGGTCGCAGCAAGTGTCCCTCCTGCGGACACATGATCACGGCAGTCGAGAACATCCCGTTCTTCAGCTGGCTGTTCTTGAGGGGTCGGTGCCGCCACTGTGGGGCGCGCATCCCGATCCGTTATCCGTTGGCGGAACTCGTTACCGGGATTCTGTTCGCGCTCGCAGCGGTGAAGTTCGAAGTGACGGTCGAGACGTTCGTGTACGCAGGATTCTTTTGGGTGCTTGTCGTTCTCACCGTGATCGATCTCGAACATCGCCGTCTACCCGACCGGATCGTGATCCCGACGTTCGCACTGGGGTGGGCCGGCCTGATCCTCGCCGCGGCCCTGGACGACGACTTCGGCCGACTGGCGGACGCCGCTTTCGGTGCCCTGATCTTTGGAGGTTTCTTTTTTGTGGTTGCGTTCATCTATCCCGCCGGAATGGGATTCGGGGACGTCAAACTCGCCTTCGTGTTGGGAACCTTCCTGGGATACCTCGGCGGCATCGCGGTGACGCTCGTGGGGATGTTCCTTTCGTTCGTGGGCGGGGGAGTGGTCGGCGTGGGAGTGATGCTGGCCGGAGGAGGCTCTCGTAAGTCCCAGCTCCCCTTCGGCCCCTTTCTGGCGCTGGGCACCACCGTGGCCATCTTCATCGGTCGGGACATCGCCGACGCCTACCTGGGCAGTTTCTGACGCCACGAGCGAAGGGTCGGACAGATGGGGCGGGGACGGGCGTGGCTTACGATGAGTCGATGGAAGATAACGAAGACTTCGAAGAGGAACCCCGACCGCTCGATTCCGAGGAGCGCGAAGCCCTCAGACAGGACCTCCTGGACGTCCAGGTCCTGAAGGAGGTCCTGGGGTCCAAGGGGATCAAGGGAACGGTCTTCTATTGCCCGGATTGCGATGAGGATCACTTCCTGACCTGGGACCTGTTGTCGGGAAACCTCCAGGAACTGCTCGAGCAGGGAGAGTCCCCGGTACACGAACCGGCCTTCGATCCCAACCCCGACGAGTACGTCTCCTGGGACTATGCCCGAGGCTTCCTCGACGGATACGAGGCCTTCGAGACCGAGGAACTTTCAGAAGTCACCCACAAGCTGTACCTCGCGCTGACGTCGCAGGGCTGGCGCTCGGATCAGATAAAGGCCGTTCTGGCGGCCGCCGGCTTGCAGCTTCCCAGCGTGGACGAACCTCCCTCGGCCGCCTCTTCCTGATGTCGCGCGTCATCGCGTTCGCCAACCAAAAGGGCGGTGTGGCGAAGACCACCAGCGTCGTGTCCATTGGAGCCGCTCTGGGCGAGCTCGGTCACCGCGTTCTCGCGGTCGACCTGGACGCGCAGGGTGCGCTGACGTTCTGTTTGGGTGTCGATCCCGACTCGCTCGATGAAACCGTGAACGACGTCCTCATCCGGCAACTCCCGATCGACAAGGTCTTGCTGACCCGAGAGATGGATCTGGTGCCCTCCAACATCGACCTCGCGGGGGCCGAGGCAGTTCTTCTCGCCAAAACCGGACGCGAGTACGCCCTGCAGAGAGCGCTGCGCGACATCGTGGGCGACTACGACTACGTCCTCATCGATTGCCCTCCGTCGCTCGGAATACTCACGATCAACGGATTGACCGCGGCCGGAGAGATCCTGATCCCGCTTCAATGCGAGGCCCTCTCTCATCGGGGCGTCGGACAATTGATAGAGACGCTTGATGACATCCGGCACTTCACCAATCCGAATCTTCAGATCTCGGGCGTCATCCCGACCATGTTCGACGGACGCTCCCGCCATGCTCGGGAGGTGCTTGCCGACGTCGGGTCGCGCTATGACGTGAAGGTCTTCGAACCGCCGGTCCGGAAGTCGATACGGTTTGCGGAGGCCGCCCAGGCGGGAAAATCGATCATCTCCTTTGCCCCCTCTCATCCGGGGGCCGACGCCTACAAGGAGATCGCCCTGCAGATCGACTCGAGGGCCGCGTGAACACGAAGGCGGGAGACCGGCCCCTCGGAAAGCACGCCCTGTACAGCGCGACCGAGCGGAAACCGATGACCTGCACCGTCGAGTGCTCGGCCTGTAGAGAGGAGACGCGCGTCTCCTACCTGGAACTGGCGGCCCTGTTGTTCCCGGTGCACTTCCACATTCCTTTGGTCAAGTACCACCACTCGTGGTTCAAGTGCCCGGCCTGCGGCCGGCGCACCTGGGTGAGGGTGCACCTCGACAGGTAAGAAGAGATCCGCGTCAACGCCTCCCCGACTTCATTCGATGACATCGTCTCGTCTTTGTCGAGGAAACGATGACTGAGACCACCCGGAGAGACGCGCTGGTCGCGGGAAGCGTTGCCGCGATCGTCAGCGGGGCGCCCTCCACGCTCTATGCCCTTCGCCGGGGGAGATCGCTATCCGAGGCGACGGCCGCCGCGGGCTCAATCTTGTTACCGAACGAGACGCGGACGCCGGTGCTGGTCGCGGCCGCGGTCCCGGTTCATATCGGAGTGTCTCTGTTCTGGGCGGCGGTCTTCGAGCGGTCCCTCCCGCGGCAAACCACGGCGCTCTGGGGCGGGCTCGCCGGCGCGGGAGTGGCCGCGCTCGACCTCCTGGTGATCGGACGGCGGCTACCCCGCATTCGGGCCCTTCCGCTCGGACCCCAGTTCGCAGACCACATCCTGTTCGGGATCACCGTGGGAGCGGTTCTGAGGGCGCGTCGATCACACCGCAGTTAGAAGGGCACAGCGTGATCCATGACCTCTCAAGCGAAGTATTTCGTGACGCTCTCGAGAGCGGCTGTCCCCACGACGCCGTGTTGTAAACGAGTTATTTTCGCTTTCGATGCCGGACGAGCTGACTTTCAAGGATCCTCATAAGAGACAGACGATCCGCCTGAAGACGATCTCCGTCGATAGCTTGGAGGTGGTGGGTCATCAGCGGAAGGCTCGACCGGCCCATGTCGACCACCTCGTCTCGTCCATCGAACGGATCGGATTCATCGTCCCGCTTGTCGCCGTGGAAGAGGAAAGCGACGGCAAGCCCCGCTACATCGTCATCGACGGCCAGCATCGTCTCCAGGCGGCGCGCGCAGTGGGGGTTCGCAAACTACCCGTACTAGTCGTTCCTCAGCGGCTGGCGCCGCGAATGATGAACTTCAACGTCGAAAAGGACCTCAACATCCGAGAGAAGGGCGCCGTGTCGCTCGGGATCTATCGGGCCTTCCTGGACTCGAAACCCGAGCTCAAAGAGAACGACCCCGAAGTGGAAGATTCCATCGAGCGCGCCCACTACGTGACGCTTGGCCTCGCGTACGAGAGGGGCAGCAGGTTGGCGGGCAGCTCGTTTGAACCGCTGCTCAAGAAGTGCGATTTCTTCCTCAGGAGACCGCTCGAAGGCGCGTACGAAGTGCGCGAACAGAGAGCCGGGAGAGTGCTGGAAGCGAGCTCGCTGGTCAAAGAGGTGACCTCTCGGGCCAAAGACATGGGGGCCTGGCATCAATACTTTCAGTATCAGCTCATCGCGCATATCGACCCTTTCCGGCGTAAACGCGGCCGTCAAAAATTCGACGAACTCTTCGAGAAAGCGATTGCGAAGCTTGAGAAGCTGAACGAAGAACCCGATCGAATCCGAAGAATCGCCGCGGCCTGACCTCCTTCACGTGTTATCGAAGCAAAGGGCTGCCGGGAGGCCACCGCGGTGAGTTTCCGACCCTTATTGGTTCCGGCAAGAAGTGGGACAACAAAAAAGACCGGTGCCTCGAGAGGCACCGGTCTGATCCGTATCTCTTGAGTAACTACTTGGTAGGGGTAGCAGTGAACTTGAACTCTATGCCTGCTCCCGCCGGCTCCCACGAGTTCACCAGGACGTACTTCGTTCCGGCGGGCATCGAGCCCGTTTGGTCCGTACCGATGTCGGCTGCCTGGCCGAGCTCGCCACACGAGTCGCTGTAGAAGAACAGGTCGAGGTCGTAGGCACCCGTAGCGGAGCCCACTGCTGAGGCCGTCGCCGGCTTCTTCATGTGAGTTTTCGGGATCTCGACGACGTAGCCGTCGATCCC
>JALZEK010000168.1 GCA_030862065.1 Actinomycetota bacterium | reverse complement strand
CGCTGCGCTCCGGTTGGGAGGGGTAGACCACTAGGACCGGGGCTATCGGGGTTTCCGGGAACACTCCTTCTCGGCAGCTCGGTGCTGGGATCATGATATGACCACTTACGCTACCACTTATGGGTGGAGGTCCACGGGGGTCCGTAGGGACCTAGTGACATCGCCTCCCGAGCAAAACCTTGTAAACGGGGGCCGAAGGGGACGAACAGGGGTCTATGGGATCGCTGACCCTAGCACTACGAATCAGAAGGTCGCAGGTTCGAGTCCTGCCGAGCGCGCTCCTGAAATACCACGGTTTGCAGGACAAACGCGGAACACAGAGAAGGACCCGCCATCAGTGCGGGGCCTTTTGACACTAGTTTGACACTAACCCAGACTATCCAAGCGCATCGTCCATAGCACCGGCGGCGGTGTCGCCCATGTCGGGCAGTTCGACGACGTTGCGGCCTTTGTAGAGATTGCGGTCGTAACCGACCGGTCATCCGCCACGCGACCCGCGGCGCTTGCGGTGTCCTTACTGGTCGGCCGGTTCGGGAATAACGCTGGTGATGCACCGGTGGCGCAGTTCAGCGCGGAACTCTCCTCCGTGGATCGATGTTCACTGTACTGCCGGTTGTTAGCTGTCGGCAACCGCCCTCGTGACGATCCCGGCGATTTGCTCGGCAGTGTCGAAGCTGGGGGTAAGCCAGTTCTTGGTTAGCGCAAACGTAGTCCCGGTCCTGGTGTCGGCGTACGCGTGGCTCCCCCCCACGCCTCCCACCCCGAACACGTGCTGCGTCTCGTGCGCGTTCGACATGAACTGCCCGATGGAGTAGCCCAGCCCCCACGAGGTGGGGAAGCCGAAGATCTCGTCGGTGCCGCTCATCGCCACCGCGGAGACTTCGCGCAGCCGTTCGGCCGAGATCAGGCGGACGCCATCCACCTCGCCCAGCAATGCGGCGTACATGCGCGCCACGGCGCGGGCAGTCACGGTGCCCCCCGCCAGAATGTTGGCGCCGAGCACCTCGTCGCGGTTAGCATCCGCCGCCGAGAGATCCGGCCCCAGCTTGAAGATCGGCGAGTCCTCGGGCAGCTCGCCGAACATCTCCTCGCCGCCCGGAGCGTCCTCCAACCGAGCGACCCTGCTCCGCTCGGCGGTCGGCACCGCGAAGAAGAGCTCGTTGGTCACACCCAGCGGCTCGGCCACTTCCTCTCGGAGCACCTGGGGGATCGGTTTGCCGCTGGCCCGGCGGATGATCTCGCCGACGATGTACCCCCAGGTGATGGCGTGGTAGCCGATCTTTGTGCCCGGCTCCCACCACGGCTCCGAGTCGGCGATGATCGAGCACATCTTCGCCCAGTCGGTAAGGTCCTCTACCGTGAGGCCAGGTGGCAAGCCCGGTACGCCGACCGACTGGCTCAGCGCTTGGCGCACGGTCGCCCTGTCCTTACCGTGGGCACCGAACTCAGGCCACAGCTCGACGATTCTGGTGTCGTAGTCGAGCACTCCGCGCTCGGCGAGCACGTGGACCACGGTTGCAGCCACGCCCTTGCCGATTGAGTAGCTGAAGAAGAGCGTGTCGGTGGTAACATGACGCCCGGTTGAGGGATCGGCAACGCCCGCGACGGCGCCGACCACCGGCTCGCCGTGCCGGTATACGGAAACCTGCAAGCCCCTCTCGGCTCCAGACTCGACCAGTTCGTCTATGGTTTGCTGGACCTGCCGCTGAAGTTCGTTCACGATCATCTCCTTTCTCGATGATGTATTGTCGAGCCACTACGCCTTAGGCGCTCAACTTCCCAGAGTAGATCCCTTCCACGCACTCGGGTGAACAGACAGTCTTGCAAACTAGTCTTGACCGACCTGGGTAGCAATCCACCAGGTATTGCCTGCCGGATCTTTCACCCCACCGCGGCGGTCGGGATCGCCTTCCCTTTGCTTCGGCTCATCGACAGGGAGACCACCGGCTTCAAGGGCCCGCCGGTATGACGCATCCACGTCAGGCACGTAGACGTGGAGCCAGATCGGGAAGGGTGGGTTGTCTTCTGCGCCATCAGCGATCATCACGACCGTGTCATCGATCTGCACCTCGGCGTGCATGATCGAACCGTCGGGCGTGTCGTAGCGGCGGGTCTGCCTAGCATCGAACGACTCGATGAGGAAGTCGATGACACCCTGCGCGCCATTAGCAACGACGTATGCCGAGACGCTCGAATATCCTTGTGGCTTGTATGAACGACTCATCGTCCTTCCTCCCGCTAGAGCGACACATTGCCTATCACCGTAACTGTAAGTATCCTCGTGGCGCACCCTTCGGCATCGACGAACTTCGAGAATTCACCTACTGGGGCATCACCCAGACCTACGAAATGACCAATTTGTGCCGGCAGGATGAACGTACCACACGACAGAACGAGCGGTGCGATGTGCGGATGGTCCCAGAGGTGGAAATGTCCACCAGGGTCAACAGCAGCAAGCGATGGTTAACGAGGAAGCCGTATTAAGGAGCGTGAGTTAGATTCGCGACCGCCCTTGGTTGGTGGTAGTTGGCGGGAACCACCGCTCGCACATTGGTGGCGCCGTCAATGTGCGAGCGGTGATGCCAGATCACGGACCTCTCCTAGACTTCGTACTCCTTCAGGATCCTCATGGCCCTCTCGTATTCCTCGGTGTCTATCTCTCCGCGGGCCAGCCGCCCCCGCAAGATCTCCCCGGCCGTGTCTCCCTGCTGGGGCGCGTTCGCGAAGGCGGCAGATGCTCGCCAGCGCGGGACCGGGAAGTCGCCGGACGATGCCCACGCCGCGATGGCGATGATGGACCCCAAGAAGAGCAATCCGAACAACGAACACATTGCTACCGTCCTCTCGTGCCGACGGCGTCTCTGAGCCGCTAACTCGTCTCATTCCCCTGATCGTCTGGCTTGCCAGGCTCCCGGACGTCTCGTTCGTGGACATCTCGGGGCGCTTCGCCTCGCAGGATCCCTATGGCTCTCTGGTACTCCTCGGCCGAGATGTCGCCGCGGGCGAAGCGCTCCCGCAGGATCTCCTCCGCGGAGTCCCTGGGAGCCTCAGAACGGTCGTTTCCGCGACCCTTGGGAAAGATGCGCGCCACGGCCCAGGCTATGAGAAACACGATCCCGACCCAGAACAAGATGGGGAAGAGGATCCACGGCCCCCAGAAAGCACCGCCGTCGTGTCCGGCCCCGGGAGGCCCGCCCTGGATCAGGAGGGTTGCGAACATCCCTGTCGCCCCGAAAGCGTCCGTCACGTAGTGCATAGTAGTTCACCGTTCCCCATCGTCCGGGCTTGCTCGCCTCGCGAAGGCCACGAGGGAGGTAGCCCGGCTACCCGAAAGCATCTGCGCATCGCTACGAGTCCCTCTCCCGCTCGGACCTAAGCCGCTCTTCGGCTTCCCGCACGTAATCTTCGTAACTCTTCTGTGGCGGGGTTTCGCGCAGGGCCTTCATGGTCTTCTCGTACTCTTCGGCCGAGATGTCGCCGCGGGCGAAGCGCTCTCTCAGGATCTCCTCCGCGGAGTCTCTGGTTGCGCCTGGGCGAGCGTCCCTGCGCCCTCTGGAGAAGAGGCGTACCGCGAGCCAGACCAGAAGAAACAAGAGTACCCCCCATAGCAGGAGCCGGACGAGCATAAACGGCCACCAGAACCCACCCCATCCTCCCATCGAGCCGTCCATCGTCCCGGGCATGTACATCATCAGGTCCATCATCTTCGGTCGTCTCCTTTCGGGGTTCTGTTTCCGTCCTGCGCAGTTAGGTTACGGGACCAACCTCAAAGGGGCGTCAAGCCAGGATCAAGATTCGATCAAGATTGCCGACGGGAGATGGGCAGGATGAAGGAGAAGGTAGCTCCCTCGCCGGAGCCAGGGCTTTCGGCCCAGATCCTCCCGCCCATCGCCTCAACGAGCGCCCGGCATATTGCGAGACCCACCCCCGAGCCACCGCCCTCCCGCGAGCGGGATTTCTCGGCCCTGTAAAACCGCTCGAAGATATGTGGCAGGTGTTCCGGGGCTATGCCCTCCCCGATGTCCGTTACCTTGAAGGTGGCTTCGTCAGTGCCGGTCCCGGCTTCCACAGCAACCCATCCTCCGGCCGGGGTGTGGCGCAGGGCGTTTTCGAGGAGGTTGGTCAGGACCTGGACGACCCGGCCTGTATCTGCCAGCATCGGCGGCAACTTCTCGGGCACCGCGCTCGAAAGCTCCACTCCCTTCTCCTCGAAGAGCGGGAGCATCCGCTCGACGGCGAGCCGGACGGGTTCTTCGGGAGAGACGGGGGCGAGGTTCAGGGAGAGCTGCCCGGCCTCGGCGTGGGAGAGCCGGCGGAGGTCGTTCAAGAGGTTCTGCATGCGTTCGGCTTCGGCCTGCAGCAGCGTCCAGGTCTCCCCGGAAGGTTCGACCACCCCCTCGGCGAGGCCCTCGACGTGACCCCGGATGGTGGAGAGCGGGGTCCTCAGCTCGTGGGAGACGTCGGAGATCACCTCCATCCTCAGCTTCTCAGCCTCCCCCAATGCTCTCGCCATGGCGTTGAAGCTCTCCGAGAGCTCTCCCAGCTCGTCGGCATCCTGCACCGGCACACGCTCCCCGTATCGCCCTAAAGCAATGCGACGGGTCGCGGCCAGCATGCGCCGCAACGGGTCTACGATCCTCCGGGACACGAAGAGGCTGGCCACGGCGGCTGCCACCGTGGCCGCCAGACCCGCGAAGAGTAGCGAGTAGAGGAGCGTTTGCCCCAAGAGGCGAGCTACAGACCCCGTCGCCTCCCCTGTCCCGCCCGCCAGGTTGCCCAAGACTACCGGCACTATAACGAGGATGGCGGTGAGCAACGTGAGCGCCCCCATAAGGGCGACCAGGAAGTGGGAGACAAAGAGCTTGGCGCCGAGGCCGCGAGGTATACGACCGAGCCGCTTCATGGCCGGCGAAACCTGTAGCCCGCCCCGCGGACGGTCTGGACGTAGCGAGGATTCGACGGGTCCTCCTCCACCTTCTTGCGCAAATTGGCGATGTGTACGTCCACCACGTGGTCGCCGCCGAAGTAGTCGTCGCCCCACACGCGCTCCAGAAGCTGCCCCCTGCTGAAGACGAGCCCCGGACGCGAGGCCAGGGTGGCGAGCAGGGCGAACTCCTTGGCGGTGAGGGGCACCTCTTCCTCTCCCAGCCGTATCTCGCGTCGGGTAAGGTCTATGGTCAGTTCGCCGAACTTCAGCGGCGCCCCTTCTTCCTTATCGGGGTGGGCTCCGGTGCGTGGCCTGCGGAGCATCGCCCGGATGCGGGCGACCAGTTCTCCCGGAGAGAAGGGCTTGGTGAGGTAATCGTCGGCGCCCGTCGAGAGGCCCACGATCCTGTCCACCTCCTCCGTGCGGGCGGTGAGCATGATGACGTACGCCTCAGAGGAGCGCCTCAGCTCCCGCAAGACCTCCATCCCGTCGAGCCCCGGGAGCATCCAGTCCAGGACGACCACGTCGGGAGCCAAGGCGTGGGACGCTTCGAGCGCTGCCGGACCGTCAAGGGCTTCGTGGACCTCAAAGCCCTCCCGCTCCAGGTACTTCCGGAGAAGACTCACCAGGTTCTTCTCGTCTTCTACGACCAGCACCCGGACGCTCACCGGTGGCCCTTTTCCTCATCAAAGCACCTATCGATCCGCGCGAGCAGCGCACCTGCACTATCCAAAAGCTCCTCCATGCCGGGATCCGCCATCCCGCAACTCACGAAGCGTCTGCAACGCTCGGCGGGCACCAGCCCGCACCCGTGTAGGCGGGAGAGGTGCTCGGAGACGTTGGACTGGCTCAGTCCGGTAACGGTGATCCCGCCGACGGTTCGCGGATGTTCGCGCAATGCGAGCAAGCACCATAGGTGAGAAGTATCCGCGAGGCTGCGGAAGAGCCCAAACCAGGGCGATGAAGACGCGCGGGTAGCGGCGGTTTCCGCGATTGTGGCGAACTGCTGATCACGCATAGCCATACGAGCATAAGTTACCACCGCGGCGCCGCATAAGAGGCCGAGGGCACGCATCTTGATCGAATCTTGATCCTGGTTGATCGAATCTTGATTTGACTTTGACGCCGGCTTGAGGTCGGCGCCTTATCCTGCCCGGCGTAGAGAGATCCGGACCAGCGGAGTGCCGGAAAAGCGCAAGCCAGATGGAAGGAGCCGTAGATGATTCGCGCGGGAGAGACCATAGAGAATCCCGTGACCGGCGAGCGGGTGACGTTCCTGAAGACGTCGGCCGAAACGGACGGGGAGATGGTCCTGACCGAAACGACCGTTGCCCCGGGCGGCTTCGTCGCCGCCGAGCACATCCACCCCCACCAGTCCGAGCGCTTCGAGATCCTGCAGTTCGACCCCGGAGACCGGAGAGAAAGAAGATTGAACGGTCCACCCGTACCCGGAGTAAAGCGACGCGTTCGACAGACGGAGGCTCGCTACCACGCACTACCCCGACGAACTCGAACTGCGGCGTGGGAGACGGGGCTGGAAGCACGGGATCGCGAAGGACGAGTCGGGAGGTGAGCGTGGAGGTCTAGGGCCAGCGAATTCGGAACCGACGAAATCCAACGGAAAGGAGACTACGGTCATGTGCGGGTTTTTGTTTATCTTCTGGGCGGCGCTCATCGCCTTCGTGGTGTGGGCTTTGTTCCGCCTCCGCCCCGATTTGCGAGATCGGGCGTCCAGTATCTTCTCCAACCTGGGCCAACAGGGAGACTCCGCCGAAGAGATCCTGCGACGGCGCTTCGCCCGCGGAGAGATAGACGCCGAGGAGTACGAGAGATCCCTGGAAGCCCTGAAGAAGTAGCAAGCGAAAACCAATGGAGGTCAATTCATGGCTTACGCAGGACAGATTCTGGAGAACCCGATAAGCAGCGAGCGGATCGTCTTCCGCAAGACCGCTGCCGACACCGGCGGAAGGCTGCTCGCCATCGAGCTCTTCCTCTCCCCGGACGGCAGCGTTCCCGGAGCCCACGTCCATCCGGAGCAAGAGGAGCGCTTCGAGGTGGTCAAAGGGGCCATGGAGTTCAGGATGGGATTCAAAACCGTGGTCGCCCGCGTCGGGGACGTGGTCGTCGTCCCTCCCGGGACTGCGCACCGCTTCACTAACGCGGGCGACGAGCCGGCGCACGCTCGCGTGGAGGTGCGTCCCGCGCTCCGGATGGAGCAGTTGTTCGAGACCACAGTTGCGCTGGCCGAGGAGGGGCGTACGAACCGCAAAGGCCTGCCCAAGCCGCTGGAGCTGGCGCTGTTCGTTCGGGAGTTCGAGCGGGAGGTGAGGGCGCCCTTCCCGCCGCCCGGTGTGGTGCGAGCGGTCATGGCGCCGCTGGCGTGGCTCGCGGCAAGCCGGGGTCTCGACGAGCGCTACCGGCACACTACCCCCTCCGCTTCGGTTAACCGGGTGGAGAGGGAGGCGGCATAGCCGGGATGATGCGCGGCGAGACTCCCAGCCGTGCCGCTCGGAGCGTGCCTGACCCGGGGCGGCGGGCGCGCGACGAGCGAGCCGCGGGGCTGATGGTGAGCTACAGGCGGGCGCTGATCCGGCGCCCGCTGCCGGCTTCCGCCAAGTTTCTCCTCACGCTCAGGGTGAAGCGTTACCTGGCGTACGTCTTCACCGAGTTCGCCGAAGGCGATGATTCCCTGGCCGAGAAAGTCACGCGCCAGCGCACGCTGGCGAGCTACGCAGCCACGATGCGGGCATCGCACGGAACCACCGGGGATTGGGTGGCGCAAGAACTTTCGGCGGTCGAGGACTTCCACCGTTTCCTGGAGGGCGAGGGGGAAGCCGGCGGCACGTAGTGCAAGATCATCCATCTTATGACGTTTGTCGTGCCGAACTCACGACGATCATCACTACCGGTCAATGCGGCGCATTCATACACTCGTGAATACGAAAACCAACGAAGGAGTCGCGATATCAACAAGAACAGAAGGGATAACCCTACCCAGCTATCCCGACCTCGCCGGCAAGGTCGCCGTGGTCACGGGTGGTTCGGGCGGCATCGGAGCCGCGACCTGCCGCTTGCTCGCTGCTAACGGCGCGAAGGTGGTGGTGAACGGCAGGGATGGGGCCAAGATCGACGCCCTGGTAGATGAGATCGACTCCGCCGGTGGACAGGCGATCGGCGTCGCGGCCGACGTCACGGACTTCGCCGCAATCGAGCGCATGCGGCAGCGGGTGGAGCAGGAGCTAGGGTCGGTCGAGGTGCTGGCCACATTCGCTGCCAGCGGCCCGCCCCCAGGTCCGAGCGCCCGGATCACCGAGGAGGAGTGGCGCTCCGCCATAGACGGCAGCCTCACCTCTACGTTTCTCACCCTCAAGAGCTTCCTGCCAGCCATGATCGAGCGCGGAGGTGGCTCGATCGTGACCATGGCCTCCAGCGCGGGGCGCGTTCTTACTCCCGCGCCGACGGCATACGCGGCGGCCAAAGCGGGGGTGGTGATGCTATCCCGGCAGGTGGCGGTCGAGGTCGGCGAGCACGGCGTCCGCGTCAACTGCCCGGCCCCGGATTCCGTTCTGACGGAGCGCACGCGTAGCTACATGACTGAGGATCAAGTGCGGCGATGGGCGGCGGGGTTCCCGCTGGGACGGATGGGGACGCCGGAGGACGTGGCGCTGGCCACCCTGTTCCTGGCCTCGGAGAGCTCATCGTGGCTTACCGGCGTCACGCTGGACGTGGCAGGGGGCAAGATCATGCTGTGAGCCAGAGCGATGGAAGGCGTCAGATGAAGCACGCAATCTTTCACCATTTAGATAGGAGAAGTCGGATGAATCAGCGAAACTCGTTGTCCTCAAGCAGCAAGCTAACGGTTGCCGCCCTGCTCGTCGCGGCTGCCGGGTTTGTGATCCAGATAGTTTCCGGGGTTGACGTCCCGACGGTCCCGCCGGGTCTCGTCATCCTGCTGGTGGCGGCCGGTCTGATCGCCTTTGTACCGTGGCGGTGGATACCGGTTCTCGGCGTGCCTGTTGGCCTGTTCTTCCTCATCGGGTTCTTCGGGAGCGGCGCGGTGGGCAACCTGCTCGAGCTGAGCCGTTTGGGCGTGTTCGTCGGCGCCTGGGTCCAGTTCCTGGCGGCGATCGTCGTGATCGTCGCCAGCACCGTCGCCACCATCCAGAACTACCAGACCCGGTCATGAGGAAGTCATCGGTGGCGTTTACTGCGCGACGTGTTAAAGGACCCCGCCCACTCGCGGGGGCTAGGAGAGAAGCAATGGATGGAAGAGATTCCCTGATCGAAACGAGACACCTCACGAAAAAGTACGGGCCGCACATCGTCGCCGTACACGGCGTGAGCCTTATGGTGCGAAGGGGCGAGGTGTACGGTTTTCTGGGTCCCAACGGCGCGGGCAAGACGACGACCCTGCGTATGCTGCTCGGGCTCATCCGCCCCACCTCGGGCACGGCGAGCGTGCTGGGCCGTCCACAGGGCATCCCAGAAGCGTGGCGCGGGTCGGCGCTTTAGTCGAGTCGCCCGCGTTCTATCCGTACC
>JALZEK010000022.1 GCA_030862065.1 Actinomycetota bacterium | reverse complement strand
TCTTTCGGGTGCGTGCATTGACGAACGCGTCGAACAGGACGTCGATGGGGACGGCGATCGTTTTGGAGGCAGAGATAGTGAAGCCGTCTGCTTGCTGATACTTGAGCCGCATCCCCCGGGCGCGCTCGTAACCGACGGTGATCGACTGCGCCCACCAACCGGGGACATCGTGCTTGTCGGTCAGGAACCGGGCGATCTCACCGTGCTTCCTATCCCGGGCACCCCAGCGATCGAGGATCGAGAACCACTGGTCCCACTTCTTGCCGGTCGCTTCCTTGATCTTGGTGTCCGACACGCGCTCGTCCGCCGCTGCCAGGCGCCCCCGTGCCGCCCGAAGGCGATCGCGCTTCTGGCCCACCTGGGTACGCGCGGCGGTATAGCTCTCATCCGTCTTGGACATGCGCTCGCGAACGCGGCGCTTGAACGACTTGTTCTCGGTCACAGCTGCCTCCTTCGTCCAGTCGCGGCCGCGGGACTCACGCTCCCTTGGGCGCGACCCGAAGGGGTGCTGCCGAGCATCCCGAGGGCTGGGCCCCCTTTGCCTCGCCGATGCCGGCGGCGTGAGCGCCGGAGCCGAGGTTGGGCGTGGGACACGCAACGGCCAGAAGATACCTGGCTACTGCTTCGTCTGTATAGACGAGTGGTCGGCGCAAAACTCATCGGGGGCGGCGACTCTCCCTGTGTACTCGTTCTCAGGTGGCATGCGGGCGAGGCGGTCCACTGCCCGTATTGCGTGCGGGTTCCGCGAATGCGAACATATGTTCGTGTCGAGCGAGGCAGCGATCCTGCACGCCGACGTCGACTCGTTTTACGCGTCGGTCGAACAACGAGATGACCCTCGTCTGCGGGGCCGTCCCGTCATCGTCGGCCCGGGCGTCGTGCTTGCGGCCAGTTACGAGGCCAAGGCCTACGGCGTCCGCACCCCAATGGCGGCAGCGCGGGCCCGCCGGTTGTGCCCGGAGGCAGTCGTGATCTCGCCCCGGATGTCCGCCTATTCCGAGGCCAGCAAAGAGTTGTTCGAGGTGTTCAACGACACGACGGGGCTGGTCGAGGGGTTGTCGATCGACGAGGCGTTCTTAGACGTCGGCGGGCTGAGGCAACTGTCCGGCACACCCACCGAGATCGCCGTGCGGCTGCGGCGGCAGGTCCGGGAGCGGGTCGGCCTGCCCATCTCGATCGGGGTAGCGAGAACCAAGTTCCTCGCCAAAGTGGCCAGCGGAGTGGCCAAGCCCGACGGTCTCCTGGTGGTACCCCCCGACGGCGAGTTCGATTTCCTCCATCGACTCCCGGTCGAGGCGCTCTGGGGAGTAGGAGCCGTGACGGCGAGAAAACTTCGCGCCGAGGGAATCACGACCGTGAGTCAGGTCGCCGCGCTGGGCGAGAACACCTTGGTTCAAATGCTCGGTCGTGCGTCGGGACGCCACATACACGCCCTCGCCCATAACCGCGATCCTCGGCCGGTTGAGGTCGGCCGCCGTCGTCGCTCGATGGGATCGCAGCGGGCGATTGGCCGTAAATCGAAGTCGGCCGCCTCTGTTGACGCCGTGCTCGTCGCAATTGTCGACCGCCTCGCCCGTCGGCTGCGCGCGGCCCGGCGGGTGTGTCGCACGATCGTCTTGCGGTTGCGGTTCGATGACCTCTCGCGAGCGACGCGGTCCCACACGCTGCCGCAGGCAACGGCACAGACCCAGACGATTCTCGCCACGGCGAGGGGGCTGGTAACAACAGCCACGCCGATGATTGAAAGCCAGGGGATCACTCTCATCGGATTGACCCTCACCAACCTCGACAACGACGGTGCCATCCAGCTGGCGCTGCCGTTCGATCGTCGGTGGGTGGGTAGTCTCGATGCTGCACTCGACGAGCTGCACGACCGGTTCGGATCGTCCGCGATCACACGGGCGGTGCTCCTCGGGCGCGATCAGGGTCTGTCGGTCCCCCTGCTCCCCGACTGAGTGGCCCCCACCGAACTACCTCCGCGGTCGTGCGCGTCGTCAGTTAGGACCGGTGCGCCCGGCGAAACTCATCGGCGCTAGTTCCAGGCGTTGCGGTATCGCGCCCTCCGCAGGACTACTCGGAGTGTTCGGTGCCTATACGAGTCACCGATGCCTGCCACGGGACGATGACAAGCGGGAGCGATAGCTCGATGACCATCAGCACCTGGGCGACTACATGCGGCTCACCGACAACCATCCATGACAGTGCACGCGAGCATCCAGCAACGAACAAAGCTACGCTGATGCCGCGGACGATCGTCGCCTCTCTTTCGACTCTCCGCGCAGATCGCAGAAGGAGTAGACCTGCCCCCGAGTACCACACCGCATAGAAGCGCATCTCGCTATCGACTGTCCCCGAAACGGCCTCGGCCCCCGCGACTGATGCCACGCCAAAGATCACGGTTCCGAGTCCCGCGACGAAGGCGACGAGCCCGAGAAAACGAAGTAACAGCTGCAATCCACGGCGAGACATTTGGCGGCTCATCGCTTCCTCGTCTCTCTCGAACTATCGGCGCATCAAGGAGATCACACCCTTCTTTCGGCCTCTCCCCGGCCTCGCGACATTTGCGGCTGCGTCCGCGCCTCGCGTCGCCCGCAAGCATGGGCGGGTGCGGGCAAATCATTGCCTACCTCTGGAGTCGAACCAGTGTCGGAGCCCTAGCCAGGAATTCCTTCCTGCTGGCCCCTGGGGCTTCGCTGAGCGACCCACCCAATCCCCAGCGCCAACCCGAAAATCACGTGCTCGATAGTGAAAGTGGACCACCCCACCATCGTCGGCATGTCGGCGATGGGATCCCCCCCTCCGAACAGCTCCGCTGCGATCGGCAGACCCACAAAGCTGCTGAACAGCATCACCGCGACGCCGTAAAGGGCTCCGAGTGCTACTGAAACCGGACCGACGAGGTTGATGGCGCGCGCCAAGAGCGCGAACACGATTCCATAGACGGCGCCGACGACAAGATGCACGAGCATTCCGACGCCGGCTGCGCCAAACGTGAAGTAAAACGCCTCGCCCTCCATCGCATGTTCCATCGAGATCATCATCGACTGCGGATCTAAGAACGTCGACGCGATGTGATACAGGGGTGTGAAAAACCCGCTACCTAGGTATGTGGCTCCGGCGATCATTGCGTAGATCGCCATTACGATTGCGCCGGCCACGCCCCACAGCGCGCCTAGCCCCACGAGCTGGGTCACGCTCGAGCGGTCACCCGTTACGCTCCCCGCAGTCGCCACAGCCACGATCAACCACCTCCATGTACGCCCGCTATCTCTTAAACGGACGCAATCGCCAACGCGTTGATTGCGCTACCGCAGCCCAAGAGTGGCCGCAGCGAGATGGACCTCTCGGCTGTCGTCGCCCACGATGAGGAAGGGAGCCGGATCGCTGGCGCAAAACAGGGTGAGATCGTCCGCCTCCGCCTCCCATGTGTGACTCTCCGAATCGTGCTCAGCGCCCAGGGCCACGGGCCACTCATCCTTGGCCCGGTAGACGACAACCTCGTGGCCCGCTCCGTCGACGTAGTAATGCGCCGTGGTTCTAAGTCCTTCGAATCGGCCCGCTTCGGAACGAGTCAAAGTGAGATCTCCAAGCGTGTGTGGCAATACCGGCTCAATGGGATGTCCGAAGGTCCGTTTCTCTCCGAACGTTGCCAGGACCGCTTCGATAGTTTCTGGTTGACTCGGAAGGCTCGCCAAGAAAAGAGAGCCGAACGCCACTGCCGCCGCCAGTGCGACGACCCCAAAGGCCCAACGTCGCTTTGGCCTGGGCTTGACGCTTTCCACAGCAGCCCGCACGCGTTCCCGCAGGACCTGCGGCGCGAGTTCCCGTCCCGATTCGGCGACTGCACGACCCCTACGTCCGGAGTCGACTTCGCGCCAACAGTCCTCACATTCGACGATGTGGGATTCGAACTTTCGTCTCTTCCGAGATGACAGGAGACCACCAAGATATGCGGCCGCGTTGCGCTCAGGATCGTGTCTCACTGTGATTCACCTCCGATTCGAGTACACGAGCGAGCTTCTTTCGACCACGGTGCACTCGAGCAAGCACCGTGCCGCGCGGCGATCCTGTGATCGCGGCTACCTGTGAGGCGCTGAAGCCATCTAGATCCATGAGTGCGATCGCGATCCGCTGCTCCTCAGGCAGCTGCCACAGCGCTCGATGAACCTGCTCAGCTTGCAACCTCTCAATCGCCTCGGCCGAGACATCGGTCGATGCCGAAAGCCTCGGATCAGGTTCGCTCGGGATCTCGCGACTTGATGAAGCGCGCCGCAGCCAGCTGCGTCCGGTATTGAGACAGATCGTCGCGATCCAGGGCTCAACTTTCTTGGGAGGGCGCCCTGCCGTCCACGCGCCGAACGCTCGGGTGTAGGTCTCCTGGACTAGGTCTTCGACGTCATTTGCGCTCACGAGCCGACGGGCGAGGTTATAAACGAGATCGAGGGCCGGCAGGGTCGCCGCAAGGAAGTCGTCGTGGGGTCGTTTGCTCACTGCCCCCACACCTTTGTTTCGGGGTGGAAGGCAGCCCAGTCGAACCAGAAGGAATCGACCGCTCGTGCGTCCCGCAGTTGTCGACCAGACAAACGGCCCGCGACCGCACGCCCGAACATATCCCACCTGCTCTTCGTTTGAAGGTCGAAGATGCGACCTGATCGAACGGTGAAATCGAGAGCCTTGCCACGGATCGTCGCGAGGAATGCTGCAGCCGATCCGACGTCGCGCGACGAGGCGATGTCCGGGGCATCGAGGGCCGATGCCGTTCCCCGCTGCCAGAAAACCACGACTCGCTGGGAGCCGACTCTCGCCTGGGCAACCGAGGCACCGTTCTCGGCTCGATCGCGCAGGCGGAAGTATGGGAAGGCGACGAATTCGTGATCGCCCTCGACACCGATGACTCGCTCGACCGCCGCAAGGCGCCCGTCGGTCTCGCCCGAATAAAGGAAGGGAGGCTTGCCAACCTCGTCGTATCCCGGATAGGGATTGTCGCCGTATGGCCGATCGTGACCCGTGTCGCGACCGAGAACGAGACCTTCGGGATAAGCCTCCCTGAAGTCGCTCCACGACACGATCTGAACAGGCAGACGCTCGAGCGCGCTCTCCTTTAATGGTCCCTTCAGTGCAACCCCTGTCACTTGCGGCCATAAGGAGTTCGTGGCCCGGTCGTACATGAGCAGGTTTGAGTTGATCAGCTTGCCGGAAACGCCAAAGGTGGTGGTATGTCCCTCGATAGTAGGCCGCTCGAACGCTAGTGCGGTATTGCACAGCGGACAGAACGTGATCACGACCGGCCTGCCGGCGACGACGTCGTTGACGATCTCGTGCCAGGTCATGATCTGCAAGGGGTAAGCGCGAGCTGCATCCCCATGCTCGAATGCAATGACCGGCTCACGGGGCGAGAGCCAGGTCGCCTGATCCGACCGGATGAACGCGGGATCGTCGATTGCTGGGATGCTGTCGGCCGCGACGACCTCCACGATGTCCTTGGGATCCAGCACGGATTGCCTGCCGGGCGCCTTTTGAAGCGCGGTCGTTGTTGGCGGCTGCACGTCAATTTCTCGTCTCGTCAGCACATAGGTCAGGGCAGCGGCGATGGCGATTACGACTGCACCGCCTGCGAGGACCTGTTCCAGCTTTCGTCGTGGCCGATCTTCGCTCCTCATATCAAGACCTCTCTTCAGCATCCTCTGCCACTGAGGACGCCGACGCAGGCCAACTGATTGCTCACCGCTCCCAGACTGCAATCACACGCCGGGGTCTCCCGTCCTACGAAGAAACCCCACTATCTTGGAGGGATACATGCCTGCGGAGATCAATATCCGGGAAGTTCGAAATCTCATCGATCGAGGGGCACAGTTGGTAGAGGTTCTCCCGGCCAAGGAATACGAAGAAGAGCATCTACCGGGAGCGATAAACATCCCCCTCAAGAGCCTTACGCCCGACGTCGCGGCGCGACTGGATCGAGTTCGCCCCATCGTCGTGTATTGCTGGGATGACGCCTGAGACATGAGCCCACGAGCTGCGTGGCAGCTTGAAGCGCTGGGTTTCTCAGAGGTTTACGACTTCGTCGGCGGCAAGCTTGAGTGGATCAGCAATGGAGGTAAGACAGAGGGCCTGGGTCCGCATCACGCAGTGGCGGGAGAGGCGGCCGACCGCGACGCGGTTCTCGCGTGCCGAGTTGGTGATCGCGTCGACGAGGCCGCTCGAGAGCTTGATGCGACGCCGCACGATTACTGCGTGGTGCTAAACGATCGGGACATCGTTTTGGGCCGGATGCGTAAGAAAAACATCGTCGGCCTCGGTGATGCATCTGTCGAGATGGTCATGGAGCCTGGTCCCACGACGGTACGCGCGAATGAACCCGCGCCCGCACTCTTGGAGCGAATGGAGAAACGCAAGGTGCGCGCCGTCTTGGTGACAACCAGCAAGGGGCGACTGGTTGGCGTCGCAACCCAAGCATCGCTTCGGCACCTCATTGAGCGCACTGTCTGAGCACGCTGTAGCGCCTCACCGCGATCCCTAATAATGCAAAGAAGCGTCTTTTCGTTAACTCTGTGGCGCAGGGAACTTACGCCTCACACCAAAGACAGAAATTGCGGTGGACGGCGCGGCCCGGCTCTCAGGCTCACGGTCAGGTAGCAGAGCTTTCGGGCCGAAGCGCCTTGAGCACCACCGGCCGGGCACGGTGCCCCGGTCCACCAGCTCCTTCATCGCCTTCCGGTTCTCCACGCCGACGCCGGTGTCCGTCGATGCGAGAAGATTCCTAATGCCGAGGTAGCACGCGGCGCTCAATGGACCACACGGTAGCTCAGATGTGTGACGAGGCCGGTGTGCCTGACTTCGAGCGGTTCGAGCGAGACCTTCCAGACACCCTCGAACAGCCGCTCCCCGTCGCCAAGCAGTACCGGTGCCACGTGCAGCCGCAACTCGCCGAGGAGCCCCGCTGCTAAATACTGATTCACTGTCGCGGCACCCCCGGCGATCGCGACGTTCGCGTCCCCGGCCGCCGCACTCGCCTGCGCTAGCGCAGACTCGATCCCGTCCGTGACGAACGTGAACGTCGTGCCCCCTTTCATATTTAGCGGCTCGCGCTCGTGGTGTGTCAGCACGAATACCGGGGCGTGGTACGGCGGCTCTTCGCCCCACCAGCCCATCCACTCTTTGTCCCAGGCGCCACGACCGGGGTCGAACATGTTGCGACCCATGATGAACGCGCCCGCCGCAGTCATCGCCTCGATCTCTGGCGCGTTCGCGTCGGGCTCGTCGAACATCCACTGGTGCAAGCGACCTTCGACTCCCTCACCGAAGGGGTTATCCAGACTCTGATTCGGACCGGCTACGAACCCGTCGACGGACGTGGCCATGTCAGACGTAACTTTGCTCATCTCACTGCCTCCTCATTCTCCATGGTCGTTGCTCCTATGGCTGCCGGGGCTCTTGAACTCGTCTTCTGCCTAACCGCTCGTGGAACGTTGCGACGAAAAAGTCCGTCATACGAATAACGAACGAAACTCCAGCTGATGTAACAAGGCGACTACATGGGCGTACCTGACCGGCGATCAGTCATCAGAGTTCGGGCCGTCACCCACCCGGACAAGCTGCGTCATCTCGATCCGAAGACATATCCCTCCGCCCGCCGACCTAGCAAACGCCGTACAGGAACAGCGCGTCGAAGCAGGCTACTTTCAACCTGGTCAACGCGAACCTCGGCCCCCTTGCTCGAGGAAGTCTCGCTCCGCATCCGTCGGTGCCAGGGTGGCCGCACGCTGATATGCGGACGCTGCCTCACTGATTCGTCCCAGCCGTCGAAGCAGATCAGCCCGCGCGGCGTGGAACGCGTAGTAGTTGTCCAGGTCCAACTCCTCCACTAGTGCCAGCGCCCCAGCAGGACCCTCCACTTCGGCGATGGCGATGGCGCGGTTGAGGGCCACGACCGGAGTGGGTGCAACCGCCAGCAACTGGTCGTATAGGGCCACGATTTGTGGCCAGTCGGTCTCTTTGAGTGTCGGAGCGTCTGCATGCACCGCGTTGATCGCCGCCTGGAGCTGATAAGTCCCCGGTTGGTTGCGCCGAAGGCACCGACGGACGATCTCCTGGCCCTCCTCGATTAAGGCCCGATCCCAGCGTGTGCGGTCCTGCTCGCCGAGCAGCACGAGGGAGCCATCCGCCCGCGTTCGTGTCGAGCGACGGGATTCGGTGAGGAGCAACAGCGCAAGTAGTCCAGCCACCTCGGGTTCCTCGGGCATGAGCGTCACCAGGATCCGTGCGAGCCGGATGGCCTCGAAGCAGAGATCTGGCTGAACCCGGCTGCTGAGACCCGCGTTGTAGATGAGATAGACGACCGCCAGCACGGGGCGTAGGCGGCCGGGCAGCTCGTGATCCTCCGGTACGCGGTACGGGATCCGCGCCACCTTGATCTTGCGCTTGGCGCGGACGAGGCGTTGGGCCATGGTCAACTCGGAGACAAGGAAGGCGCGGGCCACCTCGTCGGTCGCGAGCCCGCCGAGCAGGCGCAGGGTCAGTGCCACCTGTGCTTCCGTCGAGAGTGCCGGGTTGCAACAGGTGAAGATGAGACGAAGCCGGTCGTCCTGCACGGGTCCCTCCTCCTCGGGCATGCCGGGATCGTCGTTGCGGGGCGAGAGCACCGCCACCTCGCCGAGCAGTTCCCGTCCCCGCGATTCGCGGCTCAAGCGGTCGATGGCCCGGTTGCGGGCGGTCGTCGTGATCCAGCCGCCCGGGTTGGGCGGCAGGCCCTCGCCCGGCCATTTGCGCAGGGCAATGGCGAACGCCTCCTGCACGGCGTCCTCGGCCACCTCGATGTCACCGAAGACACGGATCAGGGTGGCCACGGATCGGCCATACTCTTCGCGGAAGATCCGGCCGACGTCGCCTTCGTCGAGCTCGGGTACCGCGTCGACCTCGCGCAAGCTGTCAGGCCTCGGACACCGCCCGGAACGGGCGGACCTCGATCGGCTTCGTGACGATAGCCGTGACCTTTGAGGCCCAGGCGAGCGCGGCGTCGAGATCCTGGGCCTCGATGATGTAAAAGCCGCCGAGATGCTCCCTCGACTCCGCGAAAGGGCCGTCGGTTGTCAGCACGTCGCCCTTGGATACCCGCACGACGGTGGCGGTGTCGGGCCCGTGCAAAGCGCCGCCGAAGACCCAAGCGCCGGCCGACTTCATCTCGTCCTCAAGCACGTGGATCTGCTCCATGTACTGCTGCATCTTCTCGTCGGTCATCGAGGGGCCCACCTCGCCCTCGACGCTGTGGACGGACAACAGGTATTTCGCCATTGGCGGATCCCTCCTGTGGCTGGGGCGGGCCGGTCCCGCCGCTCACCCTAGCTACGAACGGGCAGGGCTCAGATCGACACGCTATCCAAGAAAGGAGTGTCGGAGGCGGGTGACGCGCGCAGCGTTACTGCGGATCCGGGGGGAGCCACGCGGGGTAGGCCGAAGTAGTCGCTTAAAACCAGAGGCCTGAAAACCCGAGATGGCGGCTATCTCGTCACCCTGGATCGTCATACCATCAAACCGTCGAACTGATGGCCTCCGTCGTCGGGCTCGCTCAGGTACGCCCACTCCAGTCTGTTAACTCCCCGACTAAGTGTTGAGAATTCCAAATTCTCATGTTTCTACCCGT
>JALZEK010000018.1 GCA_030862065.1 Actinomycetota bacterium | reverse complement strand
CCGGCAACGACTCCACGCCCACCTGGGGATATTCGAGTGAGCCTGGTGTTTCGTTCGACTGCCAGTTGAGTGATGCAGACGGCGTCGTTTCAGCTTTTTCGCCCTGTGACTCCGGCTCGATGGGCTACGACCTGGGCTCTCTCTCCGATGGGGTGTACGCGTTTGAGGTGAAAGGCAGTGACGCCGCGGGCAACTCCTCCGTTGCCACGGATACCTACCTGCTCGACCGACGCGCGCCGGAATCCACTGCCGCATCACCTGCATTCACGACGGCGACGACCTTCTCGGTGACCTACGTCGCGTCGGACGAGGGAACTGCCGTGGACGAGGTCGAGTTGTGGGCCCGCGGACCGAACGACTCGGCCTACGAACAGGTGGATGTCGACTCCTCTCCCGGAACACCGTCGTTCAGCTACACGGCCATTCAAGGAGGGGGAACCTACGACTTCTACACGAGGGCCCGTGACGTGGCCGGCAACCGCGAGGCGGTTCCGGCCGGCGCCGATACGAGCACGTTTGTCGACACCGACATTCCCGCGGCTCCCGAGATCACAGGCCCATCCAGTCCGGGCAACGACGCGTCCCCGTCTTGGGACTTCACTTCGGATCCCGGAACGACGACGGAGTGCCGACTCAGCAAGGACTCTTCGGTGATCGAGGACTTCGCTTCGTGCTCGAGCCCACGCGACTACACGCTCGTCGACGGGGATGGGACCTACACTTTCTCGGCCCGGTCGACCGATTCAGCTGGAAACACATCTTTCGTCTCGTCACACGACTATGTTCTCGACACGCAAGCTCCTGAAACGTCCATTGACTCGGGGCCGTCGGGGACCGTCGGCTCGCCGAACGTAACGTTTGATTTCTCGTCCGACGATCCCGCGGCCGGATTCGAGTGCGATCTGGACGGACCCGGCTTCTCCGAATGCGGGCCCCCCCAAGATTTCAACGGGCTTACGGACGGACCGCACACCTTCACCGTCAGGGCCTTCGATGCCGCGGGGAACAGAGATTCCACGCCGGCGGATCGCAGTTTCACGGTCGACACTCAGGCCCCCAAGGTGACCATCGATAAGACGCCGCGAGATGCCGACACGGACCGCACACCGACGTGGGAGTTCTCCAGCGAACCCGGGGCCACCCTGGAATGTCGGATCGGTTCGGGCGGCACTACGCTCTCGCCCTTTACGGATTGTGGAACCGGATCGGCAACCTATGACTTAACGGGGAGCGGGGACGCGGCCTACACCTTCACCGTGCGGGCCATGGACGCGGCCGGTAATGCGTCCTCGTCCTCCCACGTTTACATGCTGGACACGACAGATCCATCGTCTTCGGCCTCCGCGCCGTCGCTGACGTCGAGTTCGAGCTTTACCGTGATCTACACACCGGCGGATTCTCTGTCCGGGGTCGCGGAGGTGGAGCTGTGGACCCGGGGGCCCGGCGACGGGGGATTCTCGCTGGTCGACCGCGACAACTCGCCCAGTACACCGTCGTTTACCTATAACGCCAACCAGGGGGATGGTCCCTACGACTTCTTCACGCGCGCGTTGGACATCGCCGGCAATTACGAGGCGGCGCCACAAAGCGCCGATACCCAGACGATCCACGACACCCAGGCTCCCGATGCGACCATTACTTCGGCGCCCTCGAACCCGACAACCATGTCGCCTTTCGAGTTCTCGTTTTCCACAACGGATGCTTCGGCCGCTTTCGAGTGCTCGCTTACCACGGACGGCACCGACGCCTACGCGCCGTGCTCGTCCCCGGTGTCGTATCCCGACGCCGGAGCAGCCGGTTACACCTTCAAGGTAAGGGGGACGGATCCCGCAGGGAACGTCGGGTTGCCGGCGACCTACGCGTTCAACTTTGTCGCGGTCGAGCCCTCGCCGAGTCCCGAGCCGTCCCCGAGCCCCGAGCCGAGCCCGGAGCCCTCGCCCAGCCCGGAGCCGACTCCAAGCGTTAAGCCGCCCCCGCAGTCCCCGCCGGAGATCGAAACGTCCGATCCCCCCGATGATCCGGCCGGCACGGGGCCGGTTACCCGCGTCCCTCCGCCGAAGACCACAGATGAACCCGACCGGCCGCGGCGTGACGAAGCCCCATCCCCGCAGCCCTCTCCCACCGCCGACGAGTCGGAAGAGATCCCGGATCGCGAGACGATCCCGGAGGAGGACAAGAGTCTTGCCTCTCTTGCCGCGGCCACCGTAAAAACGTTCGCGTTCCCACTTCTGCTCGCAGTGCTTGTCGTCGCGTTCTTGCTCGTGCAGCACTGGCTTGATCGCAAGGA
Organism: Actinomycetota bacterium; assembly: GCA_030862065.1. Taxonomy (GTDB): domain Bacteria; phylum Actinomycetota; class CADDZG01; order CADDZG01; family WHSQ01; genus JALZEK01. The sequence goes on along the minus strand of JALZEK010000018.1, from coordinate 1,792 downwards.
CCCCAAGCTCGCCGTTGCTCCGGTCCACTCCAAACACGACCTCGCGAGGTTCACATGAGAACCAACGCTCTCTGGACAACAGATAAGAACGCTCTGCCAAGCGAGATGGTCTCGCTCTCGGAGCGGCTGTCAAACATGCTTCTCGTCCGGGCGGTGGCCGTCGCCGCCGCCCTGTCTTCGGGGCTGTTAGGCGTCGACATAGAGGTCGGAGGTCTCGCCCCGACCATCATCATCAGTGCCCTCTACTTGATGTTGTCGATCGCGGCCGAGGGGGCGAGGAGGTTGAGTGGGGGCAGAGGCCTTGTCTTGATCGGAATGCTGCTGCTCGTCGACGGTGTCTATCTGGCGTGGATCACGTACAGCACGGGAGGCACACAGAGTCCCCTGCGCGTTCTGCTTTATGCGCATCTGATCGCCGTGACGTTGCTCGCGAGCTACCGAACCGGACTGAAGATCGCGCTGTGGCACTCACTTCTCCTCTTCGTTGTCTTCTACTCACAACTTGCCGGCTTCATGCCCCCGGTGGAAGTGGCCGAGGGGGCAACCGAGGTAGCGACGTCGCCCTTCCACCGGGCATCGGTCCACAACGTCATGGCTTTTTGGTTCGTTGCGATGGGAACGGCCGCCTTTTCCGCCTTCAACGAACGCAACCTCCGACGCCGAGGCTCCGACCTCGAGGCTCTTTCGACGCTTGCAGCGGAGATGGACAACGTCAGCAACGCGTCGGAGGCGGCCCGCTGTCTTGTCGATGTGGCCGCGGAGACCTTCTCCTTCAGGCGAACGGCGGTGGTGCTCATGGTCGGAGAGACCCTCACGGTCGCTGCGGAGCGTGGTTGCAGACTTCCGCCAGGGTCCCCCCTGCGCGACGACGCCTCCATTCGGGAAGTGAGCCGGTCCCAGCGGACGATCGTGCTTCGAAACCTGGAGAGCGGCAACGATCCCGCACTGGCCTCTCTGTTCCCGGGCGGAAAGCGCGTCGTGCTTGTGCCGTTGACCATCGAGGGTAAGTGGGTGGGCGCCCTCGTTGCCGAGGGGTCGACCAGACGCCGTAATCGCGTTGACGCAAGCGTGGTGAGGGTTGTCGAGCAATTCGCGACTCACGCTGCGTTGGCGTTAAGCAACGTGTGGCTGCTGGAGCAGGTCAAAAGACTCGCCGAGACGGATTCTCTCACCGGAGTCGCCAACCGCTTGCTGTTCGACAGAGTCCTCAGTGCCGAGTTCAAGCGTGCCGAGCGGAGCCACCAGCCGCTCGGTCTTGTGATGATCGACATCGATCATTTCAAGACACTCAACGACCGATTCGGTCACCAGACCGGCGACGACATTCTGCGCAAGTTGGCGGCGGCACTCGTAAAGAGCTCGAGAGATTTCAATACTGTGGCCAGGTACGGAGGCGAGGAATTCGCCGTCATCCTCCCCGGAGCGGATCGCGACGGGACCGCCGAGGCCGGCGAGCGATTCCGGGCGGTGATTGAGCAACTCGATACGGCCGTTCCGATCACGGTCAGCGTCGGTGCAGCCTCCTTCCCCCTCAACGCTTTCGATCGCGACGAACTCGTTCGCGCTGCGGACGATGCCCTCTACCAGTCAAAGCGTTCCGGCCGCAACCGGGTGACGGCGAGCATTCAGCAACCGACACCCGAGAAGGCCGCGGGGTAGTGGCGATGTCTTTTAAGGGACTCTTTGATGTTGTCGATGCCTGTACCGGCAATCGAGATTCGTCCAGAAGATTCACTCGTGCAAGCTACCGAAGTGAGAGCAAATGATCCACACACTTAAACACGACGGCCGC
>JALZEK010000118.1 GCA_030862065.1 Actinomycetota bacterium | reverse complement strand
GCGACTCAGGATCGAGCGACCCGAAGCCCTCGTCGATGAAAAAACATTGCAGTCGGCCGCCGTGGCGACCGACCGTCTCCGCCAGGGCGATGGCGAGCGCAAGCGACGCCAAGAAAGTCTCTCCCCCAGAGAGGGTTTCCACCGAACGTTTTTTGTCGGCATCCAGTTCATCGATGATGTCAAACTCGCCCTCGTCGTCGAAGCGGTAGCGGCCGGTCATCTCGCGCAAACGCTCGGATCCCAAATCCGAGAGGAGCCGGCGCCTGTCCTCCAGTAAGAAGTTGATGAAGGTCTCGTTACGTAGATCCTCAGCGAGCTGATCGAATAGTTCCTTGCGTCCGGTGAACTCCTTTTCGGTCTCGTCTAGCTCCTTGGCGCGGTCGATCTTCTTCTCGAGCTCCGCAATCTTCTTGCGACTCATCCCGACCTGCGTCTTGGCGTCGCCGAGCGCGTCCGTGATCGTTTGTGACGGCTCCAGCTCGAGGGATTCTCGAAGGTCTTCCAGCGCACCGGCCGCCTCGGCGCGACTTTGCTCCGCTTTCTCCGCCGTGGCTTCGGCCTCTGAAATCGCCTTGTGGAGAGCCTCTCGCACACCTTCGGCATGACCGCCGAGCTTTTCAGCGGGGGCGTCCACCTCGGGAGCCTCGAGGTCGAGCTTGCCGGAGGTGGCGATAAGAGATCCGGCCAGCTTCTGCCTTTTCGCCGCGAAATCTTTCTGCTCCGCAGCGGCCGAATCGAGATCGGATCGCACGCGCTCCACCAGCGCGGCCGCGTCGTCGACGCGTGTCTTCGCCTTGTCGAGTTGCACCAGGCGCTCATCGATCTCTTCGAGTGGATTCTGCACCCTGCCCAGAGTCGCTCGAAGCGTCTGGTCGAGAACCTTGAAACGTTTGGTCTTGTCGGCGACGCTCTTTTGCGCCACCTCCAGGAGCGTCTGGGCCTGGTCGGCTTCGGCGCGCGCTTTCTTGCTCGCCTCCGATGCCTTCTTGTACGTCCTCTCGGCCTTGGCGAGCGCGTCGCGAACCGTCTTTAGTGCCGCGGGAGCCCGGCCCCGCGGGACCTTCCTGACCTCCTGTTCGCATACGGGACACGGCTCACCCTTCTTGAGATCAGCCCTCAGCGCGTGAGCCGCGTGCGCTTGCTCGATCGTCCCCAGCTCGGCGCGTGCGTCTTCGACCTCGCCAAGTCTCGTCGCCTCCTCCGAGTCCTTGCTTTCCGCGAGCGCGTCGAGACGCTCGGCCGACTCGGTTCGCTCAACGATCTCTTTGTCGAGTTCGTCTATCTCCCCCGCCACGTCCCAAAGATTCTTGGCATCCCCGCGCACATCCCGCAGTTCGGCCTCGGCCCCCAGTCTCTTCTCGAGCGTCCTGAGTTCGGACTGTGCATTCTTGAGGTCCCCCGAAGCCCTCGCCGTCTCTTCCCGCGCGTCGGCGAGAGTCTTCTCGATCGTCGCCTCCCGATCGAACAGCTCCTCGAATTCTTCGGGGGCCGGGATGCGCCGAAGCTCTTCTTCCATCCGAGCCCGATGCGAGCGGGCCTCACGTTCGACCGACTCCGACCTCTCAAGCTCCTGCGATAGTCGCTTCTCCTCCGGAACGGCCTTTTGGAGCCGGGCCGAGAATTCCGACCACTCCTTTTCCTCTTTGCGGGCCTCGGTGAGCTGCGCCTGCGCGTCGTCGGGGATTTGCCTGCGCTCGCCCTCGATCTTGTCGAGCTCGCGCTGGATCTCGGCCCGCCTGCGAACCGCCGCGGCCCGCAACTCGTCGATTTGGTCGTAGCGAAACACGCCTTTGAGGATCTTCATCCGCTCGGTAGTGGCGGCCTCAAGGAATCTCGAGAACTGGCCCTGCGCAAGCAGCACCGATGAACAAAACGCTCCGAAATCAAGACCGAGAAGCTCCTCGATACGAGAGGTCACCTCGGAAGCACCGAGGTGCTTCTCGCCCGAGCCTTCATCCTCGAGCAGATGTTGTCCGGCGCCGCGGCGCGGCAGGGAACGGGTCACCACCCAGGTTGTCTCGTCGACGGAGAACCGGAGCCGGACGGCGGCAGCGTCCGAGCGGGAGCAGATCAACGACCTGAGTCCCCTCGGCCCGCCTGCGAAACGCGATGTCTTTCCGTAAAGCGCGTAGCAAAGCGCGTCGAGGATCGATGACTTTCCCGAGCCGGTCGGGCCCACAATCGCGATCAGGTTCCGCCCCTCGAGTTCAATGACGGTCCGCGCTTCGTGGGAACGGAAGCCCTCGAGCGTCAGGGTGAGCGGCCTCACAGGATTTCCTCTGTTTCGCGCGGCGGGATGAGCGGCCTCACAGGCTGACCCCCACCTCGTCCACCAGTTCATCAAACGCCTTCGTGAGCTCGCCGGAGGGTGGTGAACCGTAGCGCTCGATCACGTAGTTCTGATAGAGCTCCGAGATCGACATGCCCTCTCGGCTCGGACCTTCTCGCTCCGAGCGGGGGTAATCGGCTCGCACGTACAGCGCGTCCGGTAGGAAATCGCGCACCTGATCGGCGATGCCGGGTGACGGTCCGTCCGTGACGACGTCCACGGCAAGGATTGCTTCCTGGAGATCAGGCGCCATGGCCTGCAGCTCGGTCATCGTTCCCCGAACTCGTTTGAGATCCCGGCCCGACGTTATCGGTATCTCTTCGACCTTGCGGCGGCCCGACGTCGTGACCTCGATGACGGCAACGCTTTTGTCCTGCCCGGTCTCGCCGAAGTCGAGTTGCATCAAACTGCCCGCGTAGCGCGCGTAGTCCTCGGATCCGGGAGCGGGCTGGGGCCGGTGTATGTGGCCGAGAGCCGCGTAGTGAAACGTGTGCGGAACTGCGTCCTGCGAGGCCATATACGCCTCGCCGATGTGCAGCTCACGCTCCGAGCCGGATGGGACCGCGCCGTGAATCATGAAGTGGCCCACGAGGACATCCACGCTGTTCTTCTTGGCGTCGCGCTCCAAGTACGAGGCGTAGGTCCGACAGATCGACCGAACCCGATCCGCGTAAGACTTGTGCTTGGCGTCGTGGGACTCCATGACCTCGACTGCCCGGGCTTCGTGCAGAAAAGGGAAGCAGGCGACGCGGGCGGTCTCATTGCCGTCACGCGACGGGATCTCGACGACGCCTCCGTCCTCGGGTCTTCGGATCGCCGACACCAGCGTCACCCTGGAGTGCTCGAGATGCGGGGCCAGAACCTCGAAGAGATCGGCGGAGTCGTGATTGCCGGGGACCGCTACGACGTGTGCCCCGGTCTCGGCGAGGTCGACGAGCTTCTCGAGAACGACGCGCAGCGACACAAATGGCGGCAGCCCTCGGTCGAACAGATCGCCGGCGACGATGACGAGATCGACTTCGGCGTCCCGAGCTACGTCGACGACCTCGGCGAGGACGCGTTCGGTTTCCTCCGACCGGTCGATGCGACCGAGCTTCTTGCCGACGTGCCAGTCGGCGGTGTGCAGGATCCGCATCAGCTCGCCGAGTGGTGTCTGAGTTGCGCTATGCGAGGCTGAGCCACCACTGGAGGTGGGCGCGGCGCCATTAGATCCCCTCGAGGTGGGGGCGACGGCATCAGATCTCCTCGAGGTGGGGACGTCGGCATCAGATCCCCTCGAAGGGGTCGGCCTGGTCCGCGACCTCCTCGGGCCGAGTGGCCCAGGGCGGGTACGGGAAATCGAGCACCGTGGGGGCCGGGATCGGTGGCTGCGACAGCACCATCGTCCCCGGCTTGAGAAGCCGGGCCCGGGCCCGCGTAGACGGCAGCATCCATCCGTACTCGGCGCGCTCGGCCTCGGCGGAGTCGAGCCGGCCTGACACCTTCACGGAAGCATTGGCCAGCACGTCCGGATCGACGCGCGACGCGCTCTGCTGCGCTCCGATCAAGAGGATGCCGAGCGATCTCCCGCGTTGGGCGATGTCGATCAGGGTGTCGGCAATCGGCGACCACCCCTCTCGGGGCGCGTACTTGTTCAACTCGTCGAGCACGATCACCGTCAACGGGAAGCGACCCCTGCCCTCCTTCTCGCGGTGCACCTCCTGGATGAGTGCGGCGACCACGAAACGCTGGGCCGCGTCGTGCAGGTTGTGGATGTCGACGACCGTGACTGCCTCGCGAGACCGGTCGATGCGGCGCGATTCGCCGGCCCTAATGAGGCGGCCGATGCGCGGCAGCGAGCCGTAAAGCCGCCGCATGAACGCGGCCACGGTCCCGGGCGCGACCCGGCCGGTCCACTCGACGGGGACGTGATCGTCCTCGGGCTCAACGAAAACTCGGATCGCCTCGATGAGGTCGCCGAGGCTGCGGATCACGACGTCGCCCTCGGCGGGAACGACCGGTCCCTCACTCATATCGAACATCGGATCGCGCAGAACCAGGGCGCCGGGCTCTCCTGCAACGTCGCGCGCAAACCTTTGAAGCTGCATCGAGACGCGCTCGGCGACGAACGAAAGCTGTTGGCGCGCGTCGGAGTGCTCGGTGAACAGGTACTGCAGAAGTTGTTGCGCGACGAACTCTTTGGGAGTCCAGCGGTAGGCCTCGACGCCCTCGGTGCGCGCGCCTGAATCCGGGATCCCCTCGCTGTCCTCGTGCGGCAGCGCGGGGGCCCAGAACGAAACTGACGGGAACGGCCCCGATTCCATCCCCAGCTTCGCCCAAGCCTCGCCGTGCTCCGACGGGTCGAAGCGCGAGTTCGGCCTGTCCAAAAACAACAGGTCCTCACCCTTCACGTTGAAGACGAGCACGCGCAGGTTCCGCGCGCCGGGCCCCAGGATTTCAGGATGGGAGGTGAGGCACCTCAAAAAGAACAGCGCATACGAGGTCTTGGTTGCGACTCCGGACACACCCGAGATGGACATGTGCGCGCCCTTCGTTCCGTCGAAGAAGTCGACGTCGAGCCACACGGGTTCGCCATCGCGCGACAGACCGACCGGCAGAGCCCTGTCTCGCGTGTCGCGCATCTCGTCGACGTAGAGGGCGCGTTCACGCTCGTCGCCGGTGGCGCGGTAGACGGCTTGGCCGGCGTCTGGGGCGACCCAGGTTTCTGGCAATACGCGAACGATCTGCACCGTTGCCGTGCGGGACTTCTCCGCGGGAAGAGTTCCCTCGACCGCGACCCGAAAGGTATCGGATTCGAAGCTCGCGCCCTCGTACCGAGAGGTGGACTCGACCACGATCCCGTAAGTCGAGACCTCGCCGAGCTTTGGCACGAGCGTCCGGACGACCACGAGATCGTCGAGTTGAAGGAACTCGTCGTCGTGAAGGACGACCCGGAACTCCTGGGTGGTGGTGGCCTCGGACCCGAGTACGAGCCCGACGGGCGGCTCCTCATTCACTTTTGTCGCGCCTTACCCCCGCGGTCACTCGCTTCCTCCTTCGCGACGCGCGACGCTAGAGGAGGTGGCCGAGTCGCATTGGTTTTCGCGTCTTTGGGCGAGCCGTTGACGCGCATGGCCGCGCTGCGAACCATCCGGTAGACGAGATCCCTCTCGCCGAGGAGATGATGCAGGCGTCGCTCGAGGCCCGTCACCGGCACGAGGTTTTGCGGCGCGCGCGCGTCCCAGAAAGGAAGGGACGCAAAGGCCGGCAGGAGCGAGGCCGAGGCGTCGGCGAGCCGGACCGCGTCCTCCAGAGGAATCGCCGCGGGGGCCTCGGCGCGCACGATGCCGTGCCAGCCGTGCATGTCGTCCTCGGGCTCGCACAGCCGCAGGTACCAGGAGTAGCGGTGGCGCGGCTCCCCGAAGGCGAACAGCGGGGTGCGCTGACCGCAGCCGAGGTCTCCGATGACCTGCTCCTGCTCAGACTCGAGGTAGCGACGATGGTGGGCCTTGATGAACCCGACCATGGGCAGTGGCTCGGCCCGCATCACGGCGAGAGGACCGTCGACAAAAACGAGATGGTCGGTCGCCGCCAGTTCCTGGGCCATCTCGGCCTCCTTGGTGCGCATCGCGTTGTGGACGGAGTGAACGAGCTCGTCGATGGCGAAGCCGGGTACGGGAAGACTGCGGTACTCGAGCCCGGCCCCCGCCGACAACTCGGCCGCCAGCCCTCCGCCGACGGCGAGGTAACGATCGACCCGCTCGGCCACGATGCGGGCGCCCTTCGGCTTCCACCAGGCCCCCGATTTCCGACCGTTGACCCCGGCGGGGGCCGGGTCGCATCCGACGGCACCGACCCCCACCGACCCGGCGACTCCGGGCGTCGGGGCCCCGCCGTTGTCGGTGACGAATAGGCGGGCGTCGATCCGGCGGGTGCCGTCGATGAAGGCCAGAGGGCGGTCGCAGAGATCGCCGGCGTCGGCCGGATCGACGGGGGCCCAGGTGCGGTCCTCGCAATCGGTTTTGACGTCGGCGGTCGTGAGCTCCTCGGGCCCGCCGAGATCGAGCTCGCCCCCGTATTCGGGGCTCCAGGCCTCAACTGCTATACGCATGTTTCCAGCGTAGAGGGGGCCTGCGACATTTCCCCGTCTTTCGCCCGGGGGGGCCTGTAGCGAGGCACCATCACTGCGGCGCGGAGCCCTCGATAGAAACCGGGCCGGCACCGCGGCGCGCCCTCATTACTAGGGCGAGGCGTCGATGCAGAGGGGCCGGGCCCGCAACAGGGGCCGGCACTGCTTCCGGGCCCTCAAACAGGGCCGGAGTCGGGGGGCCATCGTTTGCAATGTCTCTCGACGGCCCTTGGGCCGGCGCCCGGGGCCAGTCGCAGTGACGCAGGCCACAACCCGCGGGCCGGTGTGCGCGCTTTATGAAGCATGAGCAGCGAATACCGCAGCTCTCGCTGCACAAACAACCAGGACGGAGGCGATCCCGACCGCTGCTGTCTGGAGCGCTCTGCTCGTCAATATGGCTTAATCACCCGAGAACAGATACTTGCCAGCGGGCTATCCCCCCACCAGCTTGCGAGAAGAATCAAGTCCGGACGTCTCGTGCGAGTCCGTCCCGAAGTGTTCGCCGTTGCAGGTGCGCCCGAATCTTGGCTCCAAGAATTGAAAGCGGCTGAATTGTGGGCTGGGGAAGGAGCCGCTGTTTCCCATCGCTCCGCGGCACTGCTGTGGGGGCTTGATGGCGTCCAGGGTGCTCCTCTGGACTTAACGATGTCGCTCGGCCGCAACATGAAGGGACCGGGGGTAAAGACCTACCGTTCAAAACGGCTCCCAGAGTGCGACATCACATTTCACCGCGGCTTTCGAATTACGACGCCAGCCCGCACCATTGTCGATCTTGCGAGCGTGATGCAGCCGGGTTCGTTCGAACTCGCACTGGAGGACGCCCTCAGGAAGGGACTCACTTCAGTTCGACGTTTGCAGTGGAGGTACGAGGAGCTGTGCGGCCCCGGACGGAAAGGGTGTGGGCTCGTTCGCCAATTCCTCGACGAGTTCCGGTCCGAAACTTCGACGGAGAGCGGTCTGGAAGTGAAAGTGGAGCGTCTCTTGGTAAGAGGACGATTACCTCGACCTGTACGCCAGTACGAGATCTTCTCCGCCCGCAGGTCTATCGCTCGGCCGGACCTTGCCTATCCCTCGGCGCTGATCGCGATTGAGGCGCACAGCTTTCGCCACCATTCTGGACGGTCGGCCTGGTATAGGGACATAGAGCGAGATCGGGAGCTTCGCAAGCTGGGGTGGCTTGTCATCTACGTAACAGATGAGGACCTTAGAAATCGGCCAGACGAAGTCATAGATGAAGTTCGGAACGCCCTTTTGGCCCGGGCTCCGGAGCTTCTTTGAAGCGTGATGAGCGCATAGCGCAGCTGTTGCTTCACAGAAGCTCGGATCTCGCCTAAGAAAGCCCGCCGGCAGCCGCTCAAGTTGGAGTGGCGCGTTGGCGGGAGGGCTCGAATTACGAAGTGGCGCGTTTGCGCGATGCCTCGATTTCCTTCCAGGCCGCCTCCCGGCCCTCGAATCCGTGAGTTGAGGTCTTCTTCTCCTCGAGCGTCTTGTAGACGTCGAAGAAGTGCTCGATCTCTGCGAGCAATACCTGCGGAAGATCCTCTATCTCCCGGATGTGGTCCCACAGCGGGTCGCTCTCGGGCAGGCAGATGATCTTGGCGTCGGGCCCCATTTCGTCCTCCATCCAGAACACGCCGACGGGGCGGGCCGGCACCAAGCAGCCGGGAAAGGTGGGCTCGTCGAGGAGGACCATCGCGTCCAGTGCGTCGCCGTCCTCGCCCAGCGTGTCGGGAATGAACCCGTAGTCCGCGGGATAGGTCGTGGCGGAGAGGAGCCGACGGTCGAGTCGCAGGATGTTGCGCTCCTTGTCGAGCTCGTACTTATTACGAGAGCCCTTGGGGATCTCGACAAAGATTTCGATCGCGTCCTCGGTCATACGAGGTAGAGCCTAATCAGCGCCACGCGCAGGAGCCCGGGGCCGCCGTCGGCAACGGGGAAGGGGGCGCAGTGGAAAAGGCAAGAGGCCAAAGGGGCGCAGCCGGCAGGCAGGTGAAGGCGGCGGGGCGAGGACTAGGCCGTCAGCGCAGTACGGACGCCGGCTATGACCCGGTCGACCATCTCCTCGGTCGCGGTCCGGCCCATGAGTCCGATCCGAATCGCCTTGCCGAGCGTCGGCGCCAGGCCCCCGGAGACCATGATCCCCTCGTTCTCGAGCAGATGCTTCAGGATCTTGGTCGGGTTTTCGGCCCACATGGCCACGACGAGATTCGCCTCGGCTCCGGGCTGCGGAATCGGCTCGAGCCCGAGTTCCCTGAGACCCTCCCGGCACCGCTTGGCGAGCTCGG
>JALZEK010000092.1 GCA_030862065.1 Actinomycetota bacterium | reverse complement strand
GCGCCGGCCGCCGCCTTGCGCAAAACCTCAACGATCGCCTTATTCGAGGTGAGCGCGCTGGACGATCCCCGCAATATGGCCGCGTTCCCAGATTTAAGACAGAGTCCGGCCACGTCCGCTGTAACGTTTGGACGCGCCTCGTAGATCACGGCGACGACACCGAGAGGCACACGCACCCTTTGGATCGAGAGACCATTGGGGCGTTTCCATCCGGAAACGACTTCCCCCACGGGATCGGGCTGTGCCGCCACCGCCCGCAGGCCGTCGGCCATCGCAGCCATCCGCTTGTCGGTCAGGGCAAGCCGGTCGATCACCGCATCCTTGGTTCCGTTGCGGCGAGCGACATCGAGATCCGCGGCATTCGCCTCTGACAGTTCCGCTCTCGAATCGAGAAGACCCTGGGCCATCGCCGCTAGCGCCGCGTCTTTAGCCTCCGTCGACAGCCCGGCCACCGCCGGAGAAACGTCCGCGGCGCGCTTGCACACCGCCTCGACGCGACTCAATTCAGGCCCTCGGACCGTCGCTTCGGGATTCATGTCTCGAGCACCACCAGTTGGTCTCTGTGAATGACCTCTCGGCCCGCCAGTTCGGCGGTCGGCCGACCGCGGGCCCCCTCGAGCTCCGGGGCGTCGTAGCGTACCAATCCGCGCGCGATGACGGTTCCTTCCTCCGAAACGACGTCGACGGAATCGCCCGCCTTGAAATCGCCGGTCACCTCCACGACCCCCACGGGCAGCAACGATCGCTTTCCCTCAACGATCGCTCTGCGAGCTCCCGCGTCGACCCTGACGCGCCCGCGCGGCGGCTGTGCAAAGGCGATCCAAAGTCGGCGCGCCGACCCTCGCTGCCGGCGCGGGTGGAAGTAGGTCCCGATTGGCTCGCCGCCGGCGATCTTCTGCATGACGTGAGGCTCCGCGTAATCGGCCACGACCACTCCCACTCCGGAGAAGGTCGCCACCCAGGCCGCGGCGATCTTCGAGGCCATCCCACCGCTCGCCAGATCCGAACCCCGGCCCCCGGCCGCCTGCTCCAGTTCCGGCGTGATGACCTCGACTTCGTCGAGGACAGGGGCGGTGGGATTCCGACGCGGGTCCTCGGAGTGCAGGCCCCTGGCATTGGTCAAGAGAACCAGGAGCCGGGCGCGGCTGAGATTGGCGACAAGTGCGGCGAGCCGGTCGTTATCCCCAAAACGAATTTCGTCTACGGCCACCGTGTCGTTTTCGTTAACGATGGGAACCACACCGAGCGTGAGCAAGCGATCGACCGTGTTCCGAGCGTTCAAATACTGCTGTCTGTGCATGAAGTCATAGCGAGTGAGGAGCAGTTGTGCGGTGACGAGCCCTGCTCTTTCCAAGGCGCGCGTGTACCGCCTGAGCAGCCGGCCCTGGCCGACGGCCGCGGCCGCTTGAAGCGACGGGATGTCGCCCGGACGCGAGCCCAGGCCAAGCGGTTTCAAACCGGCTGCAATGGCTCCCGACGAAACGACGATCACCTCGAGACCCAGCGAGCGGGCCTCGGTGATCCCCAGGCAGAGAGCCTCCAGCTTGGTGTCGTCGATCTCACCGGCGGTGTCGACCAACGAAGCGGTTCCGACCTTCACGACGATTCGGTCGCCGGAGGAGAGCTCAGGTCGAGACATCGTCCCCCTCGGGGATGAAATCGAATGACTGCCCGCCGATCCTGACCTCGTCGCCCGCCCGCGCCCCCGCATTCGCGAGCGCGCGCTCTACACCCATCGCTATCAGGTTTCGTTGTAGACGCGCGACCGCCTCGGCGTTTTCCATATCGGTTCCGGCAACTGCCCGTTCCGGTCTCCGACCGCGGACCCTCCAGGCACCGTCCTCGCGCTCGATCTTGATCGGGTCCTCTCTTACAACGTGCCGGACGTATGCCACGCCCGCCGGGGCCTCGGCTCGGGCTCGTCGGACCTCTTCAGCAAGTCGACCGATCAGAAGGTCGACCCCCTCTCCCGTCACCGCGGAGATCGGAAGCACGTCTGGGATCCGGGCGACCACTCGCTGAAGCGCCTCCCGTCCCACATCTACCTTGGTTGCGACGTTGATGGACGGCCGCCGCGACAATTCGGAGTCGTAGGCGTCGAGTTCGGCCCGGAGGACCTCGACGTCTAACGCCGGATCCCTGTCCTCGGCGGCGAGGTCTACGAGGAACACGAGCACCGCGGCGCGCTTGATGTGCCTCAAGAACCGATCGCCCAGGCCCTTTCCCCGGTGAGCCCCCGGCACGAGCCCGGGAATGTCGGCCACAACGAACGACTCCTCGCCCGCGCTCACGACTCCGAGATTCGGCGTGATCGTCGTGAAGGGGTAGTCGGCGACCTTGGGACGGGCCGCGGAGATGCGAGAGACGAGAGTGGACTTGCCGGCGTTGGGCCAGCCGACCAGACCGACGTCGGCCAACAGCCGGAGCTCCAGCTGCAACTCCCTCGTCTCCCCCGGCTCGCCCTTCTCCGCGAAGGCGGGGGCCCTGCGAGTCGCCGAGGTGAACCGGGCGTTCCCGCGGCCCCCCCGGCCGCCGCGTGCGATGACGACCTCATTTCCCGCTTTAGGGAGATCCGCGAGGAGCACGCCGGCTTCGTCAAACACAACGGTTCCCGCGGGCACGAGAACGACCTTGTCCTTGCCATCGGCCCCGTGGCGGCGGTTGCCTGATCCATGCGCGCCTTTACCTGCCCTGATGTGGGGATGCGCTTTGAGGTCGAGCAACGTCCCGATCGAGCGATCGGCTTTCAAGATGACGTGACCTCCCCGCCCGCCGTCCCCGCCATCGGGTCCACCCTTTGGTTTGTATGGCTCGTGATGAAACGAAGCAGAGCCGTTTCCGCCGTCGCCCGCAATCGCCTTTATTCGGACTTCATCGATGAAGGACACGGCGCTCGGCCACCTCCGCAGCCGTCGTCCACGAAAACCGAGCGGCCCGGCCTGGGGCCACCGGAATGAGGATCAGTCCAAAACGATGCTGACGACTCTGCGCCCGCGCGATTGGTGAAACTTCACCGAACCGGCGGACTTTGCAAAGAGCGTGTCGTCGCCACCTCTGCCCACGTTCAGGCCCGGATGTACCTTGGTCCCCCTCTGCCTGACGAGGATGGCACCCGCCTTGACGTTTTCTCCTCCATACGCCTTGACGCCCAATCGCTTGGATTCGGACTCGCGCCCGTTCCGGGAGGAAGCTGCCCCCTTCTTGTGTGCCATCTCAGGACTCCTTGCCTTCGGACTTCTTGGTCGTCGACCGCTTCTGAAGTTTAATGCTCGAAATCTTGACGCTGGAGTAGTTCTGCCGGTGTCCGCCCTTTTTTCTGTAGCGGGACTTCGACCGGTATTTGAAGATCTTTACCTTCGGCCCCTTGGTCTCGCCCACCACCTCGGCACTGACCTTTGTCTTGGCCAGAGAAGCTTGGTCCGCGTGAGCCTTGCCCTGATCGTCGACCACCAGGACTGGAGTCAACTCCAACTTCGAGTTGCCGGGCTCGACATGCTCGATGTCGATGACGTCTCCCTCGGCAACCTTGTACTGTTTGCCGCCCGCGCGGACTACTGCGTACACGTGTGCTCCTTTGGGCGCGTGGAACTTCCGCAGGAGGCCCAGGATAACAAAGCAGTCTGAGCGGGACGCAAACAGCTATGCCACGGGCACATATCTTCGAATACGCCGGGAAGTTCGATTTCGATGCCACGCCGGAGGAACTCTGGACCGCCCTGGGACGAACCGACTACTACGAGGACTGGTGGACGTGGATGCGCGACGTGAAGGTCACCGGTTCGGTCCCCGAGACCGGCTCGTCCGTCGATTTCGGCGTGGTCACGCCCCTACCGCTCCGTATGCAACTCAGGGTCGAGGTCGTTTCGGCCCTGCGGCCCGAAACCATCGAGGCCACCGTATCCGGCGATCTTTCCGGGAACGCCGCGCTCCGCTTCCGACCATCCGGGGCCGGATCGACCGCAGACGTGACCTGGTCGGTGGAAGTGGTCAAGAGGGCGATGAGAGCTGCGGCGGTCCCGATGCGACCCGTCCTTCAATGGGGGCAGGACTGGGCGGTCCGCGTCGCGCTCCGAGGGTTCCGGCGGCACCTGATCGAAAACGGGTCCTAATCGACGTCGTGGAGTATCAGGCCGCGCGCCTCGCACTCGGGGCAGGGGTCCGAAAATGCTTCGACGATGCCGGTCGAGACGTTCTTTCGCGTCATCTGAATCAAACCCAGCGACGAGAATTCGAAGACCTGGGTACGGGATCGGTCTTTCGCCAGTTCGTTTCGAAAGACCCGAAGGACCTCCGCCTGGTTCTTTGTGTCCTCCATATCGATGAAGTCGATGACTATGATCCCGCCGATATCACGCAACCGTAGTTGACGCGCGATCTCGATCGCCGCCTCCCGGTTGGTCTTGAAAACCGTTTCCTCGAGCGTGGTCTTGCCCACGAATTTCCCGGTATTGACGTCGATGACCGTCATCGCCTCGGTCCGCTCGATAACTATGTGACCGCCCGAAGAGAGCCACACCTTTCTGTCCAAAGACTTGCGAATCTGTTCCAGCACCCTGAACTCCTCGAAGATTGGCAGGGCCCCCTCGTATAGCTCCAGGCGATGGTCGAGCTCGGGCGTGGTCGTGCGGACATAAGACCGCAAGATCGACTCGAGCTTGGGATCGTCGACGATGCAACGCGAGATCTCTCGGTTGAATAGATCGCGCACCACCCGCAACTCGAGCTGCGGCTCTTCATAGATCAATGAAGGAGGGTTGACCTTCTGGCTCCTCTCGCTGACTTCCTCCCAGGTCTCCATCAGGCGCCCGAGATCGTCCTTGAGCCCCTCGAAGGGCGTACCCTCGGCGGCCGTCCTCACTATCAGCCCGTGATCGTTCGGCTTGATCTTCTGGGCGAGATCCCGCAGCCGCTCCCGTTCGGAATCGGGAAGGCGACGCGACACCCCAATCGTTCTGGCATTCGGCACGAGGACGAGATGACGACCGGCGACAGAGACGAGAGCCGTCAGGCGCGCTCCTTTGGATCTCATTGGGTCCTTCGTCACCTGGACGAGAATCGATTGACCGGACTTCAGAACGGTTTCGATACGAGGAATCTCTTCGCCCTCTTCGCCGGCGATCCCAACCTCGCCCGCGTATAGAACCCCGTTTCGGGCCTCGCCGATATCGACGAAAGATGCCTCCATCCCGGGAAGGACGTTTTGGACGCGACCAACGTAGATATTTCCGACAAGCGAACGATGGTCGACCCGCGCCACGTAGTGTTCGACGATTTTGCCCTCCTCGACCACTGCGATCTGCGTCCTGGCGGTGTCGCCGTGGACGAGCATTGTCCGCTCTACAGGGGGCCGCGCAGGCCGCTGCGACCTTCGCCTGCCATTGGATCGTCGGCGGGCCCTACTGTCGGCCGAGCGGGTTCGCTCGCCGGTGCGAGGGCCGACCGACTTATCGGTGGCGGGCGCCAGTTTCGCCACGTCTGCCGCCTTCTCCCTGCGACGAGGGACGCCGTCGCTCACGTGAACCTCCGCATATGGATGCTGTGCAGCAAACCGACGGCAACAAAGTTCACGATCAGACTGGACCCCCCGTACGAGATGAAAGGCAATGGAATCCCCGTAATCGGCATGATCCCCAGGGTCATCCCCACGTTCACAAACAGTTGGAACGCCCACAGCGCCGCTATCCCGGACGCGATCAAGGTTCCAAACAGGTCGCGGGACATCGCTGCAATACGTAAGGCCCTCCAGATCAATAATGCAAACAGAGCGAGAACGGTCGCGGATCCAATGAATCCGAGTTGTTCACCGATTGCCGTGAAGATGAAGTCGGTATGTTGCTCGGGGACGTAATCGAGGTTCGTCAACGTCTTTGCGCTGTCCAACCCCGTGCCCTGCAGACCGCCTGTGGCGATGGCGAGCTTCGCCTGGATCTGGTTCCACCCCTCCGACAACGGGTCCGGATTCGGGTCAAGAAACGCGGTAATACGGTCGACCTGATAGTCCTTGATCAGGCCCGCCTGTAGGGCCAGCACGACCGAGATCAGCCCCACGCCGAAGATAGCGGCAAAATGCCTGATCCGGGCCCCGGCCACGAGAAGAATCACGCCGAGCGCCGCGAGGAAGACCATCATTGTTCCCAGGTCGGGCTCGAGGAATACCAGTGCCCCCGGCAAGGCAATAATGGCGCAGGCAATTATGACGTCGCGCCCGATGATGCCGTCTTTTCTGTCGGTCATCCGTTCGGCAAGAAAGGCGGACACGGCGAGGATCGCGGCCACCTTCGCGATCTCAGATGGCTGGGCCTGAAAAGACCCCACGTTTATCCACCGGCGCGCTCCTCCGACCGGTTCCGCCAGCGGCGTGAGGACCAATACCAGGCCGACGATGACGCCCCCATAGATGAAGACGGAAAACCCTTTCAGGATTCTGTAATCGAAGGCGCTTAGTCCGATGAGAATGAATACGCCGACCAGGGCGTAGATGACCTGCCGTTGCACAAAAGAGCTCGGGTCTAGACCGGCCTCCTTCTGCTTACTGATGGTCGCCGAAAAAACCATGACCGCGCCCACTGCAACGAGGATGAGCGAGGTGAGCACCAGGGCAGGATCGAGGTGGCGGATTGGGGCCCTGCGCGCCATCCGCGCCGATATCGGTTCCCCGCCGATGCGGTCGACCGCCTGTCCGAGAAGCCCTTCGGCGCGCATCAGTCGTAGGCCCCGGATTGGAACGAAACGGACGTGTTGAAATCGTTGGAGAAAATTCCCTCGTAGATCTCCCGAGCGATCGGTGCCGCGCTCTCGCCACCGTGGCCGGCCTTCTCGACATAGACGGCCACCACGTACTGGGGATCGTAGGAGGGACCGTATGAGATGAACCAGGCGTGACTCGCCTCGGATTCACCGACCTGGGCGGTCCCGGTCTTGCCGGACACCTCGTAGGGAAACCCGACGAAGGCATCGTTAGCGGTACCGCCGGGACCGTTAACGACCTCGTGAAGCCCTTGCCGGACCACGTCGATCTCTCCCGGGTCGAGGGGAAGCGTTCGCTGCACGTCGGGCTCGAAGGACTCGACCACGACCTCTTCACCGCCGACGTCGGTGCGCACCACCTCCTTAACGATGCGGGGCGTTATGACCGCACCCCCATTGGCGATCGCGGAATAGGCCACCGCCATCTGAAGGGGTGTGACGAGGAGATCGCCCTGGCCGACGGCCATATTCACCGTGTAACCCGGCAGGTAGCCGAGCCTCGTGCAGTAGCCGTCGATCTCACACAGGTTCGGATCGGGCACGATCCCGCTGTGCTCATAGGGGAGGCGAATTCCGGTCTCATGACCGAACCCCATGGCACGAGCGAATCTCTGGAACTGGTATTGCCCGTCTCCCGGTTGTCCCCAGCGCGACTCCATCCGCCACCCCAGATCGAAAAAGACCGTGTTGCAGGAGATCTCGAGCGCGTGGACGAGGTCCATGGGTGCGATGTTCGACGAGGTCCAGTTGTAGAACTCGGTGTACGTCCCCGGGGGGACGAACGTGCCAGGGCATCCGACGTAGTCGTACGGGCCGACGACGTCGAGCGAGAGGGCGGCCGTGGCCGTGATCGCCTTGAAGGTCGATCCCGGCTGGAGGGGACCCTGGATCGGGCGGTTGGGCCACGCGTCGTCCGAATGATCGTTGGGCGTAGTGAGACCCAGTTTCTTGGCGTCCTTCTCGCTTATCCCGTCCTCCAGAATCTCGGCGTTGTAGGTCGGGTAGCTCGCCATCGCCAAGACATCCCCGTTGTTGGGGTCCATCACCACCGCCGCGCCCGACGTACCCCCGTAGCCTGCCCCTCTCGCCGCGTTCACTCCATTGGTCAGTGAGCTTTGTGCAATTCTCTGGATGCGCGGCGCGATCGTCAGCATGATGTCCGAACCGGGTTGCTCTTCCTGGAGCAGTCTCGGTTTGCCGATGGGTTCGCCGACCGAGTCCACGACCACGCGCTCTCGCCTCGGCGATCCGCGCAGGTACCGATCAAAGGATCGCTCTACCCCGGCCTTACCAATGATGTCGCCGGGCTCGTACCCCTTCCACTCGCGGGTCTTCAGCTCCTGCTTCGAGATTTCGTTCGTGTACCCGATCACGTGGGCTGCTATGTCTCCGACAACGACGTTGCGGGAGGAGACCTCCTCGTACACGACGCCGGGGAACTTGTCGGGATGCTCCTCTATGTAGGCAATGTCTTCCTCTGAGACGTCAAATGCCACAGGCAAAGCCTTGTAGGGAGAAACCGTCACGTTATCCAGTTCCTTGTACATGGCGTCAAGACTGAGATCTAGTTTTTGCGAAAGTCGAACCAGAACCCGGGCCTTCTGCTTCGAATTCGCGAGCAGATCCCGCTCCAGGGCGATGGCGAGCGATCGCTTGTTCTCGACCAAGACCTTTCCCCCTCGAGAGAGGATTCGGCCGCGCGGTGGTTCCGACTCGATGATGCGGACGCGGTTGTCTCTCGCGGCCACTTTGAACTCGTCTACCGCCAGTACTTGCAGGTACCAAAGTCGAGAAAACATCGCGACAAAAGCCGCCACGATGATCATCGCCAAAACGGATAGACGAATCTTCGCGGGATCGATCGTTCTCGAACGCCGGTGTTCGGGTACTGGTACTGACGCGTTGTCTTTCTTCGAGCGTCCAAAGAGGCCACGCCTTTTTTCCGATGCCACTAGGCTTTCCACGGGACTTCGTTGTCGGCGGAGTCTCACGCCCGATAGACCCTTCTCGGACCGAACCTGTTGGAGACGCGCCGCACTATTGGGAAGACGAACGGGGCCAAAAGCGTGTTGTACAAGATCACGAGTCCCGCCACCTGTGCGGTGTAGGAGAGGCTTACCCAGCGCTGTCCCAGGATGATGGCGAGACTGGCGTAGCCGAACTCGGCAACGGCTGACACGACCGTTATCGAGAGAACCGGTATCCAGACTGACTCCGAGACCGAGTACTGACGGAGGGATGCCACCGCGAAGGCGAGGAAGACGTACACCAGGGGCGAGATCCCCACGATGGCTCCCTCGGGCAGCTGGAGGTCGAGCAATAGCCCGGCCGCGAAGGCCGTGACGATCCCGACCCTCTCGCCCTCGAGGTAAGCGAGGCTGACCACGACGATGAGGGCCAACTGGGGCGTGACCCCCAGGAAGGTGAGCTGCTCGAGCATCGTCGACTGCAGGGCCAGGGCCACGATCAGAAGGACCCCGATGGCGAGAACGCGGGCTATCCCGAGGTCCGCGAGGGCACTGTGTGGCCTGGCGTCTCCGATCGCCACGCTCATCTCTTCTTTCGCTCCTTCTTGGTTTCAATCGGCCCCGTCTCGAGTAGGACGGTCAGCGTTTGTAGGTTCTCGAAATCGACGAGAGGCTCGACCTCGATGTCCTGATCCAACCCGGCCTCGTCGCCCTCCACGCTGCTCACGGTCCCGACAGGGATAGACGGCGGAAAAATTCCCTTGTTGTAGTAGGAGGTGACGACCTTGTCTCCGACACTCACCCTGGTATCGGTGTTCACCAGCTCCATCGATAGGTCCTCGTCCCCTCCGTTCCCGGTGATGAGTCCTGCGTCCTTGCTATTCGAGACGACGGCCCGGGCCGCGGCGTCGGGATCGGTCAGCAACAAAACCGTCGCGGTGTCGCCGGTGACGCCCACGGTTCTTCCGACGAGGCCTCCCGCCGACGCGTCGACGACGGCCATGTCTTCCTCGATTCCGTCGTCGGAGCCCTTGCTGATGATCACGGCCCACTTGTAGTTATGCGCTTGTTCGGCGATGACGTCGGCGACCTCGCTGTCCATGTTGAACCACGGCTTGTCGAGCCCGGTTTCGGCGCGCAATTCCTCGAGCTCGTCCTCGACCGCCTCGGCTCTTTCGGCTTCGACGCGGTACTGGCCCAACCGGTCTTGTAAGTCCTCGTTCTCGCTGCGGAGAGAACTGAGATCCCCGATCGACGAGAAGAAGTCGCGCACGGGACGCACGACGACCGAGACGCCCCGCTGAATCGGAGCGACGATGGTCGTCGAGATATCCCTGGCTCGATCCAGCGGACCTCCGCCCTCGTCCTGGAAATCGAGCGTGATGACGACTATGGACAGGGCGAGAAAAACCACCAGCATGAGCCGGCCTCGCCCGGATCGGCGAAACATTCGCACTATGAACCTCTTAACAAAACCGCTAAAACCTGGGGGCGGCGCGGGATCCGTTCGTCCACTCGACCCACCACGGTGGGCGGCCACCCTGCGCCGTCCATGCTAAGGCCTGGGTGTCTGAGGGCAAGAAGACCTCCTGACCTGGGAAAACGCCGCCCGAAGGTCGCTTCGGTGCCCCGTTCCGGGGCTCCGGAACGCGAAACCCTCCCCTCTAGTTTCGACTCGAGGAGATCAACACCCTCTTCAACGACTCGAACTCCTCGAGGCACTTTCCCGACCCCACCGCCACCGCAAAGAGGGGGTCCTCGGCGATGTGAATGGGCATCCCGGTTTCGTGCTTGAGCCTCTCGTCCAGACCTTTCAGCAGCACCCCGCCTCCCGCCAGGACGATGCCCTTGTCCATGATGTCGGACGCGAGTTCGGGCGGAGTCTTGTCGAGGGTGTTCTTGACCGCATCCACGATCGCGTTGACCGGCTCCTCGATTGCTCGCCTTATTTCCTCGGCCGAGACGATGATGGTTTTCGGAAGACCGGTAACGAGGTCGCGCCCTCTGATCTCGGCCTGCTTTTCATCCGGGAAGGGAAATGCCGACCCGATCGACATTTTGATCTCCTCGGAGGTCCGCTCACCAAGCATCAACGAGTACTCCTTCTTGATGTACGTAACGATCGCGTCGTCGAGTTCGTCTCCGCCGATTCGAATCGACTGACTCGTGACGATACCGCCGAGAGAGACAACCGCGACCTCGGTGGTACCGCCTCCAACATCAACGACCATGTTTCCCGTGGGTTCGTGAACAGGAAGTCCGGCACCGACTGCCGCCGCCATCGGCTCCTCGATGATGAACGCGCTTCGAGCTCCCGCCGAGATCGTGGCCTCCTCCACCGCGCGCTGTTCGACTCCGGTGATCCCCGAGGGCACGCAAACGACCACTCGTGGCTTTACCAGAAACGAGCGTCGATGCACCTTCTGGATGAAGTAACGAAGCATCTTCTCGGTGACGTCGAAATCCGCGATCACGCCGTCTTTGAGTGGGCGAATCGCGACTATGTGGGCGGGGGTCCGGCCGATCATCTGTTTTGCCTCCTGGCCCACTGCCAGGATGGCGCCGGACTTCGTGTTTATAGCTACGACCGAGGGCTCGTTGAGAACGATTCCCCTCCCGCGCACGTAAACGAGCGTGTTGGCAGTTCCAAGATCGACCGCCATGTCGCGGCCCATCACTTGGAAGATGCTGTCCATCTTTTACTCCCGACTCATTGGTTTACTCGAAGGCGCAAGACTAGCCGAAGAATAGTTTGATCTCGCGCTCCGCAGATGTGCGGGAATCCGAACCGTGTACAAGGTTCTCTGTAATTACAGTTGCGAAATCTCCGCGGATTGAACCCGGTGCAGCATCGAGAGGATCGGTCGCCCCCATTATCTGCCGTACCCCGGCGACGGCGTCCGATCCGCTCACGATCATTGCCACGACTCTCCCAGACGTGATGAAGGACACCAACTCCCCGAAAAAAGGTTTGTCCGTGTGCTCCTGGTAGTGCTCTCGGGCCAGGTCCTCGTCGATCGTGAACATCTTCATCTCCTCGATCGTGTACCTCTTCGCTTCGATACGCCTGACCACCTCGCCTATGAGTCCCCTTATGACGCCGTCGGGCTTGACCAACACCAAGGTGCTCTCGGTTTCGGGCACAAGTCCTCCCAGTTCGCTACCGTGACAAATCGAGACTACTGCCGGCAGATCTTTGACTGCTCGGGTCGGTTTCCGCCAAGCTCCTTCGTAGGTACGAGATCAGAGCGACGGCGGCACCCGTGGTCGCCACAACCACTATGAAGACGCCTCCACGGACGGCAATTGCTTCGGCCGAAAAGGGTTGCGTCCAGTCGGTCACACTTTCCTCGAGAACCTCAAGAACTCTCTTTGGGACGGAGACGTAATCACCCAGAGAAACGTCACCGGAGAGAAACAGAACCGTCGCAAACCCCGTCAGTGACAGAACAACCGCCACCGTAAGCGCGTCCTTCAGAACGGGGACTGCGTCGCTCAGGTGTCTTTTGGTGTTCGCATTTGCCGAAGAGCCACGAAGCCAGAAGGCGAGAAAGATCGCGCTGCACAAGAGAACGACGAACGGAATTACGAAAAAAGCGGCTCCCATGGTGACCATCAACAAGGGTTCGGCGATCAAGGCGATACTTTGCCCGCGGCCGCGATTACTGTTCTTCGAATCTCGCCGACGACGTAATGCGACCCGGTGACGCAGACGATCTCCCCCGGCCCGGCGTTATGGACCGCGCGCGTAATTGCTTCCGTCGGGTCGTCGACCGTCTCACACTCCAAGCCCAACTCGCGGCCGGTAGACGTCAGTTCCGAGGCCTCGATCGCCCGTACCCCTCGCGGGGTCGTCGTCGTAACCGTGCAGGGCACCCTTGAGAGCTCGGCCAGCATCCCTCGATGGTCCTTATCCTGAAGGACTCCGACGACGAAATGGACTCGATCGAAGGCAAATTCCTCGATCAAGGACCGGACGAGGGCGGAAACACCGTCGGGGTTGTGGGCGACGTCCAGGACAACCGTCGGATACACCGTGCCGTCCGATCGGACCGCCTCGAGCCGCCCTGGGACGACCGCTCCCGACAATCCCTGCTGCACCAGCTCCTGTGCCAGGCCTCGAGCCGGCAAGAACCTCCCCACAGCCTCAAGGGCCAGAGCCGCGTTGACTCCCTGGTGAGCGCCGTGAAGGGGAAGCAGGAGACCTTCGTACTCGTCGAAGGACGCCCGGATCGATAGAAATCTTCCCCCAACCGCGACCGAGTTCTCGAGCAGTTCCCACCCGTCGTTCATGAAAGAGACCTCTGCTCCTACCCTCAACGCCTCGGCTCGAATGACCTCGACGATTTCGGGAGTCCTTTCGGCGGACACAGTGACCGAGTCCTCCTTAATGATCCCGGCCTTCTCTTTTGCGATCACCTTTTTGTCGCCGCCGAGGAGAGCGGTGTGATCGAGACCGATATTGGTGATGACGGCTACGGAACTGTCGATTACGTTCGTCGCGTCCCAGCGCCCCCCGAGACCCACCTCGACAACGGCGGCATCAAGTCCGGCCTCTGCCGCCCATAGGAAGAACAAACCGGTGAGAACCTCGAAGTAGGTCAGCTTCTCGTCGAGCCGTTTCTCCACAAGTTCCAGGAAGGGACGAAGATGAGCGAAGACCTCACCGAACTCCGACTCGGAGATCGGATCCTCGGCCCTCGCTATCCGCTCGCACATCGATTCCAGATGAGGCGATGTGTACGTTCCGACCGATAGGCCGGTCGCGGCAAGAAGAGAGCTCGCGAGCCTGGCGGTCGAGGTCTTGCCGTTGGTGCCGGTGATGTGAATACACCGGAGGGTCTTCTCAGGATTGCCCATCGAATCACACAGAGCCCGGATTCGGTGAAGAGACGGACTCGTCGCCTTCATCGCGTCGATGCCCAAACCCTCGAGATAAGAGAGGGCTTCGTCGAAGGCCATTACTGCAGGTTGTTCAGCTGTAGTTCGAGCTTCTCCCGCGCATCGGCCGCCTCGGCCAGCTTGCGCCTTTCTTTTTCGACGATTTGAGTTGGAGCCTTTTTGAGAAAGTCGTCGTTTGCCAACTTTCTCTCCGATCGGGAGATGTCCGCGCTTAACTCTTTTAGTTTCGTCTGCAGTCGCAATCTCTGCGAGTCGAGGTCGACGACTTCTCCGAGCTGGACCGCGATCTCTATCCCCGATTCGGTCATCGCCGTGGCCTGGCCCGGCCGGTGGCCAATTCGGTCGACCGTTTCCATCGTCTCGAGCCGTGCCAGGGCCCGGGTGGCCGGCGCCATGGCCTCGATCTCCTGTGAGTAGCGGCCCGGGGCGACCATCACGGCCATCCGCGTCTCGGGAGGTATGCCGTTATCGGCTCTCAGCCGGCGAATCGTGGCGACGAGGTCCTGGAATCGGCCGACTCGGGCCTCCACCTCCACATCTCGTAGCTCACCGGCGGCGGGCCACGGAACTCGCATGATCGAGCCCTCCTCCGGTCGGAGCTTCGACCAAAGTTCTTCTGTGATGAAGGGCATGACCGGATGCAATAGGCGCAAGATCCGGTCGAGGACGTACACCAGAACGCTCGAGACGACAAGCGCATCGGGTCCTCCGAGCCTCAGCTTGGACAGTTCGATGTACCAATCGCAGAACTCGCTCCACGTGAAGCGATGCAAGGCCTTGAGGGCCTCCGACCAGTTGTAGGAGGCGAGATGCTCCTCGACCTGAGCGATCGTGCCGTTGAGGCGCGACAGAATCCATCGATCTTCAACCGCGAGTGAATTCGACAGCTGAGGCCTCGACTCACCGATCGACATCAGTACGAATCGGCTTGCATTCCACAACTTGTTCGCAAAGTTGCGCGCTCCCTCGATCCGATCCTCTGACGCGTTCGTATCGTTTCCGGGAACAGCGCCAAAGGCGAGCGAGAATCGCAGGGCATCTGCACCGTAGTGCTCGATCATGTCGAGAGGATCGATCACATTGCCCATGGACTTCGACATCTTCTTACCTTCGAAGTCGCGCACGATTCCGTGAATCATTACTTCCTTGAACGGGATGTCTTTCATGAAATAGAGGCCCGATGTGATCATGCGGGCGACCCACAGGTACAAGATCTCGTACCCGGGGGCCATCAACGTCGTCGGGTAGAAATAATCCAGATCTTCGGTTCGGTCCGGCCAGCCAAGCGTCGAGAAAGGCCACAGCTGCGAAGAGAACCACGTGTCCAACACATCCGAGTCCTGACGAATAGCCGTTGAGTTGCACTTCCGACACGAGGTGGGATCCTCCAGCGACGCGAATGCCTCGCCGCAGTCGTCGCAATACCAGACCGGGATTCGGTGCCCCCACCAGATCTGTCTGGAGATGCACCAGTCCCTGATGTTTTCCATCCAGCCGGTATAGGACTTGATGAACCGCTTCGGCTCGAGTCGGATGGCACCCGATGTGACCGCCTCTACGGCGGGCCCGACCAACGGTTTCATCTTCAAAAACCACTGATCGGAGAGCCACGGCTCGACCTCGGTATGGCAGCGGTAGCAATGGCCCACCGGGTGAACGTAGGGGCTCTCGCGCTTCACGACGAGGCCCATCTCGTCGAGCCGGTCGTAAACGACTTTTCTCGCCTCAAAGCGATCCATCCCCGCGAACTCCCCCGCCGCCTCGTTCATCCGCGCCTCTCCGTCGAGGATGTTGATCCTGGCGAGGTCGTGTCGCTCCCCGATCTCGAAGTCGGTGGGATCGTGGGCCGGAGTGACCTTGACGGCGCCGGTCCCGAACTCGGGGTCCACCGCTTCGTCGGCCACGACCGGCATGTCTCGCTCCGGGAAGAAGGGGTGGCTAACGCGTTTTCCCACGATCGCATTGAACCGGTCGTCGTCGGGATGGACGGCGATCCCCGAATCGCCGAGCATCGTCTCGACCCTAGTTGTGGAGACCGCGACGTATCCATCGCCGTCGGCCAGGGGGTAATTGAACGTGACGATCTCGCCGGCCGTGTCCTCGTGTTCGACCTCGATGTCGGACAGGGCGGTTCCGCAGCGCGGGCACCAGTTGATGATTCGAAGCCCTCTGTAGATCAGCCCGTCCTCAAACCATCGGACAAAGACCGTCCTGACGGCGCGAGATAAACCCTCGTCCATGGTGAACCGCTCTCTGTCCCAATCGCAGGAGTCTCCGAGCCTCTGCATCTGCTCGAGGATTCGGCCTCCGTATTTGCCCTTCCACTCCCAGACCTTCTCGACGAATTTCTCGCGACCCACGTCGTGGCGCGTTAGTCCTTCTTTTGCAAGCTCTCGCTCCACGACGTTCTGAGTCGCTATTCCGGCGTGGTCGGTTCCGGGCAGCCACAGGGCCTCGTAACCCTGCATACGAGCTCGCCGTATGAACGCGTCCTGGAGGGTGTGTTCGAAGGCGTGACCTATATGCAGCGCACCCGTGACGTTAGGGGGAGGAATAACGATTGTGAACGGCGTTTTCTCGGGGGCCGGGCGCGCCTTGAAGAGTCCCTGTTCCTCCCACGACGTATACCAGCGACTCTCTATGGCAGTCGGTTGGTATGCGGGGGGAA
>JALZEK010000059.1 GCA_030862065.1 Actinomycetota bacterium | reverse complement strand
CGACGACGGGACGAAGGAGAGGATCGTCGCATGGTCGATCCCTGAAGGACAGTTCTACCGTTTGAGGCAGGGGGAGACCGTACGATGCCGAGTCAGTCCGAGACTGGGCCACGTCGTCAACATAACGAGCGTTCCACCACAAGCGGTGGAATGACGGCCGTAGAATCGGTCCGTGGACATCAACACCGCTCCGAACTGGTACGTCATCATGGTCTTCGCTTCCGTCGCCGCGGTCGTCTTCGCCTGGTTCTGGTTGGCCATGAAGGCCGCCCAGGACATCGACGAGCGTGGTGGACCCGGCTGGATCGTGGGCCTCGTGATGATGTTCGTCCCGATCGTTGGTGGGCTCGTTTGGCTGGTTATGAGGGAGCGGCTCGATTCCCAAATCGATTGACCGCCTCGCATGGCCACCATCGACGGGTGGCCCAAAGTGCGCTAACGCACCAGCCAAGAAAAGATCCCGTATGGACCAGAACGTGACTGGCAAGGGTCGACCTGCTCGCGCTTGACCTGTTCCGGGCGCCATGCCACCGTTGCACGATGTCAAGAGGGAAAGTTCGCGTCGCGGCCGTTCAAGCCACCCCCGTGATCCTCGACGCCGGAGTGTCCGTCACGAAGGCGATTGGACTCTTAGGCGAAGCCGCAAGCGATGGTGTGCAACTCGCGGTGTTCCCCGAAACGTTCGTCCCGCTGTACCCGTCGAATGTGTGGGCGCGCGAGGCGGCCCGCTTCGGCGGCTTCGACGAGATGTGGACCCGGCTTTGGGACAACTCCGTGGACGTGCCCGGCCCCCATATCGACAAACTCGTCGCGGCATGCGCCGAGCACGACATCTACTGCGTTATCGGCGTAAACGAACGGGAGTCCGCCAGGCCCGGCAGCCTCTACAACACGATGGTGTTGCTCGGTCCCGAGGGTTTGCTCTGGAAACACCGCAAGTTGATGCCGACGATGCACGAGCGCCTGTTCCACGGCATCGGCACGGGCCAGGACCTGAAGGTCACGGAGACCCCAGTGGGGAAGGTCGGCGGTCTGATCTGCTGGGAGAACCGCATGCCGCTCGCACGCTACGAGGTCTACCGCCAAGGGGTGCAGATCTGGGTAGCGCCAACCGCCGACGATTCCGACGGGTGGGTCGCGACGATGCGTCACATCGCGATCGAAGCCGGAGCATTCGTTGTCTCGGCCCCTCAGTACATCCCACGCTCCGCGTTCCCGGATGACTTCCCGATCCAGCTCCCAGACGACGAGGTATTCGGGCGCGGCGGTGCCGCGATCTTTGAGCCTCTCAACGGCGACGCCCTAGCAGGACCTCTTTACGACCAAGAGGGGATCGTTGCCGCGGACATCGACGTGGGACGCACCATGACTGCGAAGCGGTGGTTCGACGCCGTCGGGCACTACAGCCGCGAGGACATCCTCCACCCACCGGCTCCTACCGGCGACTTCTCGGAGACCTCGTAGCCATCGGCCGCTCGGCTCCAGCGCCGAAAGGATAAATACAGGACCCGTCCGGCCCGCACGCACCTCAGGTCACCTCGATCGCCCCTTCGAGGGTTCGCCCATTTACCTCCGGATTTGGGTGAGAAAGACCCGGTAGGGGGTAGGGCACAAGCACATGGGTGTTCTTGGCGGACCCGACCGTGAGGCGGTCGCGACCTCTCTAACCGTCGTTCTGATCCTGTTCGTTTTCGGGGCGATCCTCGTATTTCCGGCCCAGGCCCAGGATGATGCCGTCGGGCCAAAGACGGCCCCGTTCGAGGTCAAAGCAAAGGGCGGGGTCGAGCTGCGTGGGCACGTCACCCTGCCCGGCGGACGGGGTCCCTTTGCGACGATCCTGGAGCTGAGCCCCTACTTCAACACGCAGGCCGGAGGGTCGACGGCCGACGGGCCAACGAGCGATGCACAACAGAGGTATCTCAAGGCCGGGTTCGCCATAGCGCAGGTGAACATGCGCGGCACGGGCCTAAGTGACGGCTGTTTGCAGTTTGGCAACAAGATCGACTGGGCCGACGCGCGGGTCGTAATCGAATCCCTGGCGGACAAACCCTGGAGCAACGGCAGAATCGGGACGATCGGCCACTCCTATTCGGCGTGGTCCCAGTACATGGCGATCGCCGGGAATCCACCATCTCTGAAGGCCGCGATCCCGACGAGCGGAGTCAGCGATCCCTACGAACTCCTCACGCGCCGCGGCGCTCCAATCCACTATGGGCCTCTGCTTGCACCCGTATGGACGGCTCTGACGGGATGGGCGTCAGACGAATTCAACCAAAGTCACTTCTGCGGCGGCCTCTACGCCGAGCATGTTCAAGGCACATCGGACCTCATCGCCACCGGCGACCGGACGCGCTACTGGGCCGAGCGGAACCTGCGGCCGCACATCAGGAACACCGACGTCGCGGTGTGGCGATCCAACGGGCTCAATTACTGGGGCGAAGGTCACTGGCATTCATACGACCAGGAATGGAATTTGTTAAATCCGAACCGGACGAGGCTCATCCTCGGGCAGTGGAACCACGAAACTCCAACTGCCAATCGCGAGGACTGGTACAAGAGAACGATTGCGTGGTTTGACCATTACCTGCGGGGTGCCGCCACGAAGCCGAAGACCGGCGTCGTGGAGTTCCAGGACACGACCGGCAAGTGGCACCGGGCTACTTCGTGGCCGCCCAGGGCGGACAAGGTAACCCTCCACCTTTCGGGGACGTCCCTCGTGCCTCGCGACAAGGACGTCGAGAGATCGATGCAGGCATTTGCCACCGCGGCGGGCGTCGAGCCCGGGTTGACCTGCGGCCCGCACCAAGCGTTCTATGTGTCTCCTCCGCTGAAAGAGGATGTCGTTCTCGCCGGTTACTTCAACGCAAAGCTGACAGTGACGAGTTCCCAACCGGGTGGCAACCTCGCGGCGGTGTTGCGTCATCTTCCGTCTGAGCTTCCATGTGGTATCGACGGTTCTGATTACCAGTCACTACTCGATGACACTCCTGAGACGGCGGTTGGCCACTTGCAGATGGATCTCCGGCACTGGAGGACCCCCGGGAAGCATCGCAATTTCCCCGTGTTGCAACCGACCACGGTGAAGGCCCCCAGCGGCCCGTTCGCGGCATCCGTTCCCTCGGGTCACCGCCTTGTCCTGTTCATCGCGGGGGGTTCGGGTGAGCTTGAGCCAGATCAATTCCAACCGGCCCTTTCCATCAGCACGGGGAAAGGACTGAAAGGGTCAATCACTATTCCAGTCGTTAACCGGAACCTCAGGTTCGGGGGGTGAATGTCGTGCATTTCAGAAGACAGCTAGCGCTTGCGGTGGTCTTGGCGATGGCCGTGGTGAGTCTGCCCGATCTCTCAGGGATGTCGGCCAGCCGCGAAGGGCAATTGAACTACGGCCGCCATCAACGTGGTCTGCTGCGATCAGGCGGGGCCGCTCTCGCGTCCATGCGAAGAGAGGACGGATTCCCGACACGTAGAAACGGCAACGGCCAATGGGGTTCGGGAGGCCGCGCGGTTGCTCACCATGCGGGCGGCGACAGGATCAACGCCAAGAGGGTCGTGGCGGCCGCTCCCGACGCCCGCTTCTATCGACTCGGCATTAACGGGTGGGAGCCCACGATTGGAGTAGACGACAAGGGGCGCATCTTTTATCAGGCCCGGAACACGAATCTAGAGCCTCAAGTGATGCGCTCCACCAACGAGGGACATACGTGGAAGATCGTGTCTCCGACGATTGCCGGGCAGAATACGCAGCCGATCAGCGTTGACCCGATTCTTTACCTGGACAAAGACACAGACCGTGTCTTCACTAACAACATCCCGCCGGACGTCACGTGTCAGTACATCTCATTTTCCGATAACGCCGGAAAGTCGTGGACCAATACTGGTATCTGTGGTCACTTCGACCACCAGAACATCTTCACGGGACCCCCGCCAAAGGGGGGAGACAAGCCGATCGGCTATCGGAACATCGTGTACTACTGCGCGATCAATCTCGTCATGCTGGCCGGAACCTCGACGGCGACGACTTGCGCGAGGTCTCTCGACGGCGGGCTCACCTGGCTCCATAGCGGAGAGCCGGCTTACATAACCCCGATCCCCCCGAGGGAGGACCAGGACGACCTGTGGTGTGACGGGGCCGTGGGTCACGGCTTCGTGGGAGAAGACGGAACCGTGTACCTCCCGCGCGTTTGGTGTGGTCAGCCGTTCGTTTCCATCAGCAAGGATGAGGGCCTCACCTGGGACGCGGTCCAGGTTGCCAAGAACGGTGGTAAGGCACACGAGGCAGGGATTGCAGCCGATAGACGAGGCAACCTGTACTACACATGGATCGGGGGCGATGGACTGCCGTATCTGGCGGTGTCCCGAAACAACGGGAAGTCGTGGGAACGGCCGATGATGATCGGCCCTCCCGGCCTCAAGCGGTCGAGTCTTCCCGCGCTCGACATGGGCGACGACGGCAAGATCGCCATCACCTACGCGGGATCTGAAACTCCGGGCAAGAAAGAGAAGAAATGGACCTGGAACGGCTACATCACTATGACCGCGAACGCGGCGGCGAAGAATCCCGTTTTTTATACCGGGACCATGAACGCCAAGAGCGACCCGCTGCATCGAGGTGAGTGCGGCACCACTCGCTGTCACTCCTTGGGCGACTTCTTCGACGTAACGATTGCCCCCGACGGAACCCCATGGGTCGCCTTCGTCGACGCTTGCTTCAAGCGCAACTACTGCGTGCCGACGTTCGAGGCCGTCGGCGTGCGAGGTGAGTCTGTCGTCGGGCGTCTAGTTGGAGGGCCCAAACTCCAGTGACGCGAACAAGAGCAGCGCTGGTCGTGCTCGTCGTGTTGTCCGCGGCGTCTTCGCCGGGTGTCTCCGCCGGACCGGGCCAGTACGGTGTTACGTCCGAGAACGTCCAGCACGTTGCGTTCGTTCCCTTTGAGGTCGGGACGGCGACCGGGGCGAAGGTCGTCGGGAAGTACCTCTACGTCACTTCGTGGAAGAACCTTTCGATCTACGATGTCTCGAATCCCGTCGATCCGCAGCTCGTCGCTCACGAAATGTTCGGCTTCAAGTTCGAGAACGAGAACGTCTCGACCAATGGAAAGATTCTCTTGTTCGCCGAGCAGGCCCCGGTTGACTCGCTGCACGTCTGGGACGTCAAGAACAAGAGAAAACCCCAGGAGATGTCGGTTCTTACTGGAGGAGGAACCCACACCGCGACCTGCATCCTCGACTGCAAGTATTCGTACGGGTCGTACGATCTCGCCGGTCCGCAAGGTCCCTCGACCGGCGGGGCCCTCGTCGATTTACGGAAGCCAGGCAAACCCAAGCAGCTCGGGTATTGGAATGCCAAACTCCCCGCCGACAAGATCCATGACGTGACGGAGGTCGCGCCCGGCCGCGTTCTGACCGCATCGATGCCTCTGATGTACGTCGATGCCAGAAGGAACCCGCTGCGTCCCAAGCTGCTCGCCAGGGGAACCAATATCGACAAACGCGAGCACTCTGTGGCGTGGCCTCGCCGTGGAAAGGATCGATTCATCATCAGTTCCTTTGAGACGAACGTGACCCCGCGATGCGAGGCGGGAACCGGGGAGGTGACGGTCTGGGACACATCGAGGTGGCGGCGGACCAATACCTTCACCATCGCGGACAAGTGGACGATCACCAACGGCACCCACGTCGATGGTCGCCCGGCCGCCAACGTCGGCCTGGGGTGCTCGCCGCACTGGTTCGAGACTCATCCAGGATTCCGCAACGAGGGGCTGGTCGCCATCGGTTACTACGAGCACGGCACCCGCTTCCTCGGCGTTTCCCCGAACGGCAAGATCTCCGAAGAGGGTTACTTCCTCCCGTGGCAGGGCTCGACGTCGGCGGCCTATTGGGTCACGGATCGCATCGTCTACTCGGTGGATTACGAGCGCGGGATAGACATCCTTAAGTACAAGGGGAACCTCTAAACAGGACGGCGGTCACAAGCGGCCGAGGGCTGGATTCGGTTCGGCTGTTGGGGGTAACCCTTTAACCGACAGCGTCGAGATGGGGGGCCAAGAATGAGCGCAAGTTCGTGGGCATGGATTCTTGTACCGCTGATCGCGGTCGTGGCCGTGATCGGACTCGTGATCTTGGGCGGGGTCGGCAGAGGTCTCAAGGGCGGCAAAGGAAGCGGTCGTACGTCCGAAGCTGGTGACGCTTCGGCGGAACGACAGGAACTTCCCAAGGAGCGGGACACGAGGAGTGACGTCGACGCGCGCGAGCGGCGAGAAACCTAACCTTTTTGAAGCAAGAACAGCGCATATCGATGCTGAAGCTTCACAAAGCGAAGAATTGGTGGCCGCGAAGAATCGGGACTCAGAATCTAGGATGAGTTCACGGGACGACCCTCACCCGGACGAGCCGCAACCTCTTCGCGTAGATGTCGGCAGGGCCGAGCTGTCGATCGAATGGACGAGCGGGAAGCTGACCCGCTTCGACCTGGTCGAGCTGAGGCGTGCCTGCACTTGCGCCAGCTGCACCGAGTTGCGCGCGGCAGGAGAGACGATCTGGCCGCGGCAGGGATCCCCTAAAGAGTTGATCGCCGATCAAGCCGAACTGGTGGGTGCCTGGGGACTGTCGATCCGGTGGAACGACGGGCACGAAACCGGGGTGTACTCGTGGGACATGCTCCGCTCCTGGCGCCCGCCACAGAGTTCGCAATGATCGATCGCCTCGAGTAGCGATCCGACGGCGTCGTCGATTACGAGCGGTCTACTGAGACTGAACGTTGAGGACGGGAAGACGGATCTTGCGCACACCCATGGCGAGGAGTCCGTCGACGACCGTGTTGATGGCGCCCGCGGCCTCGGAATCGGGTTCGGCCACCACGATTGGAACGCCGTTGTCTCCGCCCTCGCGAAGTTCCGGGACGAGAGGGATCTTGCCGAGGAGAGGGACGCCGAGTTCCTGGGCGAGTAGTTCGCCCCCTCCCGATCCGAAGATGTCGTAGCGATACCCGTCTCGGCCCGTGAACCAGGACATGTTCTCGATCACTCCGGATACCGTCAGGTTCACCTTGCGCGCCATGTAGGCGGCGCGCTGGGCGACGCGTTGAGCCGCGGGCTGAGGGGTCGTGACCACGATCACCTCGGTGGCCGGCAGGAACTGAGCCATCGTTAGGGAGACGTCTCCGGTCCCCGGGGGCATGTCGATGATCACCACGTCGGGCTCGTCCCAGTACACGTCGGTCACGAACTGCGTCAACGCCTTGTGCAGCATCGGTCCGCGCCAGATAACGGGATTGTTCTCGCTGGCGAAAAAACCGATCGAGATCACGGCCACCCCGAGAGCCTCGGGCGGGACGATCATCCGGTCGATGATTACTGGCTTTCGGTCGATCCCGATCATGCGCGGGATCGAGAACCCGTAGACATCGGCGTCGATGACGGCCACACTCTTTCCGCGGCTGGCCAAAGAAACCGCGAGGTTGGTGCTGATCGAAGACTTGCCGACCCCGCCCTTGCCCGAGGCCACCGCGATCACGCGGGAAGTCGCGAAAATCTCCTCCATCGAGGACGCGCCCGAACCATGTAGTTCCTGGCGGAGCTCGGCTCGCTGTTCTTCTGTCATGGTGGTGAAATCCACCATCACCGTTTCGGGTCCCAGCGCTTTGACCGCGGCGACCACGTCGTTGTGGATCTTTGCCTTGAGCGGGCAGCCTTCGACCGTGAGGGCGATCGAGATGCGTACCGACTCGTCACCGACCACGACGCCTCGCACCATGTTCAGGTCGGTCAGGGGCCGGTGTAGCTCGGGGTCCTCTACCGACGACAGCGCCTGCCGGACCGATTCCTCGGTGACGGCGCCGTTCTCCTTTAGCATTCCCCGCCCCAATCAAGCAGGCCGAGCCGTGAGACCCGGCAGGGTTTTCAGTCTCACACGGCTAGAGCAGGATGCGCTCACTTCCCGTGTAGACGTTGTACCGAGCATCGCGCAGAAAGCCGACGAGCGTAATGCCGAACCGGTCCGCGGTGGCGACCGCGAGACTGCTCGGCGCGGATACCGCACAGACAATCGGGATTCGGGCGGCAACCGCCTTCTGGAGGATCTCGTAGCTCGCACGCCCGCTCACCATGAGGATGTGCTCATCGAGGGGGAGCTTGTCGTTCAACAACGCCCATCCGACGAGCTTGTCCACCGCGTTGTGACGCCCCACGTCCTCTCGCAGCGCCACGAGGTTGCCTTCCTTGTCGAAAAGGCCCCCGGCGTGAAGCCCCCCGGTGTGCTCGAAGATGCCCTGCGCCGACCGGAGCCGGGCGGGTAGCTCGTGGAGAGTGGGGCCCTTCACGGTGGGACCCGCCCCCACGGCGGTGCAGCCGCGCAGCTCGAGTGAATCGAGGCTCGCCTTCCCGCATACCCCGCAGGCGCTCGAGGTGTAGAAGTGCCGCTCCAGGGCTCGCAGATCGGGCAGCGCAGGGGCCCTCAGCAATACATTCACGATATTGAACAGCTGCTCTTCGTCCACCGAGGGGTCGGTGCAGTAGCTGATGGTTCCGATATCCCGGGGCGTGGACAGGATGCCCTCGCCGTACAGGAAGCCAGCGGCCAGCTCGAAGTCCGATCCGGGGGTCCGCATCGTCACGGCCAGAGTCTCCTGGGAGTTCCCGGCGAGGAGCCGTATCTCCATCGGCTCCTCGGTGGCCAGGCTGTCGTAGCGGGTCCGATTTTCTCCCTCGACGACTACCTGTACCTCGGTCCGGGTCTCGCTCTTGGCCCTTTGCGCCATGCGACAAGCATTACACCGTTCGCCGTAGTAGAGGGCATCGACTCCGAGGAGCAGCAAGACAAGCCAGGGGTCGCCAAGCGCGTCTCTCATTTCACATGTCCGGGTGGTTGGAGTAACCTCGCGCGTGCTCAGGTAGCAGCGACGGGAGGTCGGGGGCCGTGGAATTAACTCGTCGGAGCTTTTTAAAGCTTTCTGCTGCGGGAGGTGCCGGCGCCGCCTGGGCCACCTTCGGGTTTGATCTCGAACCCGCCTACGCTCAAGTCCGCGAGCTGAAGATCGATCGCGCCAAGGAAATCCGATCGGTCTGTCCCTATTGCGGCGTCGGTTGTTCGATGATCGCTTACGTATCCGGCCACGGCGAGACCACCTCGTTCAACGCGCATCCCTACCTAGTCCACATCGAGGGCGATCCAGACAGCCCCATCAATGGGGGATCGTTGTGTCCGAAAGGCGCAACCACGATGCAGCTCGCGGTCGCGGAGACGCGCGTGAAGTCTCCCAAGTACCGCGCCCCGGGAGCGACCGAGTGGGAGGACATCTCGTGGGAGGAGGCACTTGATCGTCTCGCCCGGCTGATGAAAGACGCTCGCGACGAGAACTTCACCGAGAAGGACGATAGCGGCAACACCGTCAACCGCAACGACGGGTTCGCGTGGGGCGGCGGTGCCACCATCTCCAACGAAGAGGGCTATCTCGTAACCAAATTCTTCAGGGCTCTGGGGACGGTCGGCTTAGAACAACAGGCCCGGGTCTGACACGGCCCCACGGTGGCCAGTTTGGCCGCCACGTTTGGCCGGGGGGCCATGACCAATCACTGGGTCGATTTCAAGAACTCTGACGTCTTTTTGGTCATCGGGGCGAATCCGGCCGAGAATCACCCCTGCGGATGGAAGTGGGCACACGTGGCCCGCGATACGCGCGGCGCAAAGATCATTCACGTGGATCCTCGTTTCACCCGCACCTCGGCCGTGGCAGACATCTGGGCTCCGATACGAGCCGGTACCGACGTCACTTTTTTCGGTGGGCTGATCAATCACATTTTGGAGAACGACCTTTATCACGAGGAGTACGTAAAACTCCACACGAACGCGTCGTTCATCGTATCCAAGGAATTCGAGTTCAACGATGGACTGTTCTCGGGGTACGACCCCGAGTTGCGAAGGTATGACTTCTCTTCGTGGGACTACGAACGGATTCCCGGAACGGGAGACGACACCGCGGGCATCAAGGGGAAGAGACCCGCGCGGGTAACCGCGGAGCCAAATCAAGCCGCGCCGGGTACGCGCCTTTACAACCCGGCCACCAGATCGGGACCCCTGGTTCCCGGCCTTGCCAAGCGAGACATGACGCTTGAGCACCCGCGCTGCGTCTTCCAGCTAATGAAGCAGCACTACTCCCGATACACGCCCGAAATGGTTTCCGAAGTCTGCGGCATCCCCGAGAAGAAGTTCCTCGAGATCGCGAACATCTTCGGAGCGAGCGGCGCGCCCGACAAGTCGGGCAACATCGTCTATGCGGTCGGGCTGACCCAGCACACCTCGGGCTCTCAAATGATCCGGGCCCTGGCGATCACTCAACTCCTCCTTGGGAATCTCGGGCGCCCTGGCGGCGGGGTCAACGCCGAGCGCGGGCACGCCAACATCCAGGGAAACACCGACAACGCCCAGAGTTGGGAGATCCTCCCGGGTTACCTCGGCATACCGACGCCGGGGATGGAGACGCTGAACGATTACATCGACGGTACCGCTTCGGTGCCACTCGATCCCAGCGCGGTGAACTTCTTCGGAACGATGTACCGGGCATTCACCGTGAGCCTGTTGAAGCAGTGGTTCGGGGACGCCGCCACGGAGCAGAACGACTTTCAGTTTTCGTGGCTGCCGAAGCCCGACAAGAACTGGGGCTGGATGACCTTCCACGACGAAGCCCTGCACGGGAGGCTCCAAGGTTTGTTCAACGGCGGGATGTCGAGTGTAAACATCGGCCCCGACTCCAACCGCGTCCTCGAAGCGCTGAGCAACCTCAAATGGTTCGTGGTGATGGATCCGTTCCCGACGGCGTCGTCGGAATTCTGGCATGCGCCCGGGATAAACCCCGAAGACGTGGATACCGAGGTGTTCTTCCTGCCGACCACGCACTGGATCGAGAAGGCTGGGGCGTTCACCAACTCCGGCCGGTGGGCGCAGTGGAAGCACGCGGCCCTCCCTCCCGAGGGCGACATACGCAACGACAACTACATCATGGCTCAGCTGTTCCAACGCTTGAGGAGGCTGTACAACGAGGAGGGAGGGGCCTTCCCCGACCCGATACTGAACCTCAAGTGGGACTACACCAACTCCGACGACCCGCAAGCGGAGGAGCTGGCACAGGAGATCAACGGCCGTGACCTGAAGACCGGTTTGCTCCTATCGTCGTTCGCCGACGCGAAAGACGACGGCACTACCGCGATAGGCAACTGGATCTACACCGGCTGCTTCACCGAGGAAGGCAACATTATGGACCGGCGGGGTACCGATGATCCGACCGGTCTTGGGTACTTCCACGATTGGTGTTTCTCATGGCCGGCGAACCGGCGAGTCCTTTACAACCGTGCCTCGGCCGACGCGAAAGGTAAGCCGTGGGACCCGGACCGACCCGGGATCCGCTGGAACGGCAAACTGTGGGTCGGCGACGTCCCCGATTTCGATCCCGAATCCCCCCCGAGCGACGGCGTTGGGTCGTTCATCATGACGGGGGAGGGGGTCGCCCGAATCTTCGCACCGGGGTCATTCATGCTCGATGGACCGCTGCCCGAACACTACGAGCAGATAGAGTCGCCGATAGCCAATCCCTTCTCCGCTACGGATAAGAATCCGGTGGCGATCCATTTCGAGGACGCTCCCCCGACATGGGCGGAGGACGCAAGCGAATTCCCCTACGTGGCGACGACGTACCGCGTTACCGAGCACGAGCACTTCGTCACCCAGCATGTGCCCTACCTCGTAGAGAGCATGCCCGATTTCTTCATCGAGGTTCCGCCTGAACTGGCCAAGCGCAAGGGCATCTCCAACACGGACATGGTCCGGGTCCGATCCAAGCGCGGCGAGGTCGAGGGCATGGCGCTCGTCACGAAACGCATGCGGCCGTTGCGGATGGGCAACAGGGTCGTCTATCAGGTCGGCATCCCAGTGCATTGGCACTACGCGGCCGGCCGCAGCAAAGGGGAAGCCGCAAAGATGGCCAACCTTTTGACCCCGTTCATCGGCGATGGGACGACGGCCACGCCTGAGTTCAAGGGCTTTTTGGTCGATATCGAGAGGGCGTGAGGGGGATGATGGCATGACGACGGAACTGGGTCTTGGTATCAAGCGAGAGTCGGCCACTCCCAGCTCCGGGACGAACATCCGCCGGGACCACTCGATCAAGCAGGTCGAGGTCTCCAAGATGGTCGACATCGATCTATGCATCGGGTGCAAGGCGTGCGAGGTCGCGTGCAAGGAATGGAACGACCTCGAAGTCGAGGAGACTCACAACTTCGGCGGCTACCAGAGTCACGAGGACCTCACCCCGAACACGTGGGATCTGATGCGCTTCAATGAGGTCGATCTCGACGACGATGGGATCGCCTGGCTGATCCGCAAGGATTCCTGTCTGCACTGCGAAGAACCCGGCTGCCTGCTGGCCTGTCCTGCTCCTGGCGCGGTCGTCCAGTACGAGAACGGCATCGTGGATTTCGACGAAGAGAAGTGCATCGGCTGTCAGTACTGCATCAGCGGCTGCCCGTTCGACATCCCCCGCTTCGATTCAAAGACGAAGAAGGTCTATAAGTGCACGATGTGCGTCGACCGCGTGAGCAATAGCTTGGAACCGGCATGTGTCAAGGCATGTCCCACGGGCTCGATCAAGTTCGGCACCAAGGAGGACATGGTCGCCTACGGGGAGGAGAAGGTCGGCAAGCTGAAGGATCGAGGCTTCGACGACGCCCTGCTGTACGACCCCGAAGGCGTGAGTGGGGTACACATGATGTACGTGGTCCCCCGGGGAGAGATGCTCGGGGAATACGGACTACCCGATCAACCCACGGTCAAAGGTGCGAGCTTCTTTCCCGCCATGAGCGTCTTGAGGAAGCTCGGCTCCGCGGCGACGTGGGCGGGACTTTTCGGCGCCGCCCTGTTCTTCCTGCGTACCGGGCGTCGCTTCCCGCCCTCCGAGGAAGAGGCCGTCAGGTCCGCCGAGGCCAGAGGCGAAGCCAGGAGTGGCGCCCCCGACCAAGGGGAGGGCGGGCCGTGACTTCGGTCCGGCAAGAAGTAGTGCGGGAGGAGACGAGCCGCCGGCAGATTCAACTACCGAGAGAGGGCATCCTGCGTTACTCGCTTTTGGAGCGGGTCGTGCACTGGGTCGTCGGCATCACTTTCGTCTACCTGATGCTTTCGGGCTTCGCCCTCGGTTATCCGCGCATGACGTGGCTGTACGACATCCTCGGGGGCGGCCAGACTGTGCGTTTCCTTCACCCGATTGTCGGTGTCGCCTTTACGGTCGGGATCCTGCTGATGCTCTTCCTGTGGCTGCGGGACATGCTGTTCGAACAAAGTGACAGGGAATGGATGCGCGACTTCCGCAAGTACGTACGCGAGGGCCACAGCGATGTGGACGTCGACCGCTTCAACGCGGGGCAAAAGGGCTATTACTGGTTCGCCGTGCTTACGGGGATTGCTCTGCTCGTGACGGGCATCCCCTTGTGGTTTCCCGATGCGCTGAGCTCTGGTTGGAACCAAATCGCACGCCTGTCCCATC
The DNA here is from genome assembly GCA_030862065.1 of Actinomycetota bacterium. Lineage (GTDB taxonomy): Bacteria > Actinomycetota > CADDZG01 > CADDZG01 > WHSQ01 > JALZEK01. The sequence goes on along the minus strand of JALZEK010000059.1, from coordinate 23,488 downwards.
ACGTTCTATTCCTGCTGAATGTCGGTGGTTTCATCATCCACGTATACATGTCGACGGTGATGCTGCCGGGCACGATGCCCGGAATGACGGGCGGTGAGGTAGACCGCGCCTGGGCGGCCTGGCACCACCCCCGATGGTTCCGCAGGCAAGAGGGCCGACGCGTTACGTGAGACGCCATCATGGCGCACCCGGTGACTTCGAGCACCGGTTGGCGCGAACCAAGGCGATCGCCCGGTCCCCGGCAACGGCCGAGCCGCTTGCATTCATCGCCGAGGTCCTGGGCGTCCAACGGGACCGAGCAGCGAACCCGGAGGTGAAGGCTGCCGCCGCTCGGGTCTCGGCCGAGTCAAAGCCGAATCGGCTGGTCGGTAACTTCCCCATGCTCGAGCTCGCGGCGGGGGTGGAGCCGATCCGAGCGGAGGTCGATCTCATGATCGATGGATCGTCGCGTGTCCTCCTCAAGGCGCCGGGGCCGCTGCGCGACGCGGCGGCCGATCTTTCTCACGAATCCTCTTCAGGACTGAGCCACATAATCACGACCTGGCTCGATGACCCCTCGCTCCTGGATCCTCGTCACGAGGTGTGGATCCGAATCTCGGGAGGCCCCATTCTGGAACTCGCCGCGGCGGGGGTGGAACCTCTATCGCGAGACGAGTGGGCGGGACGTGCATGTCCCTTGTGCGGGGATTTGGCTCAAGCGGCGGTCATCGTTGAAGAGTCCGGCGGCTTCCTCCAAGGATCGCCCCGTTACCTGGTGTGCCGAAGGTGCGCGGGCTGGTGGGCCTACCCTCGGGCCGTCTGCCCCTCGTGTGGAGAAGACGACTCCAGGCGGATCAGCTCGTATTCGCCGGACGGTCAACGGTGGGTGAGAGTCGACGTGTGCGATAACTGTCGCACTTATGTCAAGACGTTCGACTTGCGCGAACCCGAAGCCTCAGAAGTGGATCCACTCGTCGACGACGTTGCCACTCTGACACTTGACGTTTGGGCGCACGAAAGAGGCCTGCAGCGTTTCTCGCCGTCTCTTGCCGGGGTGTGATGAGGAAGGACGCGATGGTTGCGAGCGAACGTAGAGGTCGCAGCGGAAGGTGGTTGGTCCTGCTACTGATCGTTTGCGCGGCAGTTGCAATCCTTTTGGTGCTGGACCAGTGGGAGAAGTGGACCTGCGGCCCTCCCGATGGAGTGTGGGTCGAATCACCCGACCAATGCGTGGAGTTGCCCTAAGGCTCCCGAGGTATCGCCGGTCCTTCTTCCACGCGACTTTCTCTTGTGCCACACTGTCAGCCGTTCGGCGGTCGAGGCATGAGAGAAACGGAGTGAGACATCGCTATCCAAACGAAGCTCGACGACACTGCGGTAACCGAGTTTGGTGCGTCGTTCCGAGGACAACTCGTGCGCCGAGAGAACCCGGACTACGACCAGCACCGCCAGATCTGGAACGGCTCGATCAACAAACATCCGACCCTCATCGCGCGCTGTGCCGGCGTTGCCGATGTCATGTCGGCCGTGAGGTTCGCACGCACTACCGGCCTCCCGGCGGCCGTTCGCTCAGGCGGACATAGTTTTCCCGGCCAGTCATCGTGTGACGGAGGCATCATTATCGATCTCGGGCTCATGAAGGGAATCCGTGTCGACCCCGAGGCGCGGACGGCGAGGGCTCAGGCCGGCGTGCTCCTGGGGGAGCTCGATCGGGAGACCCAGACCTTCGGGCTCGCAGTTCCGGCCGGCATCGTCACTCACACAGGGCTGGCCGGTCTGACTCTGGGCGGCGGCATCGGGTGGCTCATGCGCAAGATGGGTCTGACCATCGACCAGCTCCTCTCGGTCGACCTGATTACCGCGGACGGCGAGTTCGTGAAGGCGAGCGAGTCGGAGAATTCGGATCTCTTTTTCGGGATGCGCGGCGCCGGAAGCAACTTCGGGATCGTCACCGAGTTCGAGTTTCGTCTCAACCCTCTGGGCCCCGAGGTGCTCGCGGGCCCGATCTTCTGGCCCATGGAGGAGTCGCCGAGAGTGTTGCGTTTCTACCGCGAGTGGATCACCGACGTCCCCGACGAGATGACCACGATTGTCATTCATCGCAAGGCTCCGCCACTTCCCGCTATTCCCCCCGAGTTGCACGGAAGGCCGGTGGTCGCCGTCACCTGCTGCTACGCGGGATCGGTCGAAGAGGGCGAGAAGGTCGTCCGCCCGCTCAAGGAGTTCGGCGTCCCACTGCTCGACCTGTGCCTGCCGAAGCCGTTTCTCGCGCACCAGGCGATGTTCGACCCCTCGTTTCCGCACGGCTGGTGGTACTACTTCAGGTCTTGCGATGTCGCCGAACTCACCGACGAGGTCATCGACATCACCGTGGAGCACGCCCTGCGTATCAGATCCGAACTCACCGCCTTTCCGATATTCCATCTGGGGGGCGCCATCGCCGCTGTCGGTGAGGACGAGACCGCATACAACGGCCGCGGCGCGGGGCACACCTTCAATATCAACGCGACCACCGTCACGAGCGCGGGCTTCGACGAGGAGCGGGAGTGGGCTCGGGGACTGTGGTCGGCCCTCGAGCCCCATCACACGAGCGTTTACGTGAACTTCCTCATGGACGAGGGTGAGGAGCGGATCCGGGAGGCCTACGGGCCAGCCAAGTACGACCGGCTGAAGGAGCTAAAGCGTCGCTACGACCCCGACAACTTCTTCCGCCTCAACCAGAACATCCCGCCGAACTAGAGCGTCGGTTCTCCAATCGTTCGTGCCGGTCAGCGCCTCTGCAATCTCCCCGGAAGGTTGAACTTCCGGTCGTTGTCGGAGACGGTCCCCTTTTTCACCGTGGTGTACTCGGAGCGACTCCACTCCTCAAGTCGCGGCGTTGAAGCTTTTGCCTGGATGAATCTTGTCCGGTTGTACTTGAGGAAGGGAAGCCCGACCTCGGCCGAGTTGACCGTGACCGGAGTACGGGTCGGCACGTGTGTCCACCAATCGGTGTTCGAGCTGGAAAGGATCACTCCGATGCGGTGGCCCTTCTTTATGGGCCAGTCCTGTCCGTACATCTCGAACTTCACGGTCTGATCGCCGGCCCCCCGGATCAGATTGGCGCCTCGGGAGATGAGTTTTGCCCCTCCCTTCGGATCGACGTCGTAGATGTTTGCGACGAGATTCGCTCTGGGTGCCGCCGTCAGTTTCACCTTGACCGCGGGCTCACCGGAGAGCCAGGCCTCGTGCCTTAGCGGCTGCGAGAAGGTCCAGATGCCGTTCCCCGCGTTCTGCCCCGCGGACGAGTTGTTGGCGCTATCCATGTACTCGCCGGGCCGGAGCTTGCTCCAGTAGAGCCGGCTGTCGGGAGGCGGCCACGATTTCTCGGCCCGATAGCGACCGAGCGCGTCCTGTACGGCGATGTTGGGGTCGCGGTGGACGGGAGCTTTCTTAAGAGGCACGCCCTTCACGTAATGATCCAGGAAGCGCATCATCTCTTCCACGAAGTCGTCGCGGCCCGTCTGGAACCGCTCGCCGAGCTTTTCCCAACCTCGCACGTGGTCGAACTGACCGAACCAGGCCCGATTTGGTCCCTTCAAGCTGTTGAAAAAGTCAAAGGCCCCGTCGGGCTTTGTGTTCGTCTCTAGAAAGCCCTGTGTGAGAAACAGCGGAACATCGGACCCCTTGGCCTGGCGCAGCAGGTCGCGCTCTCTCCAGAAGGCAGAGTTTGGGTCGTCGTCCTGCTGCAGGCCGATGTTGAGCGGGTAGCAGTACGCCTGCGGCGCGCCGTTGAGGTTGTACATAGGATCGTCCTGCATGGTGCCCGGCTTGGCATCAGCGACTGTGAACACAGGGGCTATGGTGAGTGAAGTCAAGAACCGGACCCCGTTGTTGTAGAGATAGCGGTAGCCGGCGTAGACGGGCTCCATCGAGATGACCGCGGCGAGACCCTTGGGGTCCTGCGCCATCCCCATGAGACCGGTCCAGCCGTCGTACGACTTGCCGATCATCCCGACCTTTCCGGTCGACCACGGCTGCTTCGCGGCCCACTCCACTGCCGCCTTCACGGCACCCTGCTCCCGGATCCCGCCCCAGTCGTTGCAACCTCCCGAGCCTCCGAAGCCGGGAAGGTCGACCATCACGTAGGTGTAGCCGCGGTCCAGGATCCGCGACAGATCGAGGAAGTCGTAGAACCGATCGCTGGGACCCGATGCTCGAGGGTTGAAGCGCTCCGGTTCTTGGCCGCTGTGATTGAAGTAAGGGCTGACCGACAGGATCACCGGGGTCTTCTTCTTGGCGGAGAGATCGGCGGGCCGGAAAACATCAGCGTGTAGGGTCGTTAGGCCGTCTCCCATGGGGAAGTAGTGCTCGCTCCACTTCGCCCCCTTGGGGGGGTCGGCCGCCCGGACAGGGGTTCCGGGCATCACCGCAAAGGCCAACGCCGCAATGGCGGCCACTGCCGTCAGCCGTTTGAAGAACCTCACTAATACCTCCTGGGAACCATCGAGAGCTCTGGCCTTCGATATTCGCCATCGCGCCGCGGGTACCTGCCGGGCCGGCCCTGGGTGGGACGCCCTTAGAGCGGTGAGGGATCCAGACCAAGCAGCGCCCACTGGAGTCTGTGATCTGAATACCTCTGGCTGCTTCTTAGCCACCGGCAGTTCCTCTGCCAGGCGGGTGCGCTCGGCACGAATCCGCAGGTGATGTCGAACGACGCGTCGAGGTGGGTACCAAATCCCCTCGCGAAGATGTGATCGATTCTGTAGCGGCGAAAGGCGTCGCCGTCTCGATACTGCTGGTTGATAGTGGCCGAGTTCGCCGCGTAAATCGTGTCCACGTAACCGCGGTTGTGTAGCGCGTTCCAAAAAGGACGGGCGGAGCAGCCTGGGTTCTCTCTGACGGGCGCCCACGTCGCCGCGGGGTTATCGGCGGGTTCGTCGCCGATAGGTTGGGGAGCGGCCGAGCAACGGCCGGAGTTGAAATCACCCCCGATCACCGTTGCTCCAATCCCGAGTCCTTCCGGTGGGTCGGCCCTCTCCAGTTCGTCGGCGATGTCTTCGACCCATCTCGCCTTGGTTAGATCTGCCGCCCGCGGGGTGCGGAAGTGTTTCTCGAGGGGGAAGTGCACGTTGGCCACCGCAATCGGCTGTCCGGTCGCTCCGAACCGCGTACGACGCTCCCGGAATGCAGAGAACAAGACCCCACGGGTCGGTGCACCGCCGCCCGTAACGCTCAAGACTCCGTGGGCGTCGAGTTTCTCGAGTGTTGCAGCGCTGTACAGGATGGCGTTTGTCCTGCGACCGACAGCGTCGGGGAAGGACAAACGCGAGATGGCCACCCGATAGTCGAATGCGCCGCCCGTGAAGGTATTCAGAAGATCGGCGATCCGTCTGGTGTCTCCGGCAGATACCTCCTGCAGCGTTATGACGTCGGGGGCATATCCCATTCCATCCGAGACGGCTCCGTCGGCTATCGGTTTGAGCGCCAGGGCCCGCACCCGCCGGGCGAAACGACCCTTTCGAGCCCGAGGTGCGCACGCCCGGGACTCCTCATATTTCGGATGTCCGGGTGTGAGGTCTGGACAGCGTGACGGGGCCCCATACTTGTTGGCCGCCTGAAACAGGTTTGCGTTTAGGACTAGAACCTGACCAGGCGGCGTCGTTCGCAATCCCAGCACGGCGCCTTCTGCCTCAAAGGAGGTGCCTCCTCCCGCGGCGTAAGCGAATACCCCCGCAACGAGCACTAACAGGAATCTGCGCACCGCCGTCTCCTGAGTTGGGCCGCCGCCCTTAGAGATTCAACGAGATCGGTCGATCTCCTGTCATCGGCCCAAACAGTTGAATCCGCAGAAAAGCACGAAAGCTAGCCCCTGCTCGGACGGTCCCGGCTCGCAAACAGCACCAGTTGCAAGAAGACGAACACCGCGATAACGCCGGTTCCTCCGACGATGAAAACGGCTCGAGGTGAAGTCAACTCCAACAGGAAACCACCCGCTGCGTAAGCAACTATGGATCCGCTTACGGCGGCAGACACGGAGAGCCCGAAAACCCGTCCGAGCATGGCCGCCGGAACGTTCTGCTGAAGCAACGTGTCTCCGGCCGTGTTGTTGAGCGCGTTTCCTGCTCCGGCCAGCGCCTGCATGAGAAACACGGCCGCGAGAACGGGGGATACCCCGGTTCCGAGAGTCCCCAGGGCACTCAGTAGCCATCCCATGAGGAAAAAAAAGGTTGCCGAGCGCCCCGGTCTGGGTCGTAACAGTCCGATCGATCCCACAATCATCCCTATTCCGTAAGCGGAGGCCGCCACCCCAAAGGCAAGTGCCGACCCATCCAACTCGTCTCGGACGAGGAAGACCAGGGCGACGTCGTCGACGGCCGCAAATGCCACGCCGAGGAAAAGGGCCATGACTATGGGTCCTGCAACCGAGTGTCGCCGCACGAATGCCAGCGCCTCGCGCGTCTCTGCATAAACGCTTTTCGGATCCGCCGCCTCGACGGCCGGTTTCAGTGTGGGTAGGGCGAACAGCAAGGCGCCGGACAGAAGAAAGCTCGCCGCGTTAACTGCAAGCGCGCCCCCAAAACCGATCGTTTCAAACAGGATCGCGCCGACGGCCGGCCCAACCACAACTCGAAGATTGAGCGCTATTCCGGCCCACGCGTTGGCTCCCATCAGGTCCTCGCTCCGAACCAGCAGGGGAATCGCGCTCCTGCTTGCCGGCGCAAAGGTGGTCGCCAGGAGCGCGGCGACGACGACGTACCCCGCAAGCGGCAACAACGAGGGGGTCGTTAGAGCCACGAGAGCATAGATGGCCATCTGGCCGAGCTCACACGTGATCATGATCGGACGACGGTCGAATCGATCTGCGAGCGCGCCGGTCACCGGGCCGAGCAGTCGCGGCAGGGTTTGGGCCGCGAGAATCATGGCAACGGCGGAACCCGATCCGACAGTGCTTTCGACGTGCAAAACGAGGGCCGCGGCGGCAAACCCGTCTCCGATGTGAGAGATGGATCGGGCGGCCCACAGGTAGCGGAAGGGGCGCGATCGCCTGAGGACGCCGGGGTTCTTTATCGCCTGCTCGGCGGAGTTCGTCGCCAACTCAGAACAAGCCTATTGGGAAAACTTCTACAACCGCCCTTTCGAGGCGCGCGCGCCTGGATCGAGTCAAACCCAATCGAGCGGACCTCGACTGCGAACCCGCTCGGGCTAGGAGTGAGGCGGCGATATGATGGGGCACGAGTCCATCGACCATCCGGTCGGATGTCACTCCCGGCACCGCCACTTGCCGCTGCGCGGCTCACCGTAGGGCGAACCGGTCAATCGAAGAGATGAGGCAATCATGGAATCACACGAGTTGGTCTGGGAAGGCCGAATAGGAAAGATCCCCCTCCGCGTGGGTGTCGCCCACGCGGAGCGGATCATCGCGGAGTGGGACACCCCCCAAGGCTCCCGGTCGAAGGTCTCCGAGTCCCTTCAGGAATTCGAGCGCTCCGTCCTGCTGCAACTGCTCGTCAGCTCGGGATCAAAGGATGCGACCGCGACCCGCGAGGTCATGATGGCGGTGGCGGAGGCCCAGGCCGAGAGACCTCGGCCCGCCCCCTCGGCTCCCGAGAAGAGGCGCAAGAATCCCAAAGCGCGGGTCCACAGACGCTCGCGCCGCCGCCCTCGCTGGTAGCGATTTCGGTCCGCGGGGCCGCCCCCGCTCCAACGAGACGCAATCGGTCGCCTGGGGCGGCAACCGACATACTGTCGCGGATCATGACTCTCGACACCGAGTTCGTGGAGATCGGCGGCCATCCGGCGCGCCTTCTGGACAGAGGCGAAGGTCCCCCCGTCGTCGTCCTTCACGGGTGGGGAGGCCGAGTCGAATCCATGCATCCGGTTATCGAGTGCCTTTCCGACTATCGCGTTGTTGGCCTCGATCTACCCGGTTTCGGGGACTCCCCGGTTCCGGCCGGTGCCTGGGGAACCGCCGACTACGCGCAGTTTGTTGCCGACGTTCTGGAAGACCGCGGCGTTCGAGGCGCTTACTTCGTTGGTCATTCGTTTGGCGCCAAGATCTCTCTCTACATTGCCGCGACCCACGATTTCCTCGTCAGGCGGCTCGTGGTGGTCGGCTCTTCGGGCCTGACGTCGGCTCCTTCACTGAGGGTGCGCGCCAAGCGAGTTGCCTCGAGGACCGCGCGACTCGCGGGGGGCCTCGGCCCCCCCGGACGTCGGCTGAAGGACTGGGTCTACGAGCGAATCGCGTCGCGGGATTACAAGGATGCCGGTCCAATGCGATCGATAATGGTGAAGGTGGTGAACGAGGACATCTCTCACCTCTTACCTCGGATCAAGGCGGCGACCCTCCTAGTTTGGGGAACCGAAGACGACGCGGTCCCCCTGCGCCACGCCCGCAGGATGGAGGAATTGATTCCGGATGCCGGTCTCGTGACGTTCGAAGGCGCCGGACATTTTGCCTATCTCGACGATCCGGCTCGCTTCTGCCGGGTAATGCGCCACTTCTTCCCATCGTGATCGAATCTCGAGGCGTTGTCCTCTTGAAGGAAGAGTGAACAGGACCGACCCGTTCTACGGGTACTCGTTGTTGCTGAAGACGATCGTCTACGTACTCGTCCCTCTCTTTCTCGGGCTTCAGATGGCGCGGATTCGAAGGGCGTTGCACGTCTTCCAGCTCGAAGGCTACAAACGAAAGCGATTCCTCGAGTGGTGCAGGGCGAACCCGAAAAGGGCCTGGTTCATGAAGAGGATGACGTCAAAGAAACCCCTCGTTATGACCGGTCGCGCGTGGCGCATCTTGGTTACAAGCGTGATCCTGAACGTACTCGGGGTACTGGTGATCCCCGGGATCGCTCACCTCATCGGAGGGTGGCCCTACGACCTGGGGCTCTGGGCCGCGATGACCGGGCTCCTCTTCTACGCGATTCGGTGGACCGTCCTCTTGTCGGATGTTCTTTTATCGCCGTTCCAATCCTTCGTGAACTCTCGGTATCTCGATTCCGCTCGCCGGAGGCTCGCCGAGGTTTCGCCGGCGGTGATCGGAGTCACCGGTTCCTTTGGAAAAACATCGACCAAGTTCGCGATCGAGGGGCTCCTTGGGCCTGCGGGAACGGTGCTGGCCACGCCCGGTTCATACAACACGCCTTTGGGGGTGTGCCGGACCATCAACGAGAGTCTCAAGAATTCGCACGACTACTTCGTCGTAGAGATGGGAGCGTACGGGCGGACAGAGATCGCAGAGCTGTGTCGATTCGTCAGACCGCGAGTCGGCGTCCTCACCGCCATCGGGCCGGCGCATCTCGAGCGCTTCGGAGACCTCGATAACGTCCGGCTCGCCAAGTACGAGATCATCGAGGCCCTGCCCCCCGACGGGGTAGCCGTGATGAACACCGACGATGCCGAGGTAAGGGCGCTGGCCGATCGGACGGAGGGCGTCGGGCTCCGCCGCTACGGGCTGAGGCCGGAGGGGTATCCCGACGTGACGGCCACAGACGTCGAGATCACCTCGAGCGGAACCCGGTTCACGATTCTTGCCGGTGGCGAGTCGGTAACCGTTCAGACGCGGTTGCTCGGTCGACACGCCATCGGGCACGTGCTGGCGGCGGTGGCGGTCGCCACCTCGCTCGGCCGTTCGGTTAGCGAGTTGCAGGGACCCATCGAGGCCCTGAAGCCGGTCGAGCATCGCCTCCAGATAGTCGAGGGAACGGGCGGTGTGACCGTGATCGACGACGCCTACAACTCGAATCCCGAGGGGGCCGCTGCCGCGCTTGAGGTCCTCGCGGCCATTCCCGGTCGACGGAAGGTGGTGGTCACGCCGGGCATCATCGAACTCGGCCCCCTTCAGGAGAGTGCCAACCGGCGCTTCGGCGAGCAGGCGGCCGCGGTGGCCGACACCCTCATAGTCGTGGCCCATGTCAACAGGGAGGCCATCGTGGCGGGCGCCCGGCCCGACAGGACCGACGTCGTGGCGGTCGACTCGCTTGCTGCCGCGCAGGAGAAGCTCTCGCAGATTCTCCAGCGAGGCGATGTCGTGCTGTTCGAAAACGATCTCCCCGACCAGTACGAGAACTGAATCACGGGGTGCCGGGACCCCGCGTTCTGACGCGCGCGGCCCGTAGACTCGGCCCATGGACAGGCTCTCTGTGGGCGTCATATTCGGAGGCCGCTCGGTCGAGCACGACGTCTCGATCGTCACCGCCCACCAGGTCATGGCGGTGATCGCCGACGACCATGACGTCGTGCCGATTTACGTCACCCGGGAGGGCCGATGGTTGACCGGTCCGGCCCTCAATGATCTCGCGGTCTATCGGGACAAGAGGTGGGCCGAGGTCGGGGAGGAGGCGATCCTCTCGGCTACCTCCGGGGCCGGAGGCCTGCTGGTTGCAGGCGGGCGCCTGAGGGGGCCTCGTCGGGTGCCCGTCGACGTTTTCATCCCCTCGATCCACGGCACCAACGGCGAGGACGGAACCCTTCAGGGCAGCCTCGATCTCGCCGACGTCCCCTACTCCGGATCGGGCGTGGTCGCCTCGGCCGTGGGGATGGACAAGGTAGCGATGAAGGCCTGCTTCGCGGCGGCCGGGCTCCCGATCGTTCCCCACTCGCTGGTCGAGGTGGCGCGCCTACGGGCGGATCGCGATGCCGTTGTCGATCAGATCGAGGTCGACATCGCCTATCCCTGCTTCGTCAAGCCCAGTCGCCTGGGTTCGAGCGTGGGCATCGGCAAGGCACGCGACAGAGACGAACTCATCTATGCCCTCGACGTCGCGAGTCGTTACGACCGCAAGCTGTTGGTCGAGACGTCCATGGAGGGTTGTGTAGAGATCAATTGCTCGGTAATTGGAGGAGAGGGGCATGAGCCCGAGGCATCGGTCTGCGAGCAGCCGGTCGCGTGGGAGGAGTTCCTCACCTTCGAGGACAAGTACCTGCGGGCCGGCAAGTCCTCCGAGGCGCCAAAGAGCACGGGGATGGCCGGATTGGAGCGCCGAATCCCGGCCCCGATATCCGACGCCCTGACCAAGCAAATCCAGGAGAACGCGCTCCGCGCGTTCAAGGCGATCGGCGCGGCGGGCGTCGCTCGGATCGACGCGTTTGCTCGCGAGGAGACCGGTGAGACTTGGGTGATGGAGATCAATACCGTTCCCGGGTCGTTCTCTTTCTATCTCTGGGAGCCCTCGGGCGTCTCCTTCAAGGACCTCGTCGGCCGATTGATCGACATAGCCCGGGCCGAGCACGCCGTCAAATCCGAATTGATGTTCTCCTTCGATTCGGACGTGCTCGGCCGAATGGGGGGGACCAAGTCCGGTGGCTGATTCTCAGGCGACGACACTGTCCGAATCGCAGAGGCGGCGCTTCCAAGAGGAGGCTCTGCCCCTTCTCGATTCGCTTTACGGGGGAGCACTGCGCATGACGAGGAATCCCGCAGACGCCGAGGACCTGGTGCAGGAAACGATGCTGCGGGCGTATCGGTCTTTCGACAGCTTCGAGCCGGGCACGAACCTCAAGGCCTGGCTTTTCCGAATCATGACAAATGCCTACATCAACACCTATCGCAAGAAGCAGAGAGAGCCCCAGAAGGTCTCCGCCGACGAGATCGAGGACTTCGATCTCTACAGGGAACTCAAAGCCCACGACTCCCGGTACGAGGCCACGCCCGAGAACATCGTGCTCGACTCGCTGGTGGACTCGGACATCCTCCAGGCGATCGACGAGCTCCCGGAGCAGTTCAGGCTGGCCGTGGTTCTGTCCGACGTGGAGGGGTTCTCCTACGCCGAGATGGCCGAGATCATGGACGTCCCGCTGGGGACCGTAATGTCTAGGCTTCACCGGGGAAGAAAAGCGCTCCAAAAGAGGTTGTGGGAACTGGCTCGAGAGAAGGGAATCGTGAAGGGCGACCGAAACACCTAGTTTCGCCAGACGGGGGAGAAAATGAGGATCACAAAGACGTGAAAGAGGATTGCCGGGTAGTCCTGCGTCAGGCCTACCTCTACCTCGACGGGGAGATTCTGTCCGAGGCGGAGCGAGTCGAGATTCGCCACCATCTGGAGGAATGCAGACCTTGTCTCGAGAGATACGGCCTCGAGAAGGAGGTCACCAGCCTGGTCGCCCGCCTCCGAGGCAAGCACTCCTGTCCCGAACGGGTGAAGGCCCGCATCCAAGATTTGCTTGAGCCTCGCCACGACATTTAACGAATCCCTGATTTCGGTCGATATTTCCGGGTAGGACGGAGCAGGAGGTGGGGGCCCGAGTTCGACGACCGTTTTTCAGGAGGCGGTGTGGCGCAACCCCACGACTCCTACATGACGACCGGTGAAGTGGCCGAGACTCTCGGGATTTCTCCCAAAACCGTCGCCCGGTGGGCCGACGATGATCGCCTCCCGCATCTCACCACGCTCGGCGGGCACCGACGTTTTCCAAGAGCCGAGATCGAGCGGCTCGCGCAATCGCGCAAATTGACACAATCCTCTGAATAGACCCGTCGCACATAAGTAATTGGTCGCGTGCGTGCGGTCACGAGATTGGTTATAGGATACGTTTGTTACTTCGACGTGGCCTCTAGAGAAAGTGGCACCTGATGGCCCGAACGAATTTACATGAATTGGCCAACCGTTTGCTCACGCGACTCATTGAGCTATCGGATGACGGCAAGTTTGAGGGAAAGTTGCGGCAAGTTGCCGCCGAGGCCGGCCTGAACTCGGTCCGGTCCGCGGAAGCCGTGAAATTGCTCGAGGACACCGGGCGCATCGAGGTCCGGCAACGGGGACGGCGCGGGCGGAACACGATCATCGCGATCCAGTCGGACGAGAAGATCAGACTCGAGGATGCAGAAGCCATGCTTCCCAGCAGGGCCGCCCGGCGAAGCGTTCGTCTGTCGTACGACGATCTCGGACGGGCCGTCGTGGACCGGCTTTTGGAGTTGGGACGGGACGATGCTTTGCGCGCCGCGCAAGTCGAGGCCTTTGCCAGCGAAATCGAGCAGCTGCGCGCCCGCACGAAAGGGCAGGAACAATCTCTCGAAGAGGCCAAACAGAGAGAGACGCAACTGAGGGTGAAGCTCAACGCGGCCGAGCAGGCCCTCAGCAGGGCCGAGGAGAATCTGCGGCGAGCAATGGGTCCGCAGCGCCCATCCGGGGAGCCTCAGCAAGTTGAGGACGACGACGCGCAGGCGGTGCTCGACATTCTGAGGTCGGCCCGGGGTTGAGCGACGACGCGTCGGTCCTGTACGGCGTTGAGGGAGCGGTTGCCCGAGTAACAATCAATCGCCCCGACCGTCGCAACGCCATAAACCCCGAGGTCGTGCGAGGGTTAACGAACGCCCTTGGATCGGCGGCCGGGGACAAAGACGTGCGGGTGGTCGTGCTCACCGGGGCCGGAGAAAAGGCGTTTTGCGCCGGAGCAGATCTGGGCGGATTGACCTCGGACTCACGCGTGGACCAGCACTGGCAACGGGCCGAGGTGGGACGCCTGCTGTCGACCATGAGAACCTCTCGGCTTCCGATAGTCGCTCGTCTCAACGGCCATGCCCTCGCCGGAGGATTTGGCCTCATGCTGGGATGCGACTTCGTCGTCGCAGCCGAGACAGCCGAAATGGGGACGCCTGAGATCAACCTCGCCCTGTGGCCGTTCATGATCACGGCGGTTCTGCAGCGAGACATCCCCCGCAAGGTAGCCCTGGAGCTGATGATGACCGGACGCCGAATGTCCGCGGACGAGGCCCACCGCTGGGGGTTTGTGAATCGGGTGGTGTCCCCCGACCAACTCGACAAAGCGGTTGACGAGATCGTCTCGAAGAGTCCCCTGATTCTTGCCCTTGGCAAGAGATCGTTCTACAGGGCCGAGGACATGGCGTTCGACGATTCGATCGACTATCTCGCAGGGATGCTGACGGTGTGCCTGGAATCGGAGGACACGATCGAGGGTGTCACCGCGTTTCTTGAAAAGCGCAAGCCGGAGTGGAAAGGGCGGTAGGGACTCAAAAGGAGATCGTCGCCGGCCAAAGCGCGCCCAGCGCCAGTCCCACGACGAACAGGAACCCCGCGTTGCGGGCGTGAACGAAGGCCCAGGGTCCAAACCACAACGGCCACAGTGGATAGCGGGACGGCGGGTGGTCGGGTTTTGCTCTTGAGTAGGTCGCCACCTCTTTTCTCAAGATGGAAAAGTTGAGGGCCACAATGCCCGTCCAGGCCGGTATCAGTCCGGTCAGGATCTCGACGGCGACCGCCGCGTAGAACGCGAGCATCAGAAAGATGGTCAACCTTCTCGCGGAGGTCTCCCCGAGCAGGACGGGCAGGGTCCGAACAGAGTTCTCTTCGTCCCAATCGATCTTGTCGATGTGTTTTCCCATCAGCACCGTGGTGACGAGCAATCCATAGGGAATGGACGCGTACAACACCTCGATCGGAAGCTCTCCCGTGGTTGAGTAATAGGTACCTCCAACCATCAGGGGGGCCCAGATAACGAAGACGCTGGGCTCGCCCAGCCCCCGAGCCTTGAGTCGAAGTGGCGGGGCCACGTAGAAAACGCTGACGAACAAACCGGCGAGGGCAAACGCCACGATGACCCATCCCCGTCCCAGGAACAACCCAACCATGACCGCGGCGTCGAGAGCGTTGACCACCAGAATCGCGACGATCAAGCCGCGTTCGGTTATCAGGCCGTCTCTGATCGGATGGGGGGCATACAGACTGCGGGGGGAGCGCTCGGAATCGAGCCCCGATCTCGCATCGAAGAGATCGTTGATCATGTTGTTTGCAGCGTGAGCGAGAACGATTCCTACAAAGGCGAGGGCGTAATAGAGGCCGTTGAACGTTCCGCTTCTCGCCGCGAGCAGGCCGGCGATCGCGCCCGAGGTGAGGGTCATTGGTTGCACACAGGCACGCGAGATAAGAAGCCATCGAGAAACCGGGTCGATGCGACTCCGATCCGAGCACGTGCACGTCCGAAGGATCTCGAACCAGGTTCTCGTTGCCGGGTACGTCTCGACTCTTGCCTCCGCCACGACCCCAGCCTAGTGGCGGAGGGCGACCCGCTCCCAGGCGGCTATGAGGTGAGCCGGGGCCTCAGCTGACGGAAGACCAGCAGCACGATCCCGGCCAGGATTCCGATCGGAACCACGAAACCCAGAGAGACGATCAGCCCTGAGACGATCGCCACCATGACGTCCACCGCCTGCTGCCAAGCCTCCTCGAAGGTATTCGGTTTCGAGGGGGCCGGAGCGCCGGCCTGGCGGAAATCTACGGCGATCGTTCCAAAGGAGGTGCGGTCCTCGAGGAACCTCAAGCGGCCCTTGAGCCTCTCGATCTCAAGCTGGATCCCGCTCAGCTCGTTCTGAACGCGGATCGTTTCCGGGATCGAGCCGGCCGCCTTCATGAGCTCGAGAATCACGGCCTCCTGCGCTTCCAGATTGCGAACGCGCGCTTGGAGGTCGATGAATTCCTGACTTACGTCTTTGCCCGTCACGTTCTCTTCGGTCAGCTCACCGGCCGATTTGATGTCTGAGAGCGCCGCCTCGAACTCGGGTGACGGGACGCGGATGACGACCGTCCCGGTGCGGATCTCTCCTTCCTCGACCGAAGTCGAGAACACGAACCCCCCGTAGCGCCCGGCAATGGCCTCCGCGTCCCGGATGGCGTCGTCGAACTCACTCTTCGGGACCTCGAGCTCCAGTTGCGCCGTCTTGATCACCGACGCGGACACAGACGGCACCGACCCTCCGGCCCGGGGAAGAATCGCAGCCCCTCCGGCCGCCTCCGGGACTCCCATGGGCTGATCTCCGCCGGAAGCCGGCTGCGGCACCGGCCCCGGGACGTGGTCTCCGTCCCGGGATTGCTTGATGGCGGCCCCGCCGTCGCCCGACTCTCCGTCACCGGCCAGGCCGCAGCCCGTGGCGGCCAGCCCCACCAGAATCACCACGGTAGAGAGCGGCTTGCTGATCTGCTTGGGCGTCCTCGTCATGGCTTCCTCCCCGATCTTGCGGTCGAGACTTGGACGGGCCTCGACCCCGCCTTGTTCCCGAGGACTGCGCTGACCTCGCTCTCTGCGATTGCTACTACTACCGTAGAACAGCCCTCGTGCTGTCCAGTAGGTGGCGCTCTCGAGGCGACCGGTAGCCTTTAGGCGGACGGGCCCGGGCAGGCATCGGCGCACGCGGCGCCGGCGAAGGGCCCACTGCGAGGTATTGAATGAACGCGTCTGAGGGCGACTCGCCCGCGTCCACCGAAAAGCCGAAGCCGGCGGCCGAGCGCGCCGCGATCACCTACAGCTACGAAGGTCCCGACATGCGGACCGCGACCGAGGACCTGCGGGTCAAAAAAGAGCAGTACAGGGGGATGGGCGGGCCCGAGCGGATCCAGCGCCAGCACGATCAGAAAAAGCTGACCGTACGCGAGCGCCTCGAATTGCTCTTCGATCCGAAGAGCTTCGTGGAAACGAGTCTTCTCGCGCATCATCAGTCGCAGTCACCGGCCATGCAGGGCAAGTTCACACCCGCCGACGGCGTCGTCACCGGCGTGGGGGAGATCGAGGGACGCAAAGTCGCGGTCATCGCTTACGACTTCACCGTGATGGCCGGCTCGATGGGAATGGTGACCGAGCTAAAGGCGTCCCGACTTCGCGAGGTCGCGTTACGGGAACGGATTCCGATCGTGTGGCTTATCGATTCGGCCGGCGCTCGCATCCAGGAGGCCACGGGATCGATGTTCGCTCGGACGGGCGATCTCTTCCGCGAGCAGGTTGTGATGTCGGGAGTGGTGCCGCAGGTGGCCGCAATGATGGGTCCCGGTGCCGCGGGGACCGCCTACATACCGGGACTTGCCGATTTCGTTCCGATGGTCAAAGGAACGTCGAACATGGCCCTAGCGGGCCCTCATCTCGTCAAAGCTGCTGTCGGTGAGGACGTGACGGCCGAGGACATGGGCGGATCCAAGATTCACTGCAAGATCTCCGGGGTTGCAGATCTGGAGGTGGAAGACGACCACACTTGTATAGATGCGGTCCGCAAGTATCTCTCCTTCTTTCCTTCCTCCAATCTGCAAAGCCCTCCGATAGGGGAGTCCGACGATCCCATCACCAGGAAAGCGGACGAACTTCACGACATCGTTCCGGCCAATCCCCGTCAGGCCTACGACGTCCACAAGGTGATTGCCACGATAGTGGACGACGGTGATTTCTTTGCCATGAAGCCGGATTGGGCACGCAACGTGGTAACGGGTCTAGCGCGGGTGGGCGGCCGTCCCGTGGGGATAGTGGCGAACCAGCCCAAGTTCCTGGGGGGCGCACTGGATGTCAACAGCGCCGATAAGGCCGCGCGCTTTGTCTGGCTCTGCGATGCCTACGGTATCCCTCTCGTCTTTCTCATGGACTGTCCCGGGTTTCTCGTCGGGAGCACAGTCGAAAAGCAGGGGATCATCCGTCACGGTGCCAAGATGCTGTTCGCGGTGGCCGAGGCGACGGTGCCCAAGGTCACGGTCGTGATGCGAAAGGGATATGGCGCGGGCTATTACGTCATGAACGGTCGCGCGTACGAACCTGATCTCATCGTTGCCTGGCCGACGGCGGAGATCTCCGTGATGGGTCCGGAGGGGGCCGTGAACATCATCTTCAGAAAGCAGATTGAGGCCCTTCCCGAAGACCAACAGGACGAGGCTCGGAACAACTTCGTGCAGACGGTGCGCGAGCAGATCTCTCCGTACATCGCCGCGGGGTGGTCTTTCGTCGACGACCTCATCGACCCCGCCGAGACTCGCTACGTGATCGCCCGGGCCCTCGAGCAATCGCAAAACAAGAAGATTGAGCGGCCCTGGAGGAAACACGGGGTGCTACCCGTTTGACCCTCCGCTGCAGAACCCTCGCCGAGTGTCGCCAGGCGAGGAATATTGTTGGCTCACGACCGTTCGCCGGAGAAATCAGTCGAAGAAGTCGAGTAGCAACTGGTTGAGGATCTCGGCTCGCCTGAGGGGGATCCAGTGGCCGGCCTCCAGTCGTTCGTAGCGCCAGTTGCCGTCGACGAATTTTTTCGAGGCCGTCATCTGCCCTTCGGTCAGGGCCCAGTCCTTCGAGCCCCAGATTCCAAGGGTGTCGGTCTTCACTCGGGGATAAAGCCGCCGGTTTTGCAGTATGCGATCCGGCCTCGTGTTGGCCCGGTACCAGTTCAGGCCCGCCGTGAGCGCCCCAGGCTTCGAGAGATCTTCGACATACCGGTCGAAGTCCGGCGAGCCGCCGAAGGCGGCGCGAAGCAGCGCCCAGTGGCCCGCCGAGAAGGCAATCTCGGCAACCCACGGAATCTGGAAGCAGAAGACGTACCAGGACTTGCGCATTTGGGAGAGAGAAGGTCGAGTGAACCCCGCGGGATGCCCCACCGACACCGCGACCAGTCGCTTCGTCCTGTAGGGATGATGGCCCGCGAACCCCCATGCCGTGATCGCGCCCCAATCGTGCCCCACGACGTTGGCCTCGCCGATTCCGAGTCGATCCAGCAGTCCGGTGAGGTCGGCCAGAATCTTTGACATCTCGTAAGCACGGATCCCCGAGGGGCGATCCGATTCGCCGAAGCCCCTGAGATCGGGCGCGATGACGCGGTACCCCGCCTCGGTCAGAGCGGGGATTTGGTTCCTCCACATCCGGCTTGTATCGGGAAACCCATGAAGAAGCAGGACGGGGAATCCGACGCCCTCGTCGACGATGTTGAGCTTGACCTCACCCGTGTCGATGAACCTTCTTTCGAAGTCGTCTGCCATTGCCGTGGTTCCCCTTCTGACTTTGGGTTTTTCGCCGGAGCGGCTTTCACCTTAGGGTGTCGCCCGTGGATGCTTGCATAATCACCTGTGCTTTGAGCGGGGTGGCGGCCAATCGAGATCAGTGTCCGGCCATCCCTTACACACCGGAGGAGTATGCCGCGGAGACGCGCCGAGCCGCCGATGCCGGCGCCTCGGTCGTTCACATACATGCGCGCTACCCCGATGGCAGACCCAGCTACAGGGTCGAGGAGTACCGGGAGATAACCAAGTCCATCCTGGCCGAGGTTCCAGACATAATCGTGAACTACTCGACCGGTGCCGTCGGCATCCCAATAGAGGAGCGCGTGCACCACATCACGGCGCTGAAACCAGAACTAGGGGCTTTGAACATGGGGTCCATGAACTACGCCAAGTATTCGAGCAAGAGGAAGTCACTTGTTTTCGATTTCGTATTCGCCAATCCCTTCTCGGATATCACGTACCTCCTCGGCGAGATGAACTCCGTCGAGGTAAAACCGGAGTGCGAGTGCTTCGATACCGGGCACATCGGGAACGTCCTCCCGCTCCTGGACATGGGGCTGCTCAAACCTCCCGTGCAGTTCTCGCTCATTCTCGGCGTCCTTGGTGGAGCGCCCCCCAACTCGCAAACCCTGGCCCACATGTCCACGCTCCTGCCGGAGGAAAACACCTGGGAGGTCATAGCCATCAGCCGGGAGCAATGGAAACTCGTTGCCGGGGCCGCGTCGTTGGGAGGAAACGTCCGGGTCGGCCTCGAGGACAATTTCTATACCCCCGATGGAGACATGGCTTCTTCAAACGGCGACCTGGTCGCGGCGGCATCCCGGCTGGTGGAACTATCCGGGCGCAAGGTCGCGGAGCCCGGCGAGGCCCGGCGACTACTGTCCCTGCCCGATCCACCGGACCGATCGCGTCTCCAGGGTGAGATGGCGGAGGAATCTCCTCCGTGAGCGAGGAGGTCATGGCTGAAATGGTCGCAAACGTATGGAAGGTACTGGTCGGAGTGGGTGATCTGGTAAACGACGGCGACACGATCTGCATTCTCGAGTCGATGAAGATGGAGATTCCCGTAGAGGCAACCAGCGGAGGCAGGATTTCCGAGCTGAACGTGGCTGAGGGAGGCGTCGTTCAAGAGGGCGACGTCATCGCCGTCATCGAATGACCTCCACCGAGGAAACCTCGGCGGGTTCCACGGCCCCCGATCGTGGTTCTCTCGTCGGGATCGATTACGGGCCCGTCGCATCCCTGACCCTCAACCGTCCCGAGGCCAGGAACGCTCTGTCGACCGAACTCTGCAACGCGATCGTCGACTCGCTGGATGAGATCCAAAGGCGCGATGAGTCGCGGGTCGTCATCCTTAGGGGCAGCGGGAAGGCGTTCTGTTCGGGAGCCGACTTCGCCGCGGTGTCGGGGCCGGGTGCCTTGGAATTCCTTCCGGCATTCGAACAGATGCTCGAATCCGTGGCGCGGTCTCGCTTGCCCGTGGTGGCGCGGCTGCATGGTGCCGCGCTCGGCGGAGGGCTCCAGCTCGCCATTGCTTCTGACTTCAGAGTTGCGTCGTCCGACGCCTCGGTGGGCATCCCCTCGTCGCGGCTCGGCATTGTTGTGAACTTTGAGAACGTTCAACGACTCGTCTTGCTGGTGGGGCCGGCCAGAGCCAAGGAGGTGCTGATTACGGCAAGAACCTATGACGGAGTCGAGGCGTTCCAGGCGGGTCTGGTCTCGGAGGTAACCGCTCCCGACCTGTTGGACGGCAGGGTCGCGCGGCTCGCCGAGGAGATCGCGAGGATGGCTCCGCTGTCGGTGCAAGGTTCTAAGAAAGCGATCCAAGCGGTTCTGGACTACCTGTCGGGCGCTCGCCGCTCGGCCCCAGACCCGGTTGCCGAGGTTGATCGTCTTGTCGAACAGGCTTATCGCAGCTCGGATTTGGTCGAGGGCCTCAAGGCTCTCGCAGAGAAGAGGTCCCCGAACTTTCGGGGCCGGTAGCGCATCCTTTAGATCACAGAGGTCGACGCCCCGAAAAGCCTTCGTCGCCCGGATGCCAGTGGGATACTTCGGCTTCCCCCAGTCGCCAGCACAGCCACGCATCCTCGCCCTCGACTATGGAGGGAAAGTCGACCAGTCCCGTTGTGACGTCTCTCAGCTGCAGTTCCCACTCCTCGATCCTCCCGAGAAGTTCCGAGACGCGGCCCAGCGTTTGTGACCATTCATCTCTCTTGACCGAACCCCCATTGGTCATGGCGGCGCGCGCGACCGACTCTCGGATCTTCGCAGCCTCTTCGAATTTCTCCCTCAGCTCGACGAGCGTGGGAGCCAGATAAGGCAGAAGAGCGTTCGCCTCCTCCACCGTATAGAGCTTGTCGGCGCTCACAGATCCCGCATTCCTTCTATGAAGCTCTCGGCCACGAGGCCACCCTTGTTCTTCGCCTCCGATATGGCCGCGTCGATATCGAAGCCCACCCGGCGGTGGCTGAGCAAGAGATCTGGACCTTTTTGGTCTACCAGAAGATAGGAGGCGGTGGGACCATCCTTGGGAAGACCGACGGCCCCCGGGTTCGAGACCAACGTCCCTTCGCTGAGCCTCCGCGAGAACGCGATATGGACGTGGCCGTACACGACCAGGGAGGCCTTGCCTTCGTAGATTCCGAATTCGCCGACCGGCGCGTCGGGCTCGGGGGCCTCGAACGGAGAGTGCGGAGTCCCGTGGACCAGCAGCACCGAACCCGGCCCGTTGTGTCCGATCGGTAGATTCAAGAGCCATTGAGCATCGAGGTCGGAGATCTCGTGGGCCGCCGCGAGGTCGGCCACCTCCTTTCTTTTCTTGTTGTCCTGGATGGTTTGAGGGTCGCCCGTGATCCAGACGTCGGTGTTCCCGCGAACCGTGGTCCATCCGGAATCGCGAACCCGGGCGATACATTCCGACGGCCACGGTCCTCCCCACGCCAGGTCCCCGCCGCACCAAATCTGGTCCGGGGATTGGTGCTTAACGTCGGCCACAACCGCCTCGAGGGCGGGAAGGTTTCCATGGATGTCCGAAAGGATCGCAACTCGCAAGCTTGCTCCCTTCGCAGGGGGCACAAGAGATCGCAGGGATCATATTTCGCCCGTACGATGATGTAATGGCCACGCTGATCGAGCGCATCCAGGGCGTGTCGGACCTCTCGGACGCGGAGTCCCAACATCTCCGGTCTCTGTGTATCTGTTGGCATGTTCTCGCCGACCTATCTTTTTCGGACCTTCTCCTGTACATCAGAATCGCCAACGAAGACGCTTTTGAGGTCTGTGCTCAGTTGCGTCCGCTTACGTCGCAGACGCTGTACGAGCAGGACATGGTCGGCGCGAGGGTTACCGAGTCAGAGCAGCCCATCGTGGAAAGGGCGTTTCGGGAGGGGAGGATGTGGTCCCAGGATGAGCCGGTCTTGATGAACGGCGCGTCTGTACGACTGTACGCGGTCCCGGTTCGTCTCGGCGATCGGATCATCGCGGTGGTCACAAAGGAGGGCAGTCCGGCAATCTCAAGGCGACCCGGCGTTCTCGAGGAGATGTATCTGGGGGCCGCCGACGGGATCTCGCGGATGATCTGCGAAGGCACCTTTCCTTTTGCTCACATCCCGTTGGGCGAGTGGCCGAGAGTAGGTGAGGGATTGCTTCTGCTCAACCGGAGGGGGCGAATCGATTGGGCGTCCCCAAACGCGCTTTCCTCCCTCCATAGGCTGGGCGTCTCTCACAACGTGGAGGGCACACACCTCGATGATCTCGGACTGGAGGGATCTCCGACTCGTCGGGCCCTGTGGTCGCAGGCGGTGGTCGACAGCGAACTGGTTCAAGGCGACACCGCGGTGAGGCTGCGGCTGGTCCCGCTGATTCACGGAGGGGAGTCGATCGGAGCGCTCGCCCTGGCGCGCGACGTGAGTGAGGTCCGCCGCAGGGAGCGCCTGATATCGGTAAAGGACGCGACCATCCGGGAGATCCATCACCGTGTCAAGAACAACCTCCAGACAATCGCCAGCCTTCTGCGACTTCAAGGACGGCGTGTGGATTCCTCGGAGGCAAGGAGCGCACTTCGTGAGAGCGAGCTGAGGATCGGGTCGATCGCTCTCGTCCACGAAACTCTGTCGGAAAACTCCTCCGATCTCGCCGAGTTTGGAGACGTGGCTCGCCGAATAGCCGGAATGGTTGCCGAGAGCCTCATCCTTCCCGAACGTCGAATCGAGATGAAGGTAACCGGATCGACCGGACCGCTGCAGGCCGATCTGGCGACGCCTTTGGCGGTCACGCTGGCAGAGCTGATGCAAAACGCGGTCGAGCACGCGTTTCCGGAGGATCGTTCGGGAACGATCGGAGTCGAGATGTTCCGGTCGGGCGACCGCGTCGGGGCTGTGGTGTGGGACGACGGAGTGGGGATTGAAGGGGCTCCCTCGGAGGCCGCGCGGCTCGGTCTCCACATCGTGCGAACTCTGGTCAAGGAACTCGGCGGTGCGTTCGAACTAACCAGCAACGGCGGCACTCGGGCCGTTGTCAGCGTCCCGGCCCCCACCCTCCCGAGCGACTGAAGGCCCCGACTCCCCTCCTCCGCGGCCGAGTGGTCGTCTCACCGGACATATTCCGGCGATTTGACCAGTCGCCGTCGGTCGCTTGGTGAGTGGTCGTCTCACCGGGGCGGGCTCAACCAGTGGACGCAACAAATTCCCCTAGCGCCTCTGCAGGCTTCCTCCAGCCTAGAGTTTCGCGCGGACGACCGTTGAGGCTGTCGGCGACCGCCTCCAGTTGTTCTTCTG
>JALZEK010000007.1 GCA_030862065.1 Actinomycetota bacterium | reverse complement strand
TAGGTGCTGTCGTCGGCACCGAAGTCGTAAAGCGCAACCACGTTCGGGTGATTCAAGTTGGCCGCGGCCTGCGCTTCTCTGCGAAAGCGCTCGACGAAAGTCTGGTCCGTGGAAAGACGTGGACTCAGGACCTTTACCGCGACCTCTCGCCCCAGCAGCTCGTCGCGCGCCCGGTAGACCTCGGCCATACCCCCACTGCCGGCACGCTCTATCACCGCGTAACGACCGCCGAAGGTTCGGTCGGGTGTGCTCATGTCACCTCTTTTATGTGGCCCGATCGTCGACTCATCGGAATTCGGGGAACTCCGGAAAATCGGGAGGCTCGGGTGGCTCCGGCGGCTTCGGGAGCCTGATCACGATCCCGCGGCCGTCGTCCCGTCGAGCCTGCCCCGCGCTGACCACGAGGGTAACCGCCCGTTCCGTTCTCAGCCTCGTCCCCTGAGGGGGTCGCTGATCGATGACCTCTCCACGGTCTGCGAGATGTATCGGTGACCGTCCTCACCTCGACTCCGGCTTTGGATACGAGTCTCGCCGTCTTTGTGAACCTCAACCCGATCACCTTCGGCACGCTGATGCCCGCGGGGGCGAGTGACGTTGCCGTGGGCGTCGGTGAGGAAGTTCCCCCGTCGACGCGGTCGGCGGTTTCGTCGGCATTTCGAGCGAGGCGCCACAGAAACGCGGCCGCGGCAACGAGCGCCAGGACGACGAAGGTGGCGATGACGATCCGGCCGAGCCGCGCTGGGTCGTAGCGATCGCCGGGGATCGGCCAGACCGTGGATCCCGTCTCGACCTCCGTGGCGTCTTCCGGAGGAGGAGAGGGAGTGGCCGCCACGGTTGCGGCCGGGGCCGGGACCGCGCCCCCGAGCGTGTCGGTGTGCGCGGAGTGCAGGCAGTCACGAAGTGCGGCCCCCATCTCCGCCGCGCCGGAAAAGCGGTGGTCGGGATCCTTTGCGGTCGCTTGCCCCACGACCTCATCGAGTCCCAAAACCACCTCCGGGTTGAGGCCGCTGGGTGGAGGAACGTCGTCGGTCACATGACGCATGGCGGTCGCTATCGGCGAGTCGGCGGTGAAGGGAACCGATCCCGTGAGCAACTCGTAAAGCACGATCCCGAGCGAATAAAGGTCGGCTTCGGGTCCGACCTTCGTACCGGTGGCCTGTTCCGGTGCGATGTATTGCACGGTCCCGATCACTGATCCGGTGGCCGTGAACGTCGTGTCGCCTGCGGCCCGGGCGATCCCGAAGTCGGTGACCTTAACCCTGTCCTTATCGTCGATGATGACGTTGGCGGGTTTTATGTCGCGATGGACGACGCCGGCCTCGTGGGCATGGGCAAGCGCCTCACAGATCTCGGAGCAGATGGCAACGGCTCGCTCCGGCCCGAGGGGCCCCTCGGTGCGAAGAATTCTTGCGAGGTCGCGGCCCTTGATGTACTCCATCGCGATGTAGTGCGTACCGTTCTCTTCGCCGTAGTCGGAAACGTTGGCGATGTTGGGATGGGACAAGGCGACCACGGCTCGCGCCTCCCGCTGGAATCGATCAACGAATTGAGGATTCTCGGCAAGTTCCTCGTTGAGGGTCTTGATGGCGACGCGCTTTCCGAGACGTTCGTCGGTTGCAAGGAAAACGGTTCCCATTCCGCCCGACGCGAGCTTTCGGTCGAGGCGGTATCTGTTCCCCAGGAGGGTTCCGATCACCATCCTCTGAGCTCTTTGTCCTTTTCGAGAATGGCTTTGGCGATGGGAGCGGCCACCTCGCCTCCCGTGGCCTCCGACCCGAGGGTGCCCCCGTTCTCAACCAGCACGGCCACCGCCAGCTTCGGGTCGTCGGCGGGCGCAAAACATATGAACCAGGCGTGGGGGGCGGCGCCCTCCACCGTTTGAGCGGTGCCGGTCTTGCCGGCGACGGGGATCCCCGACATCTGGGCGGCCGTTCCCGTCCCCTCCTCGACCACGGAAACCATCATGTCTTTGACCTCTGCGGCCGTCGCCGACGACATCGCCTCGCCCATGGTCTCGGGAGAGAAGCGCTCGACGATCCCGCCCGACGGATCCGTGATCTCTTTCACCAGGCGAGGCCGGGGAACGTCCCCCCCGTTGGCGACGGCCGCGGCGACGAGGGCCATCTGGAGCGGAGTGGACACGACCGAGCCCTGGCCTATTCCGGCGAACGCTCGCTGCGGGGCCTCGTCATCGGGTATGTCGGGAATGATGCTCGGCTGGGTCCCTATGTCGAACGGGATGGGATCGTTGAAGCCAAAGTTCTCGGCCGTTTCGGCCAAATCGTCGGGGATCTCCAGCCCCAGGATGGCGAAGGTCGTGTCGCACGACTCCACGAGGGCCTGAAAGAGATCGATGGGCACCCCTCCGTTGCACGACGTATTCGTGAAGTTGGTCAGCGTCTCGTCGGTCAAGGGGAGATCCAACTCGACCGGGTCTCGAAATGTGTCTGAGGGCCGGAAGCGACCGGATTCGAGGGCCGCGGTCGTGGTCACGACTTTGAACGTCGACCCGGGCGGGAATCCCCGTGAGGTCACCTTTCCAATGAGAGGGCTGGTGGGGCTGTTGGGATTCAGCGAGTTCCTGTGTGCCTTCGACTCCTTCGGATCGAACGAGGCGAGAGGATTGGGATCGTAGGACGGGTTGCTCCACATCGCGCGCACCGCTCCCGAGGACGGATCGAGTGCCACGACGGCACCTTGCTGCTCTCCGAGGAGATCGCGCGCCGTTTTCTGCAGCTCCGAGTGAACGTTCAAGACGACGTCGTCTCCCTGTTCGCCTCCTCCGAGGAATCGATCCTCGAGATCCTGCATCGTCACGACGCCGCTATCCCCGAGAAGCTCATCGTTGTAGGCCGCCTCTATCCCGGCCGTGCCGAAGACGATCGAGTAGAAACCGGTGATGTGCGCGTAAAGGTCGCCTTGCGGGTAGGAGCGGCGGAATCTGAATCGTCCACCGGTGTCCTCGCTCTCCGCGATCGTGATCCCATCTTCGGTGGTGATGTCACCACGTTTGATCGAGTATTCGGCGATCAGAGAACGAATGTTGGCGTTGTTCCCCGCGATCGCCTTCGCGTTGTAGACCTGAACCCAGTTCAGCTTCACGAACACCGCGAGAAACGCGACGACGAGCCCGACGGCGACCAAGCGGATCTGCCGTTCCACGATTTACCTTCTTCCTCCGATCAGGATTTCGGCCGTGTGCGCGGCCGGCTTTTCGGATGCCGCCGCGTCTGAGACGCGCAACAAGAGGGCCATGAGTATGAAGTTGGACAGCAGACTGGACCCGCCGTAGGACATGAAGGGAAGGGTGATCCCGGTGAGCGGAAGAAGGCCGCTAACGCCGCCGAGGATGATCACCGTCTGAATGGCAAAGGTCGCCGTCAGTCCGGCTGCGAGCAGCCGGCCGAAGTCGTCGCCCGCGTTCAGTGCAATCCGAAGGCCTCTTGCCACCACGAGCAAGAACGTGATCAGCACGGCCGTCGTACCGAGGAGCCCCAGTTCTTCGCCGAGAGCGGAGAACACGAAGTCCGTCTGCGCCTCGGGGATCAGATCGGGACGCCCCTGTGCCAACCCCGTCCCGAAGAGCCCTCCGGTCGCCAGAGCGAAAAGCGACTGCGCGAGCTGGAAACCCTCGTCGTTGATGCGCTGTGGATCGAAGACGTCCAGCCACACCTGGACGCGCACCTGGACGTGCGCGAATAGGTGATATCCCGCGTAAGCCCCTGCTGCAAAGAGGGTGAAACCAAACAGAAGGTAGACGAGCCTCGCCGTGGCGATGTAGATCATCACCAGGAACATGGAAAAGAACAAGAGGCTGGAGCCGAGGTCTCGCTCCACGAACATCACCGCGAGGGACAGACCCCACATCACCAGAAGCGGGCCGAAGTGCTTGATGTCCGGGACGTGAACCCCCATCACTCTGCGCGACGCAATGGCCAGCAGTTCCTTGCGCTCGGCGAGGTACGCCGCGAAGAAGACGACGAGACAGATCTTTGCCAGTTCCCCGGGCTGGAAGGTGTAGCCGCCGAATTTCAGCCACAGTCGAGCCCCGTTGATCTCCGCCCCTAGGGGGCTCATCGGCAACAGGAGCAGGCCGACCCCGGCGAATCCGAGTAAGTACTTGTAGCGAGCAAGGATTCGGTGATCCCGGATGAGGATCAGGATTCCGATAAAGAAAGCCGTTCCCACGGCCGTCCACACGACCTGCGCGGGGCCGAATTGCTCATCGGGGTCGCCGGTGGTCAACCGAAAGATGACGGCGAGACCCATCGCGTTCAGTAGAGCGGTAAG
>JALZEK010000046.1 GCA_030862065.1 Actinomycetota bacterium | reverse complement strand
GTGGACGGGTTCTCCTACCTCTGGGATACCTCGGCGACGACCCTTCCGGACACCACCAAAGACGCCGAGCAGGACGCCACCGGTACCACCAGCCCCTCTCTGTCCGACGGGGACTCCCACTACTTCCACCTGAGAACGCGCGACAACGCCGGGAACTGGACCTCGACGGTTCACCTCGGACCGTTCTGGATCGACACCACCAACCCCACCGATCCGTCCGCGTCCTCGTCGAGCCACACCACCTCGACCTGGTCCAACGATCCCACCGTCGACGTCACCTGGACCGGCGCCGCCGACGCCACCAGCGGGGTCGATGGCTTCTCGTATACGTGGGACACGTCTCCCACCACCACCCCGGACACGACCAAGGACGCCGAGGAGGGCGCGACCGGGACGACCAGTCCGTCTCTGTCCACCGGTCAGACCCACTACTTCCACCTGCGGACGCGCGACAACGCCGGGAACTGGACCTCGACGGTTCATCTCGGCCCGTTCTGGATCGACATCGACGCCCCTGCGGCCCCGACGCCGAACGACACAGATCCCGACTCTCCTGCGAACAACACGACGCCCATGGTTAAGGGCGTGGCCGAGGCGGGGTCGACCGTGAAGTTGTACCCGAACGTCGATTGCACGGGCGCTCCGGTTGCAACCGGTACGGCTGAGGCCTTTGCGTCTCCAGGTCTGGGGGTCACGGTGGCCAACGGGTCAACAACAGTTTTCCGAGCCACTGCCACCGACCCGGCCGGCAACACGTCGGGATGCTCCGGCAACTCGATTACTTACGTCGAGGCAATGTTCCGCCCCGATGCTCTAATTCGCGTTGGGAGCGGGGCGTTTATCGGTGACGACGTCTATGAGACGACGCCCGTCACTCAAAAGAAATCGGCCAAGGCAACGCGGGGCCAAACAAAGACCTTCACCGTCAGGGTCGAAAACGACGGGAACGTCACCGACTCCTACAAGTTGAAGGGAAAGGGAGGCTCCGCCGATTGGGTGGTGAAGTACCTCTTCGGTGGGAACAACGTCACGTCGCAGGTGGTTGCAGGTACGTTCAGTTTGGCCGGCCTGGTGCCGGACGGTACCGGGCAGATAAGCGTGAAGATCAAGCCAAAGAGCAGCGCGAGCATCGGTTCGTCAAGATCCGTGCCGATTACCGTTACCTCCGACGGAGATGCCGTCGTCAAAGACGCGGTCAAGGCCAAGGTGACGGTCAAGAGGGGCTGATCTAGCTCTCTTTGCCCCCCGATGGTGCGGGAGAGCGAGGCGGTCCCGCTTACTGAATGTACGGGGCGACCCCGGGAAGGGGAACTCCCGGGTAACGTTCGACCTCCCGCTCGAACGTCAGTCGAGCGTGATCTTCTCGATCGACGACGCGCCGGTTGGTCTCCCGAAAGCCCAGCTTTTGGAGACGCTTGATCTCGCCGGCGTAGGACTTGCGTGGCTTGCCGCCGGGCGTGGTCAGGTAGACGTCCAGCGTCAGCTTTTGGTTGACCTTCTTTTGCTTTCCTTCAGCCATGACGCTCCAACCTATCCTGTCGGTCGCAATCGTCAAACTCATCCGAGAAAAAAAGAGCCCCCGCCGAGGCGGGGGCTCTTTCGTTGACCGGTCGGTTACTCGCGACCCGTGTAGCGGAAGATCCACAGACCGCTGTCACGATCGCTCATGTAGATGAGCGGCCGGTCACGGCCTCGCTTCTGAAGGCTGACGCCCCAGAAGTCGTTACCAGCGACGTGTCGGTAGACACCTCTCGGTCGTATCACTCCTGCTTCCTGGTCCCATTCCACGACCTTCAGCCCGACCGCGTACCACGCGATGTAGCCGAGGTTGTGCGCTCCTCGGGGGTCCGATTCGATCTCGTGAATCGAAAGCGTGCCCGATCCGAAAGCATGGTCGCGATCAATCGTCGGGTTCGGGGAGTAGTAGTCGAGGAACTCGCCCGTCTCGAAGTCGTAGAGGTTCAGATAACCCCAGCCATCGAACTCGGAAGTCAGCCGGATGTCCTCGCCGATGGTTCCGATCGGAGGCATGTCCGAACCCTGGAATGGCTCGTCGCCATACTCGGGGGTGTCGCCGAACACGAGGTGCATCGCCCGGTGGCCGGTGCACCCTCCGGAGATTTCCACGTTGAAGTCGTGGCCCTGGCTTCCGCACAGATAAGCGTCGGGGAACGCTCCCGCGCCGGAGCCGGCGTGGTGGTTACCGACGATGACCATGTCCCAGCCGTGGTTCTGTCCCGCCTCGACCTTCTCGGAGAAGAAGCACACTCCTCGAGTCAGTATGAGGATCCTCTCCTCGCCCTCGCTGTACTGGGCGTCGAAGTCGGCCGCGTCGGGAACCTCGTCCTCGTCGGGGGTCCCGTTTCCGTTGACGTCCTCGGGGCATCCGGTGCCGCCCCACACGGTCGTTCCCTCGGCCATATCGCCCTCGAAGTTCAAGGCGACCGGGACCGTCCACCCGAACTCCGCACCCGGGTACTCCGCGGCGTTCGGTCCGGTCAAGATCTCGAACTTGGAGCGGAACGGCGAGAAGTCCTCGTCGGTACCGAGGAAGAACTCTGCGTCCTTGCTCCAAACACCCTGGTGGGCGTTGCCCTCCGGTGGGCTGAAGCCGAGAAGGTCGGTTTCCGGGTAGTTCGTGTCGTAGACGAACGTGGGATTCGCCGGATCGTTGACGTTCAGGAACACCCACCCGGCGTCCCAATAGGAGACCCCCAGGATGTCGTTCCCGTTGATCCGCTTGAACCACACGTCGTGATGAAACGCGTTTTCACCATTGGCATCGACCTCTGCCCCAGGCCAGTCGGGAAGACCGGTTTCGGCGATCAGCTCGGGCTGGCCGGGGTTGCTGATGTCCATGATGTCGACGTCGGTCGATCCCGCCTCGTAGTTGTCGACCAGAACCGCGTATGCCTTGCGGTTGCGGTGCTGGGTGAAGCCCAGGACGCTGTGGACGCCGTTGGCAAACGGCTTGCCGAAGAGATCAAAGTCTCCCTGGTGCAACGCCAGAGGCCAGGGGCTAGTGGGATCGGTGACGTCCCACAGAGAGATTCCCTCCCTGCCCTCGAGGTCGCAGGCCTCGTGGTTAACGAGAAGGATGTCTCCTTCGAAGTGGCGGTTGTTGAGATGGATCGTGTGAACTCCCTCGCCGACGTAGTCGTGCGCACCGGCCGAGATGAACCCGACCTTCTCCGGATTCTCGGGGTCTCTCACGTCGACGACGTGGACTCCACCGTTCGGGCACTCGGGGACCCAAGCCGCCAGATAGGCGAATCCCTTGTAGTAGTGAACGTCGGCAATGCCGCCCGGAGTGTCGGTCAGACGAAGGCGGCTAACCAGGTCAATGTTTCTTTGCTTTCCCGAAAGATGCTGGTCCGGGTTGCCGTGTTGGTCGTCATCGGGCGGGATGGCCTCGCGTGCGCTGTCGACCTCCCCATTCGATTCCTGTCTTTCAATGAACCGAGCCCGCTCTCTGCGCGGGTTACGGGCCATAGCCTCGGCCGACGCAGCGATCAACCCGAGCGCGCAGAAGAGAACTAAGAGCCTCCTCGTCAAATCACTTCCCCCTTGTCTCTCGAGGCTGCACCGTCGCAGCCGCCGTTAAAGCGTACGAAATCTAATCTTTCGGACACATACCGTCAAAAGGCCGCTTCGAAGCGTTAGCAAATTTGGGCAAATCCCCCAATTCCGACAGGCGAAAGGTAAAAGCTGGACCCCGGCTAGCATGTTGTCCCATGCGGCGAAAGAGCTTGAAATGCTTGGTTTTGACGTGCGGGGTGGCGCTCCTTGCGGCTGCGGCCCTGCCCGCCGCCGCGAGCCCCGCCGGTCACGACTGGGTTTACTTCCTCCGCTCGGCGGTCCAGACCCGTGAGCCCCAGAAGGCCACCCTCGAGATAGAGAGAGCGCTCCATGGAGAGGTGCCGGCCACCGTTGATCTCAAGTCGGTAAGTGGTGGAACGGCAGACGTTGGAGTTGACTATCAGTCTCTCGTCAAGACGATTCAATTTCAGGAGGGCTACGAGCAGACCGAGGCAATGCTCACGGTGATTGACGATTCCTCAGAAGAGCCCATCGAGACGGTCAATGTCAGACTGGAAAACCCCACGAACGGCATGGTCCGGGTTCCTCCGTACGAGGCTGTGATCTCCATTGTTGACAACGACGGAAGCAGCCGGGTTGCCTTCGAATTCCCTCAATACAGCAGCTTTGAAAACAGACCTTTGAACGATCCCAAGATCGAAATTTTCGTCCTTAGGGCGGGCAATATTTCAGGATCCATGACTGTCCATTACGAGACCCAGGACGGAACGGCAACGTCCCCAGAGGATTTCCAGCAGACTTCGGGAAATTTAGAGTTTGGAGCGAATGAGTGGCTAAAGAGAATTACGATCCCTTTGACCAATAACAATGTAGGTGAATCGACCGAGAATTTTCTTGTCGATCTCAGCAATCCTACGGGCGGGGCGGTTGTAACACCGAGCGTCGACGTCACGATCTTCGACGAAGATAGTGCGAATCCGCCTGATGACACCCCGCCCATTACAGCTTTCCATGCGCCTCTTGATGGCGGAAAGTACCGTCCACGCGCACTTG
The DNA here is from genome assembly GCA_030862065.1 of Actinomycetota bacterium. Taxonomy (GTDB): domain Bacteria; phylum Actinomycetota; class CADDZG01; order CADDZG01; family WHSQ01; genus JALZEK01. The sequence goes on along the minus strand of JALZEK010000046.1, from coordinate 3,455 downwards.
AAACGATGCTCGGCATCATGCAGGACGGGGAGGATGGTTCGGGAATGGACCGAGTGCAGCTGGGGATTAGAAAGAAGATGAGCGACGGTTCGTGTCGGTGGTGGAACGGCAGTCGTTTCAGATCGGGAGGTTGTGACGAGAAGCGGTGGGCCAAGACGGGCCGGGACACTGAGACCACAGTCGAGTACTTCACGGATACATTCGTTTTCACGTTGGACAAGCTCCTGAGGAGTAGTGCCCGCGGCACCGGCATTCGCAACTACACTGCCTTCTGCCGCGGTTGGGACGAAGCCGGAAACGTACAATCGATTTTCGACAAGGGCCAGAACAAGAACACGTTCGAGGTTAGATAGGGGGTCGAGTAATGCGCCGTGCAATGAAGCTCATCATCGGTTTGGTGGTGGCCGGGAGCCTGGTGTTCGGGGGGCCGGTGGCCGCCGACACCTTCCGCGTGAAGACGACGGATAACAACAGGTGGAATCCGGACTTCCGCCACATCACCCGGGGAGACCGGATCAAGTGGATCAACCCTGCCAGGTTCGACACAGTCCACAACGTGAAGTCCTACCGACGGAACTGGGACTTTTTCGAAACGCTGTCGCCGGGGGAGAGGACGAGCAAGCGCTTCCGTCGAGAGGGAGAGTTCAGGTACCGCTGCACGCTCCACTCGGAGCTCAATGATGGCGTGTGCACCGGGATGTGCGGCATGATCCACGTCATGAACTAGGCGCCCGAGGTCCTACGGTGGCACGGGGGCAGCGTGAGTGGTGCGTGAGTTGCGCTATGCGCAACTGAGGCACCACTCGGCACGGAGGCTTCCCGCCGACTGGTAAATCCACCGGAATAGTTCCGCAGCCACGACCACTCGGCAGGCATTCGCCCGGTCGGCTAGAGCCACCGCCTTCGCTTGAAGTACACGTACAGCCCGATGGACGTGGCGGCCATCAGCGTGAGCGAGAACCAGAAACCGAAGCGCGTCCCCGTTCCCGGGACGAGCGAGAAGTTCATGCCGTAGATCCCTGCGACGAAGGTCCCCACCGCGAAGATCGCGGCCCACGCGGCCAGCCTCCGATTGGTTTCGTTCAGCACCGCGGCCTGTTCCGCTCTGGTCAGATCGATCACCGCCTGGGCGAGATCGTCGACGTTGCGCACCTGGTCGCTGATCCTTAAGAGGTGGTCGTGGACGTCTCGGAAGAGGTCCTCGGTGTGCTTTGGAATCGGCCGGTTAATCGTGTCGGGGTCGAGAGCCCAGTCGAGCAGTCGGGTTCCCGGGAGGACGTACCGGCGAAGCCTGGCAACCCTTTGTTTCAACGCGTACAGCTGCCGGCTGACCGGCGCGTTGGGCATCTCCAGAACGATCTCCTCGAGACTTTCCATCTCCTCCTCGACGCGGTCGGCGATTGCCTGGTAGTCGTCGACGATGACGTCGAGAAGGATGTGGAGCAGCATCGCGGGTTCGTCTCGAAGATCTACCTCTTCCCATCTGCGTTTCGCCTCTTTGATCGTGCGCTCGGCGCCCGCGTGGAAGATCAGAACGAAGTTGGGGCCGACGAACCCCGCGATCTGAACGGCCTCCAACTGATCCTCTACTTCATCCAGTTGGTGGACCACGACGAACGTGACCTTGCCGTAGGGCTGCAGCTTCGGCCGGGAGCGAGCCTCGACCGCGTCCTCGACCGCGAGTCTCGGCAGCTCGAACTCCTCGGTGATGAGCGAAACCTCCTCCGCCGACAGAGTCGCCACATCGGTCTCGGCCCACAGAAGGTTGCCCGATTCCTCTCGCAGGTCCGAAAGGCGTTCGAGTTCCTCGACCTTTATCCAACCGGTCTCTTTGGAGTGGCATGCGGCCATCAGCATGGCTTCAGGATGTCACAAATCGGCCCGTTTCAAAGAGGGACGATTCCGCCGATTCGCCTCCAATTGATCTCGTCCACCCGCCGAGTGTCGTGAGCTGAGAAATATTCTTGGCAGACACCCACTCGGCGCGGGGGTGGCGAGTCGTTTGGACTTTTCGGCGTATCTAGATCCGGTGGTTGTCTACTAACCTCTGAGGTTTGCAGTTCACGTAATTCCTTCAGGAGGTCGTGATGGCCGTTTCAAGCCGGGCCCTCGACGCCCGGGCGAAGGAGATCCTCGAAAAAGAGGTTTCTCGCTTCGAAGAAAGGACCCCGGTATCGAGGTCGCTTTACGACAGGGCCGAACGGGCGATGCCGTTCGGCGTGGCCTCGTCGTTCCAGGCCGGCGACCCCTACCCCATCTATCTCCGGCGCGGCGAAGGGAGCCGCGTGTGGGACGTCGACGATCACGAATACATCGACTATCACAATGGGTTCGGGTCAATGGTCGTGGGTCATTCCCATCCAAAGGTGCGCGCCGCGATCGAAGAGGCCGCGGCCAGCGGCACCCACTTCGCCACGACCACCGAGGCGGGCATCGCGCTAGCCGAGGAGATCAAACGTCGTTTCGGGCTCGAGAAGGTCAGGTTCACCAACTCCGGTACGGAATCGACCATGGACGCGGTGCGCCTGGCGCGCGCGGCGTCGGGAAAAGAACTACTGCTAAAGATCGAGGGCTCCTACCACGGGCACCACGACGCGGTCATGTACTCCGTCGTTCCGTCGATGGACTCGAGCGGACCGACAGAGCGACCGTGGAGTGTTCCGTTCTCTCGAGGTATCCCGAAGGACACGGCCCAATCGACCGTGATCGTGGCGTTCAACGACGCGCCTGCTCTTGAGAGAACACTTGAGGAGAACGCCGACCGAATAGGCGCAATGATCATGGAGCCGGTGATGATGAACATCGGCATCGTCCTTCCCGACCCCGGCTACCTCGAAAGCGTCAGAGAACTGTGCAGCAAACACGGAGTCGTGCTCATCTTCGACGAGGTGAAGTCCGGCGCCACCATTGCTGCCGGGGGAGCAACCGAGTATTTCGGCGTGCAACCGGATCTGGTCTGCCTCGCGAAATCGATCGGTGGCGGAACGCCGATCGGGGCCTTCGGCGGGAAGGCAGAGATCATGGACGAGATCAAGAGCGGGGTTGCCGCTCTGGGCACTTTCAATGGGAACCCGCTGTCGATGAAGGCGGGTCTCGCCACCCTTGCGGAGGTTCTCACCGACGACGCCTACGCCCACCTCAAGCATCTTGGTACGAGAATGGCGGACGGGTTTCAGAAGGTGTTCGACGAGGCAGGCATCGCCGCCGTCACGACGGATCTCGGTGCAAAGGGGTCGATCACCTTTAGAGACAAGCCGCTACGCAGGTACCGGGATTTCCAGGAGACCGACGACTCCCTCTTCGACGCCTACTGGTACTGGGTCGTCAATCGCGGCATCTATCAGACGCCCGGCAAAGAGGAGCAGTGGACGATCTCGGTTCAGCACACCGAGGAGGACATCGACCGGACGATCGAGGTCCTGGCCGACTACTGCCAAGTCGTCACGGGCTCCTAA
>JALZEK010000139.1 GCA_030862065.1 Actinomycetota bacterium | reverse complement strand
ACCCCCACGCCCGAGCCGGAGCCTTCGGTGACCCCAAACCCGACCCCCACGCCCGAGCCCACGCCGACTCCCGATCCGGAGCCGACGATCAAGATCTCGGAGCTGTCCGCGGCGGCCGATGCATTCGTGGATTCGAGATATCCGAAGTCGAATTACGGCGGGCGCAACCGGATCCGTGTCTACGGAGTCCGGCCGATCAACGGTCTCGTCCGGTTTGATCTTTCCGGCCTGTCGGGAACGGTCGTTCGCGCAAAGCTCCGGCTCTACTCGCTGGCGAACTCTCCCAGCGTGGCGGTTCACTCGATCGACAATCCCTGGGGGGAGAAGACGGTGGCGTGGAGCAACGCTCCGGCCTTCGCGACAAAATTGGGCACCACCGGGCAGCTTTCGTCCAAGCGCTGGGTCGAGATCGACGTGACCGCTCACGTCTCTGCGACGGGTCGCGCCAGCTTCGGTTTGACCAGTCCGGTTGCAACGCTCTCGCCGTTCTCGGCCAGGGAAGGCTCGGCCACCCTGGCCCCGCGGTTGGTGGTCACGACGTCCATCACACCGGCCTCACAGATTACGTCGTAGAACGGGGCAGGCTCGCGAGCTTACGGCCGAGCAGCCTGCGGGTAGGCCCCCATTCGCCCAATCGGGCTGCCGCGCTCAAGCCGGCCCGCATCGGTCCCCGACCCCACGCGATCGTCTCCAGTCCGGGATCTTCGGTCGCGAAGCGGTACTTGTAGGCCTCGCCGCCCCGTAGAAGACGGTATTCGGTCACGCCATCGTTGAGCGCTTCACGAATCGTGTGGACAAGCAGGACGAAGCCGACCGATTCTCCCTCGAAGCTGGGATCGCGGCCTGCCTGGTAATAGGACTCGACTCCCGCGTACCTGAAGCCGTACCAGGCGGCCACAGGGCCTCCGTCCAACTCGAGGAACCACAGCCGGAGCCAACCCTTCTTCAGCGCTTCTAACGCGAAGTCCCTATGAAAGGCCGCCCCTGCCGAGAAGGTTCGCTCCGTCGCGGCCCAGCGAGCGTCGTACAGAGAGAACAGCGTGGCCATGTCCTCGGGAAGACGGTCCAGATCATCGGCGAGCCGAAACCTGACGTCGTGCTCGCGCAAGAGCTTTCGCTCTCTGCGCCGGATCTGCTCGCGCAGATTGGAGGAGCGCGAGTTCAGGAAATCGTCCCAGGATCCATCGAACTTCAGCAGAGGGCTCTCGAATCGCCTCAATACCTTTGCTCCCAAGAGATGGCCCCAACCTTCATCTCTTCGCAGGTAGTCGCCGATGAACATGCCGTAATCCCAGGGAGGTTTTTTGAGCGAGGCCGCCAGCGCGCGCGCCGCGCGCGGCGCGTCACGTGGATCGCACACGGGGCCAAGCTGGTCTCCAGGCCCGTGGCCGAGAAAACGCACCACCCGCATGGGTTTTCCGGCCCAGAGATACAGCGGGAAGACTCCGAAGATTTCGCCGTCGGCCGATCTCCCGGCCCCCACCAGAAGAGGACGTTTGGCGAGGAAATGATCGGCCCAGATCATGGCCCATTCGTAGGTGGCGAACACGTTCTTCGTCCTCAGGGCCAGCGTCTCCCATTGCTTTCTGAGCTGAGCGGGATCGTCGACGTATTCAACGAAGGACGATGCCGGACGTCGAACGGGCTGAGTTGCGTCGACCAGCCTCTCGAGATCGATCTGGCGCAGTTCTTGATGCACCGGGAGGCACACCGTTCGCTGTCGGCGTGCCGTTGCATTGGGGAACTCCACCCGATTCAGGGAGGGATGTGGAATCGACCACAGGTTTAGTCCCGCCACGTTTGCTTTAGCCAGACGCCGCAGCAGCGCGGCCTTGTCGTCGGATTCGATTGGGAAGGCGAACGGGGACGCCCCCTCGGGTAACTCATCGAAGGGCGCGACGACCATCGCGCCCAGCTCCTCGAGAAGGATCCGGTAGTTGGCGCGCCGTCGAGCCGCGGCTTCTTCATCGGCGACTCGCGGCAAGAGGCGAAGGCTCGACTCGGCGATACTTTCCGAGCCGTCTCCTAACGAGAAGTCGCGCGCCGGATCGTAGTCATCGGTTGTCCTCAACGTCGTGGTCATCCGGGAGACCCAACCCGACCGCCCCTCCAACCATGCCGCGGTGCGCGCGAGGGCGCGGCCCGCTTCCATCGTTCGATGATCAGTTTCGAGTAATGGTGGCCTTTGCGACAAAATTGCAGCGCCATCGGGAAGCCCAAAGGTCTTATAGAGACAAAACAGCGAAAGATCGCCGAAGGAACCGACGGGACCATGCTCGGTTGTCGCGAGCCAGGCCTGCGCGGCGTCCTCGATCAGCAGAAGATTCCTCTCGTTACACCACTGGCGCCATTTCCGAGAGTCCTGAGGCAGGCCAAGGTAGTGGATCAAGTACAACGCCTTGACCTGGTCGTCGATCAACGACTCGAGCAACTCTCGATCCGGCTGAAGGTCCGTCGCGGCGTCGTAAAAGCGGCACTCGATTCCGGCCGTGCTCAAAGCCTCGACCTCGGACCCGTGGTGGAACGCCGGAACCAACACCGCGTCTCCGGTCCCCAAGCCGAGGGCCTTGATCCCATGGAATAGGCCGTGCCGAGCACGAGCGAAGAGTCGGCACTTCGGATGTTCCAATGGAAAGGGCAGGCGGGCGAGGCGGCGGCGCAGGTAGCCGGTGGGTGGCAATGGCGGCCAGACCGAAAGACGCGGCTCTTTCATCTGCGGACGAAAGCTAACAGTCGCTTGACGGCGGGACGCGCGTATTTCCAGGCGGCGAGATCGATCGAGCCCCTTACGCTCGGTGCGAAACACTGAAGCGCGACACGTTCCCGCACGGTGTCGGTCCACTGAAGTTTCCAATCCTCGTCTCGACCCAGGAACTCGTAGCTGTCGAGCGGACTCGAGAAGGCGCGCTTCAGCATCTCGTATCGCATGATCATGCCGGGTCCATACTTTTGATACGAAGGGTCGAATCCGGTCTTCAAAAGATAATGCGCACCCCCGGCCTCGATGCAGTAGTCGAACCCGATGGGCACGCCGTCGAGCCGCAAGAAGGCCAATCGAAGCCATCCGCGGCTCGATGCCCACCGTGCGACTTCACGATAAAAAACGTCCGTCTCCGGGCGGGCGGCTATCGCGCTCTTACGTTCACCCTTCCAACCGGCCGCCTCGACCTTGAATCCCTGGTCGAGCAGAGAGTTGAGACGCCTGCCCCCGTCGACGACTTCAAGGACGAGCTCTCCCTGCTCTTGAAGTCGCTTGCGCCGGCGACGTATTTCCGATCTCAACTTCTTGTTTAGCGAACTCTCGTAGGTCTCCCAGGGTCCGTGGATGGTCACGAAAGGCGATCGCTCGAGCAAACGTTCCCGAATCCTGAAACCGCGGCGAGCGGCTCCCCTCCTAAACCAGTTGGAACTTGGATCGCCCCTTTCAAGAAAGTAAAGCGAAACGCTTCGCGGACGTTTGCCCATCAGTTCGCCCACCAGCTCCAGAGCGGCGTCGTCCCCGTCGGCGACGATCTCAATTGTCGGAGTGTGCCAGTTCGACGTCGACCACAGTCCCCCGAGCCAACGCCGCAACGGAAGGAGTGCCCTCAAACGCGCCCCTTCTTCCAGGGCAATGATCTCCAGAGAGCCTCTTCCAAAAGCGGTCCACCAGGCCCTAATCCAGCCTGGATGCACCCAGGGAACGGCCCCGGTTCGGGAAGCGAGTTCCTCCCACGCGTGCTCGAGTGTGTCGACGTCCCGGACGGCTCTGAGGCTCACCCGGCGCAGGCTAGCCGAGCGAAGCCGGCGAGGAAGAGGATTCGAGGGACTCGACCACCCGTACCACGTTGGAAGTGATCCATTGAGAGTTGTCCACGAGGTGAGGCAGGCGCGTCAGGCTTGCCGCAACCTGGTTGGCCCACCACGCCACCGCTATCACCCCCAGAACCTCAGGGACGGGTTGGATCCCGAGACGAGTGAAGTACGGGCCGGTCAGGGACAGGAACTCCGCCGAGACCCATGGTCTTCTAAGCCAGCGATCACCAAGGCTTCCTCTCGAACCCGAAAACTCCGTACTGAACGCATTTAGCAGGTCCGACCCCGGCACCCCCCAGACGTGGCACGCGTCCCAGTCGACGATCCCGGTGAGCCTCGTCCCGTCCGAGAGAATGTTTCCCGACCACAGGTCGCCGTGGCGGAGGATGGAAAAGAGATCGCTCACAACCTCTCGGCAACCGCCCCCGATCCCGTTTATTCGATCTGCCATCGACGGCAGGAACTCCGCGATCGTGCGCAGGTCGTCCACCAGAGCGCGGGGCAATTCATCAGAGCTTGGAAGCTCGGAGCAGAACTCGACGAGCTGTTCGAGAAGACGACCGTCCATTCGAGCCGGGCGCGTTCCCGGGAGCACGCTCTCCAGGACCCAGGCGGCCCCCGCCACTGTGCCGGCTCCCAGAATTCGAGGGGTCGCCTCGATCCCCCCTCCTTCGAGCAACCGAAGACCGGAGGCAGCGCCCGAGGGATCTGCACCCGTTCCCGCGCCGCCGACCCTCAGAAAGGCCCGGGCCCCGTCGGCTCGCGCCTCGAGCCTCGCGGAACCACCGGAAGAGGGCGAGAGTGGCCCGGGGTGACCTCGCTGACCGGCACTGCGCCAGACCACGTCGAGCACTCGTTCATCCGACGCTCGCGCCGAAAGTTCCGCGAGCGCTCCTGAAAGGAAGACCTTCTTTGCGGCCCGTTTCCACCTCTGGGTGGTGAGTTCCGGAGGAGGCCATCGATGGACGCGGATCAGCCTCAGGCGACCGGGCGCGCGTAATCGCAATCTGGTCAGCGCGACCGCGCGAGCGAGGGCAGATCTAGTGGCAACCGTCGAGGGGGTCCCCGATCCAAAGGGGGGCCGGCCCCACACCACTGCTTCGAGGTCGCCTATGGCCCCAGAGTCAACGCGCCAATTCGTCGTCTCCACAACCGAAGTTCGATCTCCCGTCGCGCCGACGGGCAGCAGCAACGCCGCCAACCTTTCGAAGATCACCATCGACGCCTCGACGCGACCTCGTGCCAGACCCTCTGCGAGACCTCGGCCACGGTGTCCTCGATTGGTCCCGCGCTCGAGATCACCTCGGCGGTATCTCCGAATTCCTCGAGGTAGCGCCGTCTCCAGGTCTCCAGAGTTTCACTTGTGTGTTCTCGCTTGCGCTCGAACAAGACCTCTCCGGGAGCATCGAGGATCACCACCGCATCCGGGTTTGGTACCAGCCTTCTGACCAGAAACCGCTCGAACCCTGGAAGCCTTCTCCGGGGTCGGATTGCGAGAACCTCGATGGGGTGACGGTCGCAAAGCACGACGTGACCGCGCCAGGCTCGGGCGTAGATTCCTCCCAGCTTGCCCCAAGTCCTGAGAAGCCGGACAAACATCCAGAGAGCTTCCCGGGCCGCCTTCGGAAGCGGCCGCTCCGAAGCGGCTCCGGCATCCGGGTGGGACTGAGCCCTCCGAGAGCCGAGGTAGACGACGTCCACTCCGATTGGGATTCGCTCGACGAGTGCGGCGACCACGGCGCCCTTTCCCGCGCCGTCCGGTCCCAGGATTGCAACGATTGAACCGACGCGGCGAAAACTCAGAGGCAGCCTTCGGCCGAAGGCGGATAGGAACCGACCGATCCCCCCGCCGAATGCCGGGGTGAAATCCACCTTGACGTCGATCTTTATCCATCGCCCCCGCTCGGCGCGTACAAAAAATCTGTGGCCGGGGTGGCCTCTCGCCTTCAGTCGCTTGAATCCGGCCGTTGCGAGAGCTCCCTCAGTAGATCGCAGTTGGGTACGCGGGACCGCCAGGTCGATCTCTCCACCGAGGGGCAATTCGTCGTCGTGACGGGGGCCCTTCCTGATCGAAAAATCGATCCCTGATTCCTCCAGGGCGCGAAGAGCACGTCGGACCATGTCTGCAGACTGCCACGACGGAAAGCTCGGAGTCTGAGTCCTAAGGCGTAGGGGGACCCTCGCCTATAGCGACGGTCTCACACCCTCTGACGAGCTCGCCTCGAACGCACGTATCGCGGTCGGGTCCGCCGTCCAGAACATCGCGGAAGGGCCCGCCGCCACCATCGAGATAGTCGTCTCCGGCGTGGCCCTCGATCCTGTCGTTTCCTCTCTGTCCAAAGGCGTCATCGTTCCCCCCTCGGCCCAGGATCGTGTCGTTCCCGGCGCCACCGGCGATGTCGTCGCCTCGATCGCCCTGTTTGGCAACGTCGTCACCCGCCCCTTCGATGACGTCGTCACCACGACCTCCGAACATCACATCGTGCCCACGCCCCCCGTTTAACGAATCGTTTCCACCCCTACCCGACACACGATCGCCGCCGACGCCGGCATCGATGTGGTCGTTACCCGACCCTCCGATGACCTCGTCGAAGGCTCGGAACGAGGAAATGACGTCGTTGGCTCCGCCTCCGGCGATGCGGTCCTGGCCAAAGACATCGATTATCTGGTCGTTGCCGTCGCCTCCTCGAAGACGGTCGTCGCCCCTGAATTCGTTGATGACGTCGTTGCCGTCTCCACCGGACACGATGTCATTTCCCTCGCCGCTGAAGAAGACGTCGTCCCCACTGTTCCCGCGCAGCGCGTTCGAGTGCGCCTCCCCCTCTTCGTCCTCCTCGAAGACGTCATTACCCCCTCCGCCTGCGACGAAGTCCTCGCCCGGTCCGCCATCCAACTCGTCGTCGTCGTCTTCCCCATCGAGATCGTCATCGCCGGCGTCCCCGCTTAACTGATCGCTTCCGGTTCCTCCTCTCAAGTGGTCGCCACCGCCGGGACCGGCGCCGTCGCCGTTGAGCACGTCGAGACCTGAACCACCGATGAGAGAGTCGTTGTCGGCCGATCCATCAAGCGTGTCGTTGTCCTCCCCGCCGTCGATGATGTCGTTGTCTCCCAGTCCATCAATCGAGTCGTTGCCGTCATCACCGAATAGGGAGTCTGCTCCCGATTCTCCCGACGAGTCGTCGCCTTCGATTGAATCCCGCCCGTCGCCTCCGCGGATCGTGTCCGCATCGGGACCTCCTGTAACCGTGTCGGTATCCGGCCCGGCATCAACCTCGTTAGTCCCTCCGCTCAACTCGATCACATCGTTGCCGCCCGAACCCAGGATCGTGTCGGATGAGTCATCGGGGCCGGTGTCGCCCGCATCCGTTGCCTGATCGTTCCCGGGGCCGGCGTCGATCGTGTCTCGCCCGCCCTCTCCGCAGATCACGTCGTTTCCGTCCAAGGCGTTGATCACGTCGTCTCCGCCGCCTCCCGCGATCACATCACGTTCCGCGGTCCCGGTGATGACGTCGGGCCCGTCGGTCCCCTGGATCTCGACGGTCATTCCTCGGCAGGTCGAGATACCGGCACGAGCCGGGACCTGAAGAGCCATGACAAGGGCAACCGCAGCGACGGCGATAAGGCGTCTCGATCCCCACATTTCTGCTTCCCCCTTCTAAGAAATTCCTGGCAATTGGATAGTATGGAAGGAACGTTAGCTCGACCAGGGGTTTGACCCATATTCAGGGACGGGGGTTTAGTTAAAACGCCAGGTCGAGGGGGGGTCGGCTGCTAATCTCTCTTGGCTCATGGCCGCAACCGAAGAAGAGCAAGCAAGGCAACTCTCCGATTACATCGGGATAATCCGGCGGCGATTCTGGCTGATCGTCCTGCTGGCGGCCGTCACGGTGGCGGGGGCGGCTACGTATGTATTGAACAAGACCCCTGTTTACAGGTCCTCGATGAAGATCCTCGTCGGACAGGGAGAAGGGGTTTTTAGGTCCGATCTCGTCAATGCCACCGAGGAACTGACCCAGACGGCCAGTGACCTTCTTGAAACCGACGTCGTCGCAACCACTGTGATCGAGGAGCTCGATCTGGGGATCACCTCCAACCAGTTGCTCGGGAATCTCGGCGTGTCCACCGAACCCGCCACCGCAGTTCTGGTCGTGAGCTATGACGACACCGATCGCGAGCGGGGAGGGGCGATCCTTGCAGAGGTTGGAGAGACCTTCGAGGAACTCGTCAGCGAGGAGCTGTCCGGTGAGGGCCAAAACGGGAACATCACCGCTACCGTCTTCGACGATGCGCATCCCCTCCCGGGGCAAGTGGACCCCAAGCCCGTCCGCGACATCGCCGTGGCCGGGGCTCTTGGTCTTCTCATAGGCGTTCTCGCGGCGTTCGCGAGGGAGCAGTTCGACCGGACGATACGAAGCGTTCCCCAGACCGAGTTGGCATTTGGTCAATCGGTTAGCGCAACGCTGCCCCCAAAACTCCTGGGCTTCCAGCCCCTTCTCGGGCGCGGTAAGAAACATCAGAAGAAGCGGCTCGATCCGGTGCTCGCCGAACTGGCGATGCAAAGACTGCGCGCCAACATTTTGTGGTCGTGGGAGCCGGGTCAGAAGCGGACGGTGGTCGTCACCAGCGCGCATCCAGAAGAAGGCAAGACCACCGTTGCAGCCAATCTCGCCGTACTAATGGCAATCGAGGGGCGCGACGTGATCATCGTCGAGGCCGACCTCAGACGCCCCCTTCTGCATTCCTATCTGGGCATTCAAGTCGGACCTCAAACAAGAGGTCTTGACGCGATCGGACGGGGAGAGGCAACCATCGACGAGGCCCTGACGAACGTCGCCCTCGATAACGCCAAGTTCGGGGTCGAGTTCAAGTCGCGGCGAGCCGCCGAACAGCGCCGTGGGCCGAGACTCCGAGCCGTCCTAGCGGCCCCCGGGCACACCTGGCCCGCCGAGTTCACGATGGACCGGATCATCGAGATAGTCGAGGAGCTCCGGGACAAGGCGGACTACGTCATCTTCGACGCACCTCCGATACTCGTCGTGAGCGACTCGTATCCCCTAGTGGTTGCGGCGGACAGCGTGATCGCGGTCGTCAGGAAGGGGAAGTCCACCGCCCCCTCGACCACGTCTTTGGGTCGAACGCTGGCCCGACTCCGGGTCCGAAACGTTCGCGCCGCCGAATTAGTCGTCACCGAGGTCGAAACCGATGTCGATACAGGCCGGTATTCGTACTATTCGGCCTCCGAAACCGAGACGAGGCGAGAGCGTGCCTCGGCCGCGGAGGGAACTCCCGCACCGCAGCCGGCCTCGGGAGAGACCTGGGCATCGGGCACCGCAGAGGGCTAAGGGGCCCGGTCTGACGGTCGCGTGATTCGGCGGGTTCTCTGGGCGCTCGCGGTCCTGCTGTTCATCATCGCCGTCCTGACCGCCTATGTGGGGATTCCTGCGGCTTCCGATCTCTTCACGGCACGAGACATCCTCGATCAGCCGCTCGACGAGATCGGCGACGCCGAGGGACGCGAGGCCCTGGAACTTCTCGGCGACGCCCACGGACGGCTCAGCAGCGGTCCCGCGGACATCCTCGGAGTCCTGCCCTTTGTAGGACACAACCTCCACGCGCTGGACGATGCCGCTCTTGCCGCTCGACCAGCCCTGGCCGCGGGTCTCGACCTGATCGATGCCGCGGAGTCGCTCCAGGACGCCGGCCTGCTCGCAGACGGACGAGTCGACGTTGCCGCGATCCGCGGCCTGGAGGAGCCCCTCGGCCGGCAGATCGACCGGCTCAATAACCTCCGTCAAACCATCTCGGACGCGAGGAGCGGATGGCTCGTGCCCGCGCTGTGGAACACGCTGACCGATCTCGAGTACCGGGTCGGCGACCTGAGATCGGACGCCGAGGATCTACGGTCCCTGCTCGCTTCGCTCGAAGGGCTGCTCGGGATGCGGGGGCCGCGCACCTACGCCGTACTTCTCGTTAACAACGCGGAACTGAGGGGGGCCGGAGGCATCCTCGGGGGGATCGGCACCTTGCGAGTAACGAGCGGCCGGCTGGATCTCGGGGCCTTTAAGTCCGTCCCAGAACTTAGGACTTCTCCCGTCCGCAGGGTGCCCGCTCCGCCGGACTACGAGCGCTTCGTTAAATACGGAGCCAACTCCACGATCTTCGTCAACTCCACTTACTCGCCGGACGTGCCGGACGACGCGCTCGTCGCATCTCGCCTGTACGAGCTCGTAACCGGAACCTCCGCGGACGGAGCCTTACTGGTCGATCCGCGCGGACTTCAAGCTCTCCTTCCCCCCACCGAAACCGTCGAGGGCCCGCTGGGAGTTGGGAGGCTGAAAGCATCGCGCATTCCTCGCTTCGCCTACTCGGATGCCTACCAGCAATTTGAGGACCAGGCCGAGCGTAAGGGCGCGCTGCTCGCCGTAGGGCAGCGCGCGTTCGAGCTCGTACTGGAGGAAGGATTCCGAGGCGAGTCCCGGGTCAGGGCGGCCGGGAAGGCAATCGCCGGCGGGCATCTCAAATTCGTGTCCTTCGACCCACAGGAGGCGACCGTTCTGGCCGCCGTGAACGCTTCGGGAGAGGCCCCCTCCTCTTTGGACACGTTGCTCGTCACCGCGCAGAACCGGGGAGGATCCCCCGGGATTGGAAGCAAGATGGATTACTGGGCCGAGCGAGAGGTCGGCCACAGCTGCGAGATCAAAACCACCACCGCTCATTGCATCACCGCGGTTGAACTGAGAAACATCGCGCCGGATGGCCTTGTCGATTACGTAACCGGGTCAACACGGCCTTACGCGCTGCTGCGCGACTACCTCGAGGTGTACGTTCCGGCCGAGGCGGAGATCACGGGTTTCGAGATAGACGATCGCTCCGAGGGGTACTTCCGGGAGGAATTAGGCGATCTCGTTTCCGTGGGCGCTTTTTTGGACGTGGAGCGGGGAGCCTCAAGGAAGCTCGAAGTGGCCTATGACCTTTCGGTGAAGGAAGAGTACGCGTTGACTGCCGTGCCGCAGCCGCTCGCTCGCGACGCGCGTCTCACGCTCGCCCTGCAACCCCCAAGTGACTGGATCGTTCGGGGCCCGGGTAAGTGGGAGGACGACACGTTTCGCTATGAAGCAGACTTCACCGAAACGTTTTCACTTACCGCCGGGCCCCGTCGAACCTCAGGACTTTCGTCCTGGTGGGACTCGCTCGCGGACTTCTGGAGTGAGCCCCTGTTCTGAGTTTGGCTAGGACTCGCTCCGGGAAGCCCGCGCTCTTCTGAAGACGAGCGTTCCGGTTGCAATCAACGCGGCCCCGGTGATGACGAACAGCGTCAAATCGGCACCCGTGAAGGGGAGGTCACCCCCGCCACCGTTATCGGTGGTCGGCCTCTTCAGGATGTCGGCATCCACATCCGACTTCGGATCTCTTTCGGAGTCCGACGGGCACACCCTGGGCCCGTAACGGTCGACGAAACACGTCTGACCGCTCTCGTCGATGATCCTCACCTTGCTGCCCGCGACCGCGGTCCCGGAGAAAGCCAGAGCTATTCCGAAGACCAGCGCCAGGGCAACCATCAATCCCAATGCTCGACGGGCCATCCGCCTGTTCTCAGCCACCATCCTGCTCCCTTCCATGTCGTCCTCCTCTACCTTTCTTTCTTCTCTGTTCTTTCGTTGCGCGTAACCATGGACAAAGCCGTTCGAAGGAGAATCTTCAGGTCTTGCGACAAAGACCAGTTCTCGATGTAGTAGTTGTCGAACGCGGCTCGCTCTTCGATCGAGGTGTCGCCTCGCAACCCATGCACCTGCGCCCATCCGGTGATTCCCGCGGGCAAACGATGCCGCGCGTTATAGCTGGGATACAGGTCGCTAAACAGGTGGACGAAGTACGGACGCTCGGGTCGTGGCCCCACGAGAGACATGTCACCCTTCACCACGTTGAATAGCTGCGGCAACTCGTCGAGGCTCGTTTTGCGCATGATGCGACCGCATCTGGTCATTCTGTCCTCGTCGGCGGCCCACTCCGTTCCCTCCACCTCATTACCGGCGGTCCGCATCGTGCGGAACTTCAGGATCCCGAAGGGTTTGCCGTCGATACCCACGCGGGTTTGCCTCAGCAGGATCGGCCGCCCTGCCTCGATGTACACGAGCACGGCCAGTACGGCCAGCACCGGAGCGAGAAGGACGATACCCACGGCCGCTGCCACAAAGTCGACGGTCCGCTTCATGATCCACTCGGGGCGGCTTCGAGCCGGGGCCTGCAATCTCATGACGGGCAGTCCCCAGAGATGATCTCCATTCGAATCCGCCGCGCCGAGCTCGAAGAAGCGTGGAATGACCCACACCGCGGCACCCGCCGCCATAGCGGCGCGGATGACGTCGACCATTCTTGCTTGATCCGACGCCGAGAAGGCCACGAGTACCACGTCGACCTCCTCGGCACTGACGATCGCCGGCACTTCGGAGAGCTTGCCGAGAGTCATCGTGCCGAGCTCGGAGGGGCCGTACATGGGGTCGTCGTCCACCGCACCGACAACCTTCAGTCCGTACTCATCGTGCTCCGAGAGCGTCTGGACGACGCGTCGAGCGATGTCGCCACCGCCGACAACCAACGTGCGCTTTTTGGCACCTTGTCTTTTGAGAGAACGCTCGACCGCGTACGAGACCGCCCTTCCTCCCACGAGAAGCGGGGCGGTCGGAACTGCGACCGCAAGCAACATCTGAAGATCGCCGATGCCGACTGCCACCGAGACGGCCGACGCCACGGCGTAGGCGAGCCATACGCGCCGCACGATCGGTCCGACGTCGTTAAGTGCCCCGACCGTGAGCCGAGTCTGCCGTTCGCGGGCCGGAGACAGGACCAGGCCAAAGGTGACGAGTCCGAAAAGCGCGACCGAGGGATCGAGGTTGGTGGTGACGAGGCGCGAGACCCATAGGACCGCCAGCAACACCCACACATCCACCAGGGCAACCAGATCCCCGGGCAGATAGCGCGGTGATGTACGACTCGGGGCCTCAACGAGGCTCCCCAAAGTCGTCGCGGACGACGTGACCATCGTCTCCTGAACCGAGGGGGTCATCGAACCGCCCCCTGCGCACGCCACATGAGCACCTAACTCCCTTTCGCCTGACTCAGCCGTTACCCGTCCGTCGTCCGTCGCTCCTAGCGAACCGTAAGGCCCTTTTCAATCCCTATAAAGGACCTTCGGTCACAAAAAGTGACTGTTTAACTACGGTTTTGCGTCCGCCCGTATTTTCCTTCATTCGCCCGCCACCAAAATTGCTCATTTAGGGGTGCTTTACCCCTCTTTTGGGTGATATTACCTGACCACATTTTGGAAATCATGTTGGAATTATCTGGGAGAAGGCGGCGAGGGACAATACGTAGAACTGCGTATGCCACCGCGCCTAGCGACAGCGGCCTTGATAAAAGCGCCGGGCGGGTTCAACCTAGCCCCCATCCAGGGGCTGTAAACGACCCCCGTAGTAGAGGCTGGCTTGCGCTGTTAGGCGGTCGGGGGACGCGACACCGGTTCCTCGGCCTCCTCCTCGAAGTCGAGTGGGCCGGGTCGCGAACCGGCCTCGTCAGCCTCCCCGAACGGAGGAGGTGGCGGCTCTCCGCCCTCTGCCTCGGAACGGTCTTCGGATCCGGGCGCCGCGATAGCCGCCATGGGGGCCCCCTCCTCCTCTTCGGTCTGGACCCGGGCTTCATCCCCCTCGAGTTCCTGACGCATCGACTGGAGCATCATCTCCAGCGCATAGAGCCTCTGACGAAGCTTGCTCTCGGCGGACTGCAGTTTCTCGACCCGACGGGTCGCGCTCGAGGTCTTCTGAGATGCCTCTCTCTCGGACTCAGCCCGAACCTGCACCGCGTGACGTTCGGCCTCCTCGGTCAGTCGGCGAGCGGCGTTGCTCGCGGCCTCCCGCAGGTTGGCGGCTTCCTCTTCCGCCCTCCTTCTCATCGAGGTGGCGTCGTCTTCGGCCTTGCGCTTCAGCTGATCGGCCGACTGCTTGGCCACCTGCAGAACCTGTCCGATGTCCTTGCCCAGCGCCTCGAAGGCATTTCCGGGGGCCTCGACCGCACTCGCCGACGCGAGGGCTGCCCGATAGTCCGCGGCAACCGCCTTGAGGAACGCCTTTACCTCATCCTTGTCGTATCCGCGAAGAGTGATCAGGAATTCTTTGCTGTCAATTTCTTCTGGCGTGAAGGGCACGTGAGACCAACCTTTCCCCTGGGCGAGCTTCCTCGGCAGGAAGTTTCACGCCGCGAGCGGCATGTGTCAACGATCCCGAAATCGGGGGCCTCAGGAGGGTTCAGCTCGCGGCCCGAAACCAGGCGACCGTTTGCTTGAGTCCCTCCTCGAGTTGGGTTGCCGGAGCCCAGCCCAGCACGGAGGCTGCCTTGGAGGGATCAACGACGATCCGGTAGAGCTCGCCCGAACGAGCCGGACCGTGGACCGGCTCGAAACGCGTCCCGGTCAACTCGGCCAGCCGAGAGTACAGTTCTTTGACGCTCAGCTCGCGTCCGCTTCCGATGTTCACCAGCTCACCACTGCCTTTATCTCGAGCAGAAACGAACGCGGAGACGACGTCGTCGACATATACGAAGTCACGCGTCTGCGTCCCGTCCCCATAGATCGTGCACGGCCGGCCACCGAGCATCTTGCGGCAGAAGATCGCAACCACCTGACCCTCCAGTCCGACCTCGGACGCGGGTTCTTGTCGAGGACCGTAAACATTCGACAAAGCGAGAGCGCAGAAATCGAGGTCTTGAACATCTCTGAAATAACGGAGGTAATCCAGCATTATCTTCTTGGACACTCCATAGGGAGATTCGGGCTTCGAATCAGGCCGGTAAATCTGATCCTCCGTGACCGGAAGTCTGCTCTCGTCCGGCTCGCCGTAAATGCAACCCCCCGAAGAAGTGAAGACGACCTTTCTTGAGCCGGCCGCCTTCGCCGACTGAAGGACGTTCAAGGACCCGATGACGTTGAGCATCGCGTCGTGGATCGGATCCGATACCGACCTGCGAACGTCGACCTGAGCCGCCAGGTGAAAGATCACCTCCGGCTTCTGGCGTTTGATCAGCTCACCCAGCGCCGTGGACGTGATGTCGACCCGCTGGAAGCTGAACTTGCCCGTCCGAGTGCGACGAGCGTCGGCCAGGTTCGCCAGTGCTCCCGAGGAAAGATCGTCGACGCCGACCACGTCCTCGCCCTCCGCCAGGAGCCTGTCGACGAGATGTGAACCAATGAAACCTGCTGCCCCCGTCACGAGGACGCGCACGTGCACCTCCTGTTCGGCGAATTAGGAACTAAAAGGTACCTGCCGGTAAGTCAGGAATCCTCGATTGCACCGAAAAAGAGTTTGTCTCCGTCGGCCAGGGTCTGCTCAACAGCTGGCACCCCGCCTCCCACCCTTGCTCCCAAACCGAGAATCGACCGCTTGACTGTGGCTCCCCCCTCCACCACAGCTTCCGGAAGAAGAACAGATTCCGCCACACTCGCCTCTTTTTCGATCCGAGCATCTGCACCCAAGCATGTATCGCTCACCCGGGCGGACGGATGAACAAATGAATCATCTGCGGCCAGGACCCCGTCTCGGTCGGGCTGAATGTCGCTGAGGTAGCGACCGCTCAGCGCATCCAGATTGGCCTGCAGAAATTTCTCGGGCGTTCCGATGTCCATCCAGTAGGCCTCGATCGCCGTGGCAAAGAACTCGGCCTTCTGGGCGACCAGGTCGGGAAATAACTGCCGCTCCGCGGACCAGGGCTTGCCGGGCTCTATGCGATTGAGAACGGAGGGTTCGAAGACGTAAATGCCCGCATTGATCAAGTTGGTGGGGGCCTTTTCGCGAGGTGGCTTCTCCACGAAGCCGAGGACTCGTCCTTCCTCGTCGGTCGGCACCACCCCGTAGATCGATGGATCGTCGACCGGGTACAAGGCGATGGTGGCCTCGGCGCGGCGGTCTCGATGGAACCGGATCACCTCACCGAGGTCGACGTCGGTCAGGATGTCCCCGTTGAACACGACGAATGTCTCTTCTCCCACGAAGTCCTGCGCGAACTTGATGGCACCCGCCGTGCCGAGAGGTTCTTTCTCGAACGTCGTACGGACGGCCATCCCTGCGGCCTCGGCCGCGTCGAGGACTTCTCGAAAGGCCTCCGCCAGGTAGCTCGTGAGCATCACGACCTCGTGGATGCCGTGTTTGCGGAGCAGTTCCAAGACGTGATCGATGTGGGGACGATTGGCTATCGGCAACATGTGTTTCGGACGGGTGAAGGTCAGCGGGCGGAGACGGGTTCCGTAACCTCCCGCAAGGATCAGCGCCCTCATCCCCGGACCGCCTCGGAGCCCGAGCGAACCGTCGCCCTCCAGTGGTCCAGGACCTCGGCCAGCGTGTCCTCAAGGCGGTGTCGCGGCACCCATCCCGTCAGCCGGTGAAGCTTCCGGGCACTGCCCTCCAAAAGTGGCGGATCCGCGGGGCGGAGCTTGGCCGGATCGACCTCGACCCTCATCTCGACGGAGGCGCGCCTCAGCAGGATGTGAAGCGCGTCCCCCAGGGGGCGAGCCTCGCCCGTCGCCACGTTGTAAACCTCTCCCGGGACGCCCTGCTCCATGGCCCCCCGATATGCCTCGACCACGTCGCGGACGTCCCCGAACTCGCGCTTCAGATCCAGGTTCCCCACCCGGACGACGCGATCGGCACGTCCCACTTCCGCGAGCGCAATCTGTCGCGCCCAATCCCCGGTGGCGAAAGAGGGAGGCTGCCCGGGGCCAATGTGCATGAAGGCGCGCGTGCATACGGTCGCGAGACCAAAGCCCTCGTGGAACATCCGTCCTACGGCCTCTTGCGCCATCTTGCTCGAAGCGTAAGGAGAAACCGGTCTCTGGGGAGCGTCCTCGGTTACAGGACATTGCTCCGGGTTGACCCTGCCGTACTGATCCGACGTACACGGGATCAATACGCGAGCTTTGGGGCTGTGACGCCTGATCGCGTCGAGCAGGTAGTGAGTCCCGCTGACGTTGACCTCATAGGTGAGGGCCGGCTCCTTCCACGAAAGAGCGGCCGAGGATTGAGCAGCCAAATGGAAGACCCCATCCGGTCTGAGCTCCGCGATCAGCCTCTCAACCTCGCCTGAATTCCGAACGTCGAGAGTTCTGTAACCGGGCGCGGGTTCGACGGCAGTACCCACCACCTCGTGGCCGTCACGGGTCAGAGACGGCACCAGATAGGAGCCGACGAATCCCGCCGCGCCCGTAACTAGAACGCGCACCTAAACGGACTCCACCAGTGTGGATCGTGGGAACCGCTCAAACGCCGGAAGTCGCCTTGAAGGACATCCCCACGATCGCGATGCCGAGAGCAACTATGACTACGCCCAGCCATCTCACCGCAGGCACGTGCTCGTTCAAGAAGAATCTCGAGAAGGCCACGATCAGGATGTAAGAAATCCCGACAAACGGGTAGGCGACCGAAAGCGGCACCCGTGACAGGACGATCAGCCAGAACACCGCCGAGATTCCGAACAGGGCGAGCCCGATCCAAAGCCTCGGCTCCTTTATGGCGCGGGTGATGGTCTCTCCGGCCGCCGAGACCTCCCGCGCGCCGATCCGGCCGATCTCGGTCATGGCCGACTTCAGCGTGAGCTGGCCGGCTATGGCGAATACAACACTGACAACGAGCAGGGCAATCGAGACTGCGGAAACAGTGCCTCTGTGCGTGGTGATCGCCTCCGGAAGCGCCTCCGGCGGCGGAACCTCTATCGCCATGCCCCGCAGTGTACGCGAGGCGCCCATCAACTAGACGCTCGGACCGGGTCCCTAGTGGACGACCTTTACTCGGAACAGTGTGTCCTTAAGCCCCAGGGCAGTCCGCACCTGGTACCCGCCGGCCCTCACCGATCGGGTGGAACCCACGAT
Source organism: Actinomycetota bacterium (assembly GCA_030862065.1). GTDB lineage: Bacteria > Actinomycetota > CADDZG01 > CADDZG01 > WHSQ01 > JALZEK01. The sequence continues at coordinate 19,420 of JALZEK010000139.1, read as the reverse complement.
GTGAACTCCCCCGCGGTCTGACCCCTTGACGACGGTTACTCGACCAGATGTTCCAAGCGGCCTCTTTATCTCGAATCGTTTGACGCTCCCCGTTGAGAAATAAGAGTTGAGCCTCGCGGAGAAAGTGCTCCACGGCATCGTGAGACGCCATTTGTGGTGAGGGTTCGCCGCCGTCGCGTCGGCGGCATCGGGAACACCGCGCAGATACGGCAGAGGGGTCCCGCCCCAGACTTCCTCGTTGTCCTCCGTATGACCTCCCGAGGACGCCATGTACAAAGCGAGTATTGGGCTGCCCCGGTAGAGAGCGGCGACGCCCTCCGTGGAGGTCACCGCGCGGAGCCACTCGTCCCAGTACGAGCCCGCTTCCATTCGTCGGTCTCTGCCCACGTAGACCTGATCGGCGGAGGTGTCGTAGACGGCGCAGTTGCATCCGCTCCGATGCTGACCGTTCCGGCGAACCTGGTACGAGACGTAAGTGCGCGACAAGATCGTTTGGGTCTTTAGGGCCTCCATAGGCCAGTGCGGCGATACCTCGGCGACGCCCAGCAAGTACTTCTCGAGAGGGATCTCAAGGATCAGCCGCACGCACCTCCCGCCGGCACACGGCCCCGAGTGAGACTCGATCTCGATATGGCCGCGGTCGTAGAGATTGGCCTCCTCGACCACCTTGACCCCCGTTCCATGCTCTTCGTAGTCGACGCGAAGAACCCCCCGCTTCGCAAAAATATTCTTGCCGTCCGCGGAGATCCGCGTCCCGTTCTTGAAGATTGCAATTCCACGTCCTGCCGGCGCGACGCGCCAATCCGAGTCGGCCCGCCCCGTCGCAATGGGTCGAAGAGACCCGGCCGAGAACTCGATAAGGCCTCCGTCGTCGCGCAACGACCGCGCCTCGAGACCGATCGACGCTCTCGAGTACGCCACCCCAACCCGCACCTTGGTCGGCAAATCGTCGGCGGCTTGAACGGACACGCCGGTGTAGTAGTGACGGATTATCGCTCCTGCCGTCGCTCCGTTACGCGCGCGTTCGTAAGCCCCCCATTGCGAGAGGCCGAGCCCGTGACCGTAGCCCCCACCCGTGATGACGACCTTCCGCTCGGCTCGCGCCGCCCCCGGCAGTGCCGCGAGGAGAACGGCCAGGATTCCCACGACCAGGACCCGTGTCATCCGAGTTCTGCCGGGGCGCCTGCGGCGGCGAGTGGTGCTCGGGACGGCACCCCGTTTTTCAGCCGCCCTCGCATCCACCCGCCGTCCTCGGCGCCGGTCTAGGTCGGCATCCAGTTTTTCAGCCGCCCTCGCAGCCACCCGCCGTCCTCGGCGCCCGTTTAGGTCGCCATGGCCTCCCGGTAGGCCCGGAGCGTCGCCGTGGCCGTCGCCTCCCACGTGTAGGTCGCGGCCCGGAGCCTTCCGGCCTGGGCCAGACGTTTGCGAAGCCGGTCGTCGGTCGCCATCAGGGCGATTCCCGAGGCCATCGCGTCGACGCTCGTCGGATCGACCAGCAGCGCCGAGTCGCCGAGGATCTCCGGCGCGCACGGGTAGCTGCCCGCCAGGACCGGCGTACCGGCCGCCATCGCCTCGAGGGGAGGCAGCCCGAATCCCTCGTACAGCGAGGGGTAGCAAAAGAACTCGGCCGCGCTGAGAAGGCCCGGCAAAGTTGCATCGCCCAGCCAGCCGGTGAGAACTACTCCCGGCGTTTTCGGAAGGGCGGGGCCCCATCCCTGAGGGCCCGCCAGCACGAGGTTCCATCCCTCAAGGTCGTCGGCAGCCGCCTCCCACGCCTGAAGCAGACGAACCAGGTTCTTGCGCGGTTCGAGCGTGCTCACAGCCAGCGCGAACGGTGGCCTCACACCAAGACCACCGAGAGCCGTCGTGGCGAGAGGAGTAGCTCCGAAGAAGACGGGAGAGACCCCCTCGTGGGTGACCGCCACCCGCTCCTCCTCGACCTCGAAGCGCTCGACCACCTCTTGTTGAACGGCGGCACTCGGCACGACGACCTTCTTCGCCCGCTCGACGGACCAGGGAACGAGATCCCTCAGCCGGCGTCCCCCCGGGAATGTGTCGTCCCGGTAGAAGGAGAGATCGTGGACGGTGACGACTCCTGCTGCGCTACTCGGTGGGAGGACGAAGTTCGTCCCGTGCACCACGTCGACGGGTCCGGTGAGCCGCTCCAGGCTCGGCGCCCCCGTGTGTCTCCAGAGGTAGTGGACGAACCGGGCGGGCAATCGCAACCGCACGCCGGGGCGGGCGCCGGAGGGGAGGTCATCCCACCGGCCCCTAAGCGCCACCGCGTACGGCCTGACGTCCGCTCCCAAGAGCGCGATGCACCGGGCCAGTTCGGTCGTGTAGCGTCCAACGCCGGTTCGCCGGTCGAGTCGGGGCGTCGAGTCGAAGGCGACCGTAACCCGGTCAGGCGTCGTCAAAGCCCGCCGTCGCGGACTCGGCCTCGGCGCGATGGCTCAGATACCAGGTGATGGTGCGCTCGAGGCCCTCCTCGAGCGAGACGGCCGGCCGGAACCCAAACGTCCTCTCGGCCCTGGAATGGTCGACTCGGCGCCGCGGTTGACCGTCCGGCTTCGACGAGTCCCACCGGAGCCGCCCCTCGAACCCCACCTTCGATGCGATGAATTCCGCCAGCTCCTTGATCGGGACCTCCTTACCGGACCCCAGGTTCACCGGCTCCGGTGAGTCGTACCTCTCCGTGGCCAGAACAATCCCCTCGGCCGCGTCGTCCACGTACAGGAACTCCCTCGTGGCCTTGCCGGTTCCCCACACTTCTATCTCGTCGCTTCCGGACTCGAGCGCGTCCACGCATTTCTTGATCAGCGCGGGGATGACATGGCTGACGCTGGGGTGGAACTTGTCGCCCGGTCCATACAGGTTCGTGGGAAGCAGATAGATCGAATTCTGTCCGAACTGCTGCCGGTTGGCCTGCGCGTGAACCAACAAGGCTTTCTTGGCTATCCCGTATGGCGCGTTTGTCTCCTCGGGGTAGCCGTTCCAGAGGTCGTCCTCTCTGAAAGGAACCTCGGTGACTTTCGGGTAGGCGCAGATCGTTCCGAGCAGTACCGTCTTATCCGTTCCCCTCCGGCGCGCCTCGTCGATCACGTAGGTCCCCATTAGGAGATTGCTGACGTAGAGATCGGCCGGACGCTGCATGTTCATTCCGATTCCGCCCACCTGAGCAGCGAGATGAACGACGAGGTCGGGAGAAAAATTGGCGAAGAGTTTCTCAACCTCATCGCGTTGAGTGAGGTCGAATTCCGAACTCCCCGGCGCGACGAGGTCCTGGACACCTCTCTCGGAGAGCTTGTTCAGGACGGACCGGCCGAGAAAACCACGGCCGCCTGTAACCAGGACGCGTTTGTCATGCCAGAAGTCGCTCATCGACTTTCATCTTAGTGGGAGGATTTAGCCCCGTGAGCGAACAAACCAAGTTGCGCGTGGCAATGACGATGGAGCAATGCTGGCACCGCGTTCCGGGGGGGACGGCGGTGGCGGCACTTCGACTCGCGGCAACCTTGATCAACTCCGGAATCGATCTGGTTGGCGTGGCCGCCCGACACCGCGGCCCCCCGACGAAGGAGTGGTTGCCTCCGATGAAGGTAAATCATCTGGCGCTTCCGCGGCCTGTCCTCTATGAGACATGGCACAGATTGAGGACGCCCGCCGTGCAGAGAGCAACTGGGTCTGTAGAGGTAATCCACGCCTCGACGCTGGCCATCCCCCCCAAGACCGCTCCCCTGGTCGTCACCATCCATGATCTCGCCTTCTTGTCCTACCCCGACTACTTCACCCGTCGAGGTCTGCGATTCTTCGAACGAGGTCTCGCACTGGCGATCAAAGAAGCCGATCTCGTCCTGTGTTCGTCGGAGGCCACGCGCAGGCACTGCCTTCAGCAAGGCTTCGCGCCGGAGCGGTTGAGACACGTTCCGCTCGGGGTGGATCATCCGGAGGTGACGGAAACGGAGGTGAGCCGCGTTCGCGATGGCTATGGGTTGACGCGCAGATACATCATGTGGACGGGGACGATCGAGCCCCGGAAGAATCTCGCCGGGCTCATCCGCGCTTTCGGGTATCTCGATGCAGACGTCGACCTTGTGCTTGTGGGTCCCAAAGGTTGGAACGAGGACCTCGAGGATCTCGTCTCGGTTGGTAAGGAGAGGATCAAGCCACTGGGCTTCGTCGACAAAGCAGATCTCACCGCGCTCTATGCGGGGGCCGACGTGTTCTGCTATCCCAGTCACATGGAGGGCTTCGGATTCCCCGTGCTCGAGGCCATGGCGCAAGGAACACCGGTCGTAACTTCGCTCGGCACCTCCACCCAGGAACTGGCCGCGGAGGCAGGCGTGCTGGTCGATCCGCGGGATCCGCAGTCGATCGCCGGGGGGATACGCGCGGTACTCGAAGACGAGCGATTCTCGGAGAAACTCGCCGCGGCCGGCCGAACCCGTGCCTCGGAGTACTCGTGGGAAAGAACGGCAGGCCTGGTGATCAACGCATATCGGGACGTGACATGAAGAAAGTGGGGATAAACCTTCTCTGGATGGTTCCCGGCGTGGTCGGCGGGACGGAGACCTATATGGCGCGGCTCCTGAGCGGTCTCGCCGAGCGGTCGACCAAATTCGACTACACACTCTTCGCGCTGCCCCAGTTCAAGGAGGCTCACACCGATCTCGCTCAGACGTTCAAGATCGCCTACGCGCCGGTAACGGGAAGAATGAAGTCATTTCGCGTGGCGGGAGAGAGCACCTGGCTTCTGGCCCAGTGCCGACGTAGAAAGATCGACATGGTTCATCATGCGGGGGGGATCATTCCGGTCATCAGAACAAGTCGGCCCGTGATGACCATCCACGATCTTCAGTACCTCGATTATCCCGAATACCTCGCTCGGACAAAGCTCACCTATCTCAAGATGATGGTGCCACGATCGGCGGAGACGGCACGTCTGATCATGACGCCCAGCGAATTCACCCGTCGTCAGGTCATCGAGCGACTGAACATCGATCCCAGCATCGTGATAGTCGTTCCGCACGGGATATCACCGCGAGAGGGCAAGGAACCAAGTCGCGAGGTTCGCAACCGCTACGAGCTCGGAGAAAGGTTCTTCCTCTACCCCGCGATCACGTACCCGCACAAGAACCACCTCGTTCTCATCAACGCATTCGCGCGTTTGCTCGAAGTCCATCCCGATACCACCCTCGTTCTCACAGGTGCCAAGGGGTCGATGGAGGTGCGGATCTTCCGAGAGGTTGCACAGCTCGGGATCGAGAAGAACGTCAAGCGTCTCGGTCACGTCCCGATGCGCGATCTTGACGCTCTTTATCACGATGCAGTTGCGCTGGTGTTTCCCTCTCGCTTCGAGGGGTTCGGGGCACCAGTGCTCGAGGCCATGAGCCGCTCGTGCGCCGTCATCGCTGCCGACGCCACCGCGCTTCCCGAAGTCGTGGGGGAGGCGGGGAAGCTCGTCTCTCCCGACAACGCGGAGGACTGGTGCCAGGCCATGTGCGACCTGTTGGAAAGCGACCGCGAGCGAGAACGACTGGCCGCCGCCGGCCTCGAACGCGCCCGCGGCTACACCTGGGAGAAGTCCGCCGACGTCCTCGAGGACGCCTACGGCCGGGTGCTGGAGACCGCTCTGTGAACATCGTCGTCATCACCCCTCACTTCGCTCCAGACATCGCTCCCACCGGTCAGGTCGTGACGCGGGTCGTTGAGGAGCTGGGGGGAAGAGGTCATCGGCTCGACGTCGTTACGGCACTGCCCTGGTACCGGAGTCATTCGGTGGAGCCTGGTTTCGCCGGACGCCTCTACCGCTACGAGGACGCGCCGTGGGGGCGCATCACGCGCGTCCACCCCTTTCCGGCCTCGGACAAACGCAACCTTTTGAAACGAGCCGGAGGGTACGCGGGGTTCAGCGCGCTGGTGGCGGTAATGGCGGGGCGGGGCAAGCCGGCCGACGCGGTGCTGGCGCTGTCTCCTCCTTTGACCCTCGGAGTGTCCGGATGGGCCGTCGCAAGAAGGCGCCGAGCCCCCTTCGTATTCAACGTTCAGGACGTCTATCCCGACGTTGCGATCGAACTCGGGGTTATCAAGCGCCGTCGCCTCGTCCAGGCCGCTCATCGCCTGGAACGCTGGTGCTACGAGCGCGCCGATGCCGTAACCGTGCTCGCCGAGGACCTCAAGGAGAACGTCGGGGCCAAGGCGAGCGACCTCGCCAAAATCAGAGTCATTCCGAACTTCGTCGATACCGACTGGATCAGGCCACTCGAGAAGGAGAACTCTTACCGTCGCGAGTTCGGACTGGAGGGGAAGTTCGTCGTCATGTACGCCGGCAACATAGGGCTCTCGCAGGGACTCGAGATCGTGATCGAGGCGGCCGGGGCCCTCACGTACGAGGCGGACCTCGTGTTCGTCTTGAACGGTGGAGGAGCAAGCCGGGAGCGACTCGAGCACAAGGCGGCGGGTCTGCCCAACGTGAGATTCATAAACGTCCAGCCGGAGCAGCGATTGCCCGAGGTCCTCGCCGCGGCCGACCTCCACCTCGTCACGTTAAGAAGGGGTCTCGCCCGCACGAGCGTTCCGTCCAAGACCTACTCCGTGCTTGCTGCCGGGAGGCCGCTCGTGGCCAGCGTCGACGAGGGCAGCGAGGTTGCGGGTCTGGTCGAAAGATCGGGGGCCGGGGTGGCGACTCCTCCGGAGGATGCGGAGGCTCTTGCCAAGACGGTGCGCCGGCTCATGGACGCACCCGGGGACCTGGCAGCAATGGGCGCGTCGGGAAGACGTTTCGTCGAAGGCTGGGCCTCCCCGGCCGCGGTTGCCTCGGCCTACGAATCATTGTTTGAGGAGCTTCGCCGCACTCATTAGAGATCGTGCCCGGCCGGCGCGCGCCGGCGAGCACATCTGCGAGAGCGGCCGGATCCTCTGAGGCACCCTGTGGAAGAAACCGGATCGCGCTGCGAGGGCGGCCGGATCAGACCCTCATCGACACGCTAGCTATCGCCCCCGCTTCCACTGATCACGGAGTCGAGCCACCCCACGAGTGCGGCGACCCATTCCGGATCGATCGCGTGGGGAATGGGCGATTCTCTGTAAAACACGTCCGCCCCGGCCTCGGTCAGGAGATCGCGAGCTTTCCGTCCCCATTCAACGCCGATAATCGGGTCGTAGATGCCGTGGCCGATCGCGACCTTCAGCCCCTCGATGTCGTCGAGCGGCAACGAGAGATCGTCCACCGTGGGGACGAATCCGCTGAAGGCCATGATCGCGGCGGGCCGCGGACGGGCCGCCTCGAGCGCGAGCGAGTAAGCCATCACCGCGCCTTGAGAAAAACCGCCGAGTACCGTCTTCTCCATCGACAACGAGTTCTCCGCCAGGACACCCTCCAGCCACCGAGCGGCGCGCTCGAAAGTCGGGTGGAACGTCTTGGGGTCCGGATAACCCACTTCCCTGACCGCGTACCAGTGGGCTCCGCCCGGTGGGAGCGACACGGGGCCGCGGGGGGTGAGGCCGAGCAGACGTCGCTTCGGATCGAGCAGGTCGAACAGCGGAAAGAGGTCTTGCTCGTCGGCCCCGCGCCCGTGAAACAGAATGAGCGCACCGTTGGCGTCGCTCGCCGGAGGTCGCCGCTCGTGGATGAGTTCGCTCACGCGTCACCCAACCACCCGGGCCGAACTGCAGGAGCTCCGGTCATTCGCGAGTACGGCTCCGAGTCATCGACATTCCTCCGGGAGCTCGGTCGGCTTTGGGATCGGGATGGGGACTATCTGCGCAATCTGCCTCGTTTTGAATCTCCGACCCACGATCACCGAAATGTCGATGCCGGCACCGATCCGGCCGGACTGCATTCTCGCTCCGGGAATGGCGGCCGCTATGAGCCTCGCCTTCTTCCTCGAGTCGGGCTTGTCCCGATGCATGATGACCGTCTTCTTGTAGTTGTCCTTGTCGGCATTGGCCACGCTCTCGACCTCGACGGACCCATCCTCCGTTCTCGTGGCGGCAATGATCTCGTCGGTCGCCGCCTCGGCCGCGCCGTCCGCCGTGGTGCCGTTCAGCACGGAGATGGAGATCGACGACATCTTGACGTTCGGAACACCGTCGGCCTCGGCGGGAGACACATTGTCGGCGAGGGCCTCGAACATCACGTCCATGGCGCGGGAGTTGGGCTGAACGATGCTCGCGGTGTCTCCCGAGGGCAACTCGACGCTGCCCACGCCCAGGTTGGGAACCGTGTAGGCCTCGTAGTTCGCGGGATCGAAGGCGCGGAACCGTTTGAGAATGCTCCATAGGCCCGTGAGCGTCGTGTCCCGGTCGATGGTGACGTTGTCCTTCGCCACATCGCGCAGGTCGAAGATCCTCTCGAGCCGCAGGAAAGTATCGATCGAGGTGATCTTGTCCAACGCCGCGGACAGGAACTTCTGTTGGTTTTGAATCCGCTCGAAATCGCCGGTCTCGAAGGCGCGCGACCGCACGAATCGCAAAGCCCTGTCTCCGTCGAACTCGACCATCCCGACCTCCTCCGGCGAGACCTCGATCCCCGTCTGGGGGTCGAACGGGATCGGATCGGCGATGCATACCTCCACGCCTCCTATCGCGTCGACGAGGTCCCGGAAGCCCACGATGTTGACCTTGGCGTAGTGGTGGATGTCCAGTCCGGTTAGTTCCTCGACCGTCTCGATGAGGTGGACGTCTCCCGCCTCGAGGGTCTCGTTGATCTTCGATTTCCCCCCGCCGGCCTCCGGGACGTAGAGATCGCGCGGGAACTGGATCATGGTCACGTGCTCGGACTCCGGATCGATATGGCCGATGATCAGGGTGTCGGCGCGCTCGCCAGCGACATCACCGGCCCCCAGCTTGAGCTGCTCCTCTTCGGTCAGCCCCTTGCGGGAATCGGAGCCGACGAGCAACACGTTGAACGGTGGGTCCTCGTCGCCGTCCGACTCTGGCGGATCCCGGAGGTCGATGTCCTCGTCCTGCAGGGCCCCCTGGAGGTTGTAATAGAAGTACGCTCCGTAACCCGCGCCGGCCGCCAGCACGGCGAGCACGATGGTCGCGATCAGAACCCGCCTCTTGCGGAGGAAGCCAAACCGCTTTGGGCGAGAGCGTGCGCTGCGGATTAGGCCCGAGTAACGATCGGATAGCCCCGGACCGTCTCTTCTGCTGAAAGGATTTCGCACTCAGTGAATTATCAGGGAGGCGCGGTGCCTAGACGCGTTCCTTCACAAGATCTACACGGAAGCTAGGAGCGGCCCGGTACTCCCGGCTCCGTCATCGGCGTCGGGTCGAGGACCTTGTCGAGCTGATCCTCGTCCATCGCGCCCGCCTCCAGCGCGACCTCTCGAATGGTCTTGCGCTCCTCGAAGGCTCTCTTCGCCAGCTTCGCCGTCTCCTCGTATCCGATGTAGTCCGTAAGGGCGGTACAGAGCATCAGGGACTGCTCCATCAGCTGCCGGCAGCGTTCCTCGTCCGCCTCGATGCCGTCAATGCAGCGCTCGGTGAAGGCGCGGACTCCGTTTCGGAGGATCGTCATGGCAAATAGCAGGTTGAAACCGAAAGACGGCCAGAAGACGTTCAGGTCCAGTTGTCCGCCGTGGGCGGCCAACGAACAGACCTCGTCGCAGCCGATTACCTGGAAGCACACCATGTTCATCATCTCGGCCATCGAGGGGTTCACTTTTCCGGGCATGATCGAGGAGCCGGGCTGCACCGGCGGAAGGACGATCTCGGCTATCCCGGTCCGGGGGCCGGACGAAAGAAGGCGAACGTCGGACGCGATGCGCGATATCTCCACTGCGGCGTTCCGCACGGCGCTCGACAGATGGGCCATGTCGGATCCCGACTGGGTTAGTCGAAAGAAGTTCTCGCCCTTTCTCAAGTCGAACCCCGTCAAGTGGCGAAGGTGCTCGACGATCCCGTCGATGTAGTCGGGCTCCGCGTTGATCCCAGTACCTGCGGCCGTCGCTCCGATGTTGAGTTCCTCCAGTGACCCCGCCGCCTCCTCGACGCGATCGGAGGCCTTGCCGATCGCGGCGGCGTAACCAGAGAACTCCTGGCCGAGCCGAATGGGAACCGCGTCCTGAAGATGAGTGCGCGCCGACTTCACAATCGCGTCGAATTGCTCGGCCTTCTCGTCGAGCGAGCGCTCCAGAGCCTTGAGGGCGTCGACCAGAGTCGGCGCGAGTCTCAGAGCGCCGAGGCGAACGGCCGTCGGATTGGTGTCGTTCGAGGACTGTGCCATGTTGACGTGATCGTTTGGGTGGACGAGACGATCCTCCCCCCGGCCCCCGCCCAGAATCTCGGAGGCCCGGTTGGCCAGGACCTCGTTCACATTCATGTTGTGAGACGTGCCGGCCCCTGCTTGCCACGGATCGATCACGAAATCTTGCTGCAGATCGCCGCCGAGAGCCTCGTCGGCCGCCTTGACGATGGCGGTGCCGATTTTCTCGTCCAGTCTGCCCGTGTCGACGTTCGTGAGGGCGGCGGCTTTCTTGATCATGACCATCCCCCACACGTAATCCGGCTGCGGAGAAAAGCCTGAAATTGGGAAGTTGTCGCGCGCCCGCTGAGTTTGGGCGCCGTACAACGCGTCCTGCGGAACCTTTACCTCGCCCAGCGTGTCGTGTTCGATCCTGTATTCGGTCAAAGGTCCCTTACCTCCTGGTTTCCTCTTCTCCCTCAAGGATTTGACTCGCTGGTATCACAGATGATCGGGATCTCACACCCATTCAGCCCCTGAGCGGTCCGCAACAAACCGATCGCCGTGAAGATCATGCCCAGGGCTATTGCCGCCGCCCACCAGGCGACGGCCCCCGATCGATGTCCCCGTCGCTCGGCCTCGCTCGCATTCTCGAAGGCCGGAGCCGTCCAGGAGATCTCCGCGAGCACAAGCCTTGCGTCCTCCAGCTGGATTTTCCGCACCAGAATCGCGACCGGCGCCCACGGGTTGGACCCTCCGTAGAGCCACGCTCCAGGAGCCGATCGGTCCTTCACCGACATCGTTTCGATCCCAACCTCGCCGAGACGACCGGTCAGAAGATGCGCTTCGATGTCGTCCGTGGCGCGGAGGAGCTCGACCCACCCCCTCCCGCCTCCTCCTCCCAAATCGAGCGATACGGGAGCGCTCGGGGCGTCGATCCCCGACTTCACTGCTGCCCCTTACCGAAGATGCTTCTCGCGATCACGACTCGCTGTATCTGATTCGTTCCCTCGTAGATCTGGGTGATTTTTGCATCCCGCATGAATCTCTCGACCGGGTACTCGCGGATATAGCCGTATCCCCCCAGTGCCTGAACGCAATCGGCCGTCACTTCCATGGCCACATCGGACGCCCGGCATTTGGCAATGGCCGCCCAGTAGGAAACATCTCTCTCCTGGTCGTCGATGGCCTTGGCCGCACGGTAGACCGCCAGTCGAGCCGTTTCGATCTCCATGGCCATATCGGCAAACATGAACTGCATCCCTTGAAAGGACGAGATCGGCTTCCCGAACTGTTTTCGCTCGGCGCAGTAGTCGACCGCGAAGTCGAAGGCCCCCTGCGCAATGCCCAACGCTTGGGCCGCGACGGTCGGTCTCGAGAAGTCCAGTGTTCTCAGGGCAAGCTGAAAGCCGCGGTTGACCTCGCCGATGACGCTTTCCCCTGGGACCCGACAGCCGTCCAGAATTACCTCCCGCGTCGGTGATCCTCGAATCCCCATTTTGTCCTCCTTGCGTCCGAGCGAGAATCCGTCGGCGTCGGAGGAAACAAGAAAGGCGGTGATGTTGTTGCCCTTCGGGCCGTTGGGATCGGTTACGGCAAAAAACGTGTAGAGGTCGGAAGCTCCGGCCCCCGTTATGAATCGCTTCGATCCCGTGATCACCCAGTCGTCGCCGTCGCGCACGGCCCGGCTTCTCATCGCTGCGGCGTCGGACCCCGATCCGGGCTCGGTAAGGCAATAGGACATCCTGTGCTGGCCGTTCGTGATTCCCTCACAGACGACACGTTTCTGTTCGTCCGTCCCGGCCAGCAGAACGGGGATGGCCCCCAACTTATTGACGGCCGGAATGAGCGAGACTCCCGCGGACCACCTGGAGATCTCCTCCGTCAAGATGCACAATTCGACGGCTCCGCCCCCGGCACCGCCGTATTCCTCGGGATAGGACACGCCGCTGAACCCCGCGCGAACGAGCAGTTCGTCGATGTCCCATGGGTATTCGTCGGTCTCGTCTATCTCCGCAGCGCGCGGGGCAATCTTGTCCTCTACGAGTTCGCGTACCGATTGCCTAAACGCCTGTTGTTCATCCGTGAATGTGAAGCTGAGACCCTGACTCACTCATCCATCGTAAACCGGGCGGGCGGAGCGGTTACTAGCAAATGCACCCCTTCCCGATTAGGCTCGACCATTCCTTAGCGACGAACAAGGAGATGTCCGTGCCTGGAGAAATCGACCGAATCCGGGAAGCCATTCTGACGGAGGCCCCTGGGGACGAGATCGCCGCTCTGGATCTTCCGGAGAGCATGAACGCCGCCGTCGTCCGAAAGGACGAGCAGGAGATGTTCGCCGGTATCGACTCCGCCGAAAAAGACCCACGAAAGTCGCTGCACATCGATGAGGTACCAATCCCGCCCCTCGGTCCGAACGAGTGCTTGATCGGAGTGATGGCATCTGCCATCAACTTCAACACCGTATGGACGTCGATCTTCGAGCCGCTTCCGACTTTCCTCTTTCTCGAGCGCTTGGCAAAAGAGGGAGAACTCGGGGCGCGCCACGACCTCGACTATCACATCGTCGGATCGGACGCGGCCGCGGTCGTGTTGAGGACGGGTCCCGGCGTCGCCAGATGGAAGCGGGGTGATCGCGTCACCGTTCACTGCAACTACGTCGACATGGAAGCTCCGGAGGGCCACGACGACTCGATGCTCGACCCCGGTCAACGAATCTGGGGTTTCGAATCGAATTTCGGAGGTCTGGCCGAGATAGCGATGGTCAAGGCCAATCAACTGATGCCCAAGCCGGCCCACTTGACGTGGGAAGAGGCGGCCTGTCCGGGGCTCGTGAACTCGACGGCGTACCGAATGCTCGTATCTCCTAACGGGGCGAGCATGAAGCAAGGGGACGTCGTCTTGATCTGGGGGGCGACCGGCGGCCTCGGTGGTTTTGCATGTCAGTACGTTCTGAATGGAGGAGGGATCCCCATCGGGGTCGTGTCGTCTTCCGACAAGGCCGAGTTACTGAACGAGATAGGCGTTGAACACGTCATCGATCGCAAGGCCGAGGGATATTCGTTCTGGGACGGCGACAAGCAGGATCAAAAAGAGATGCGCCGGTTCGGGAAGAGGATCCGTGAACTGGTCGGTGAGGATCCGGACATCGTATTCGAGCATCCCGGTCGTCAAACGTTCGGCGCAAGCGTTTTCGTAGCGAAGCGCGGCGGCAAGGTCGTCACCTGCGCCTCGACCTCGGGGTACCTACACACATACGACAACCGTTATCTCTGGATGCTGCTGAAATCGATCATCGGCTCTCACTTTGCCAACTACAAGGAGGCATGGGAGGCGAATCGGTTGATCGATCTCGGAATGATCCATCCGATTCTGTCCAAGACCTATCCCCTCTCGGAAACGTCCGAGGCCGCGTACCTGGTCCACCAAAATCTGCACAAGGGGAAGATCGGGATCCGGGTACTTGCGCCCGAAGACGGTCTTGGGGTAACCGACGACGAGAAAAGATCGAAACATCTCGCTCGGATCGAGGCATTTCGAAAGTTCAGCGAATAGCCCGGCCAAGGATTGCGTTCTTGATCGCGATCATCAGCTCCTCGTAACCAAAGGGCTTGTTCAGCAGATCGATTTCGTCGGCGGAGATGCCCCGGCTCTCGAGTACATCTCCGGCGTAGCCGGACATGTACAGGACGGCGCACTGAGGGCATCTCCTCAAAACCTCGTTCGCGAGAACCTTGCCCGACATCTCCGGCATCACCACATCCGTCAACAGGACGTCGATTCGAAAGGATTCGTCGGACAGTTGCTCGATAAGGTCGTGCGGGGAGTAACGAACGACCTCGTAACCACCTTTTACGAGCATTCGTTCAACGAGGCGACCCAAAGCCTCTTCGTCCTCGACGACTGCGATCTTTTGACCTCCGGCGCGCGACACGTCGCCCAGGTCCCCGGTCGGCCCCTCGGAGTCCGCCTCGTCTGTGGCCGGCAAGTAAACCCGGAAGGTCGACCCCACTCCGGGAAGCGACTCCACGCAAATTCGTCCCTCAGCCTGGGTCACCACGGAGTGGACGACAGAGAGCCCGAGGCCGGTTCCCATTCCCTTCGGCTTAGTCGTAAAAAAGGGCTCGAAGATTCGAGACATATCCTCTGAAGACATTCCCCGACCCGTATCCCTAACGGTGACGCACACATATTTCCCGGGAGGCTCTCCGGTGAGGTCCTTCAGCGATTTCCCATCGAAGTCAACGTTGACCGTTGAAATCATCAGGTCACCCCCGTTCGGCATCGCATCGCGAGCGTTGAGCGCGAGGTTGGTTACGACTTGCTCGACCTGGCTTCTGTCCGCTCTGACCGGGTAGATCTTTTTTGCGAGCCGAGTCGACAAACCGATGTCCTCCCCTATTGTTCGTCTGAGAAGGGTCTTGATGCCGACGACGACTTGATTCAAATCAAGCACCTCCGGTTTGACCATTTCCTTTCGGGCAAACATGAGAAGTCGCTGCACAAGGGCGGTCGCGCTCGCGACCGCCCGGATGATTTCTTGTATGTCTGATTGGCTGGGATGGTTGTCGTCGAGATCTTCAGAAACGAACGCAGCATAGTTCTGTATGACCGACAGCAAGTTGTTGAAATCGTGAGCGACTCCGCCGGCGAGCCTTCCGATGGCTTCCATCTTTTGTGACTGAAGGAGTTGAGATTGCAACTCTCGGCGATCGGTTACGTCGACCCCCGTGCCGATGACGAACTGAACTTCTCCTCGATCAGATCTGATCGAGCCGTTGGTCCAGTCGATGAGACGCTTGCGACGGGTCTTCGTGATCCAAAAGTTCGTGTGAGTCCGGCCGCCGGTACCCTTGATGATCTGATCGAAGACTGCACGGGCCTGCGGCCTCTCCTCATCGGTTAGGAGGAGATCCCAAAGGCTTTTCTTACGAACCTCCTCGAAAGAGTAGCCCGTGAGTTCTTCGCAGGCCCGGTTCCACCTAACGATTCGGCCTTCCGGGTCGAGAACGACGACGAGCGTGGCCTGAGTGTCGATTACGGCCGAGATGAAGTCTCTTTCCTGTCGCAACCGTTCCTCGTCGACTTCGAGCACATTCCGGGACGGTGTGGCCGTAATTTTCTCGGCCCCGCCCGACGAGGGTTTGTCCTTGGAGGAACGCAGAGGTCTACCGGGTGTCGAAGATCAGGGCATCACCCTGGCCGCCGCCGCCACACAATGCAGCCGCGCCGGTGCCTCCTCCTCGGCGCCTCAACTCGTAAAGAAGCGTCACGGCCAGGCGGGCTCCGGTGCATCCGATGGGGTGACCGAGCGCGACGGCCCCTCCATTCACGTTGACCTTGTCATCGCCCGATCCATCAAAGAGCATTCTCGTCGCGTGGATGGCCACCGCCGCGAACGCCTCGTTGATCTCAACAAGGTCGAGATCGTTCGGAGAGAGTCCGGCCTTCTTGAGCGCGGCCTGGACGGCGAGGGCCGGCACCGTGTGCAGATAGGGAGGTTCGTCGGCCGACATCCCATGAGCCACGATCTCCGCAATCGGCTCGATCGAAAGCTCCTGCGCCCGTTCCTCGCTCATCACGACCAGCGCGGCTCCCCCGTTCGAAATCTGAGACGCGTTGCCCGCCGTAATGGTTCCGTCCGCCTGAAAAACAGGCTTGAGCTTCCCGAGCGACTCCGCCGTGGTTCCGGGACGGATTCCTTCGTCGATGTCGAACAGGACGGGATCGCCCTTTCGCTGAGGAATCTCAATGGGAACTATCTCCTCTTTGAACCGTCCTTGTTGGGTCGCCGCGTCGGCTCGTTGATGAGACCGCGCCGCCCACTCGTCCTGGTCTTTCCGGGGGATTGAGAACTCCTTGTTCACGTCGTCTGACTGGTCACCCATGTGCTTGTCGTTAAATGCATCCCAGAGTCCGTCGTAGATCATCGAGTCGACCAGCTTTCCGTCCCCCATTCGGTAACCGGTTCGCGCCTTTTCCAAAAGGTAGGGAGCCTGGTCCATGGATTCCATCCCGCCCGCCACGACCACGGATACCTCCCCCGCCCTGATCAGCTGGTCGGCGAGGGCCACGGCGTTGAGTCCCGACAAGCAGACCTTGTTGATGGTTATCGCCGGAACGCTCGTCGGTACCCCCGCCTGGACGGCCGCCTGCCGTGCGGTGATCTGCCCTGTGCCTGCCTGGAGCACCTGACCCATGATCACGTAATCGACCTGATCGCCCGCGACGCCGGGGCGCTCCAGAGCGGCCCGGATGGCGTGACCACCGAGATCAACGGCGGGAAGTCCAGATACGGCTCCGCCAAACTTCCCGATTGCCGTCCGGGCGGCCGAGACGATTACAGAACGTGCCATGGTTTGGGCCCCTTTCGTTGATAACTCAAAGCAAGCGCGGAGAGCCTCTGACATTCTACGGTCCCGGGAAAAGCCCACGTTAAGGAGCCGGCATGCCGAACGTCAGAATCGAGAAGAGACGCCCAGTGCTCGTGGTGGAGATCGATAGACCGGAGGTTCGAAACGCCGTCGACGGTCCCACCGCCTCGGAACTGGCGGATGCGTTTCGCACGTTTGAGCAGGACGGCAGCATGGCCGTCGCCGTTCTTCACGGACGGGGGAAGAGTTTTTGCGCCGGGGCCGACCTGAAGGCGATGTCGCAAGAACCGGAACGCGCAAACCGGGTCGATCCAGAAGGTGATGGTCCGATGGGGCCAACTCGCACCACACCGGTCAAACCCGTCGTCGCGGCGATAGAAGGACATGCCGTGGCGGGTGGTCTCGAGCTGGCTCTCTGGTGCGATCTGCGCGTCGCCGCCGAGGATGCGACTCTGGGGTTCTTCGATCGACGATGGGGAGTGCCGCTAATTGATGGCGGGACAATTCGCTTGCCTCGACTGATAGGCCAGAGCAGGGCGCTCGATCTCATCCTCACCGGTCGCCCCATTTCCGCCGCCGAGGCGTACGCAATGGGACTCGTCAACCGGGTTGTCCCTTCGGGGGAAGCTCTGCGGGGCGCGATCGCACTGGCCGAGGAGATCGCACGTTTCCCTCAAACGTGCGTGCTGACGGATCGCCGCTCGGTGTTCGAACAATGGGACTTAGACTTTCGCTCCGCCCTACAAAATGAATTCTCGCTCGGTATGGAGGCCGTCGCCTCGGGCGAGACGCTCGGCGGCGCCCAGCGGTTTTCCGAGGGCAGGGGCCGGCACGGCGATTTTTCCGAGCTGTGAGGAGCACATGCTGGAAAAAATCGAACACGTAGCACTGGCCGTCTCCGATATGGAGGAGGCGCTCGCCCATTACAGGGAGATGTGGGGACTCGAGCCCGATCACCGCGAGCGCGTGGAGGATCAAGGAGTGGAGGAAGCAATGCTTCCCCTCGGAAGTTCCTATCTGCAACTGATCGCGCCGACGGGGCCCGACACCACCGTCGCCCGGTTTTTGGAGAGACAGGGCGAAGGGCTTCACCACATCGCGTACGAGGTGGATGACATAGAACAAACTCTCGAGGAGCTGAAGGCGAATGGCGCGCGCTTGATAGACGAGCAGCCGAGGCGCGGGGGGAGGGGGCATACCGTCGCCTTCATCCATCCGAAGGGCAACCGGGGATTACTGGTCGAACTGATTCAGCGAACGTCCCAAGGATGAACCAACCCGCACAGGCGACTCCGTCTCCGCTCAAGGTCGTCGAGTTCCGCAATCTTCTTCCCATTGCGGTGACGGTCGCCCTCGGTTTCGGCATGGTCATCCCCGTCCTTCCGTTGTTCGCGAGGTCCTTTGGCGTCGGGATAGCGCTGGTCGGCCTGGTTCAACTCGTCTTCGGCTTCACCCGGTTTTCCTTTGGCCTGGTCGCAGGACTTTTCGTCGATCGATTCGGAGAGAGGGCATCGACCGTCACGGGCATCCTTGTCGTTGCCGTGTCCTCCTACGCGGCCGGGCTCTCGGACTCCTTCGGCGAGTTGGTGATCTCGAGAGGTTTCGGAGGCGCCGGATCCGCTCTCTTCATCGCCGGTTTGATGAACAGGGTGCTGCAGATCATCCCTCCGGAGGCCATGGGACGAGCCACCGGGGTGTTCCGCTCGTCTTTTTTGGTGGGGATCGGAGCCGGCCCCCTTTTCGGCGGCATCTTGCGGGACCAACTGGGACTCAGGGCCCCTTTCCACATCTACGCGACCGGTCTGCTCGTGGCCGCGGGAATCGCGTACTTCGTCATGGCCGGGGGAGTAGTGGGAGGGGTCGAGAGGAAGCGACCCCTCGAAGCCCTGCGCGCCGCCCGCCCCCTGTTCTCGGACGTGCGATACGTCGTCGCGCTGCTCGCCACGCTGGTGGGCTGGTGGACGCTATCGGGGCCGGCCCAGCAGATCGCTGCAATATTCGCGGAGGAGCAACTCGACTTCAGCGGAACCCAGTTCGGAGTCGCCGTCGCGCTCCTCTCCCTCGGCGAGTTGGTGGTCCTGCTCTCCGCCGGCAAAGCAGCCGATAGGTTCGGCCGCCGGGCGGTTCTGGTCCCCGCCCTGGCGGTGACCGCAGTGGCGACCGCCATCCTCGGACAGGTGGAGCCGGCTCCCTGGGCCTTTTTCCCGACCATGGTCGCGATTGGAGCGGGCGTGGCCGCGGGAGGCGTCGCGGCCGGAGGTCTGTTGGCCGACGCGGTCCCCCGAGGCGGATCGGGAACGGCCGTCGGCGTAAATCAAATGTCGGGAGATCTCGGTTACATGCTGGCGCCCTTTGCCGTGGGAGCGGTCGCGGAGTCCTGGGGGTTCGCCCCGGCCTATCTCTTCGGGGCCCTGCCGGCGACCCTCGTGTTCTTCGCCTCCTTGCGGCTGCCCCGAGCCGCTGCCTATGAGGGCCGCAAACCGGTGATCGAACCGGCCGAACCCGTTGGTTGAACCATTTCGGCGTACGGTTAGGGAGTGGGCTACGAAGACGCCGGGGTGAGGGATCAGAGCGACGCTCTCTTGGCGGTCAGGCGATACCTTCAGCCGACGCTCTCCTTTCCCCACGAGGGACAGTTCCTGACCGACTTTGGCCACTACGCAGCGGTAATCCGGATACGAGACGATCTGGCCATCGCGATCTCCACCGACGGAGTGGGCAGCAAGACGGTCGTGGCGTCCGCGGTGGACCGCTACGACACCATCGGCTTCGACTGCATGGCCATGAACGTGAACGATCTCGTGTGTGTCGGAGCGCGTCCTTTGGCAATGGTCGACTACATCGGAGTCCACGA
>JALZEK010000117.1 GCA_030862065.1 Actinomycetota bacterium | reverse complement strand
ATTCGGATTCGATCAACGATCTACCGCTACTGGAATCGGTTGGTCATCCGCACGCCGTCAACCCGGACTGGGAGCTACGCAAGCTCGCGCTCAACCGAGGGTGGCCGATCCATGAGTTGAGAACGCGACGGCGAGCCCTATTGATCGGGATCCCCGCGGGCCTCGGCGGCCTCGGTCTGTTCTCGGGCGGACTGGCCGTGGGGATCGCGCTCGAACGTCGCCGGGCACGAGAGAGCGCTCGCCTGAGGCGAATCGCGCGCCGCCTGCGGCTTCGATAGTTCGACGAAATCACGCGCCGCATGCCACCCAAACCGTTCTTGGAACCGCCAAGCTGAATTATTCAGCTTCTTGGTTCCAAGAACATCCTCTACACGGGCGCGTCGAAGCACGCTGAAAATCGCCTGCGGCAAACTCGGCGAGGCACATACATGTGCCCTCCTCAGAACCTGTGGTGACAGTGGTGACGCCGGTGCAGTTTGCAACCGGTGCAATTTGCACCGAAGTCACCGCAGACCTTCGGGCATCCCTATGTGCATCTTCCGAGGCCCTGTGCTGACGTGGGTGTCACCGGACACCGAACGGACTCAGCCTCCGACGCAGCGCACCTCGTATCACGCGCCGTCGCGGAGCCGTCGTGAGACGAGAGTCATCGCAACTAGGGCGATCACAAACACTGCTGCTTTGAGTAAGGGTGCGACGTCGAAGATGATTGGGATCACCGCCGCCGTTACGCCCACTATTAAGGGGAGCACGAGATCTGCTCGGAATCCGCGAGGGGTTTTTCCCGCCTCCGTCGCCTCTTCCATGAGCTGCCGAAACCTCAATGCAAAACCTATCCCAGATGCAACGCCGACAACTATCAGCACGGTTAACTGCACCCTGGTTATCCGACCCGCGTTGATCCAAAACAGCAAAGCCATTGCACCGAACAAGAACGTCCCGAAGAACAATCCTGCAAGTACAAGCCTCAAATTCGACATATCTGTCTCTCGAGGGCTAGGCACCAAGATCAAGCTGACTCGGTTTGTGAAGCGTCATGTGCGCATAGCGCAGTTCCTGCTTCACAGACGTTTCAGCCCGCCCACTTCTAGCGCATTTCTTGCTTCAACACAGGGCTCAGCCTCCGACGCAGCGCACCTCTTGCAACGAACAAGGCTTCGGGGCGCGTCCCAGCCTGCCTCCATGCAACGGAACGAACGGAAGCGTGATGCTCGATGGGTGTTTGGCGTCGTGATACACGGAGTTGATACCGGGCGGGCGCCTCGGGACATAGGCGTAGTAACTGTCCACGAGCGGCGGCGTGTGAATCTTGACGACGAGCCGGTGGCCGGGCCTGAAGACGTGGCCGAACGGGAAGACCTCGACGAGGTAGTTGTAGACGCGGCCCGGCTGGATCGGAGTCGGATTGGTGTGCGGACGGTACGGACGGTAGATGAATCCTCGGCGCGTCTTGTTGCTGAGGCCCGGTTCGTAGGCCCTGTGGCTCGCCTTTAGCATTCCGCGCTGCAGGTGGTAGCGAGAGCCGTCCGGAGCCTGGTCGATGACCTGCACGAACAGCTCGGTGTCGGTCGCAGTCGACGATACAAACAGACGGGCGCTGCTCGGCCCGATGACCGCGGTCGGCCTCTTGAACTTCGTCGTGCGATAGGTGAGTTCGTCGGGTCCTTCCTCCGTCGTGAACGGCGAGCCGGAGGTGTGACCGGCCTGATAACTCCACGATTGCCGGGGGCTTCCCGACACGTAGGCATCGGATCCCTCTTTCTTTTTGGGCTTGGCCGAATTCAGTTCGCCGTCCGCATGTAGATAAAGCCTTCGCCACTTGGTCGTTTCAAGGGGAAAGGTTCTCGTCACCAAGCGGCCGTTGGATTTGTCATCCACCATTTCGAGAAGAGTCACGACCGACGAACTTGGGTACTTCGACCCGGTCCCACTCAGCCAGCGGTCGAGCCACGCCCTGCGGTCCTTCCAGATCTCCTGGGGACCGGTCTGCGTGCCGTGATCGCCGTTGGTCATGACCATTCGCTTCGGTCCTCCCACGGCCTCGAAGAGGTGATAGGGGCCGCGCGGCCCTGTCTGTTCGTCCTGGTACGCGCCGGTGATGTGTATCGGCACTTCGATTCTCTCGGCGTAAGTGATGAGTGATCGAACCTGCCACCAGGTGTTGTCTGTGTCCTGGGTTCCCTGGATGATCGGCTCGTTCAAGATGGTGCGTCCTCGGGTCCGAAGGTTCTCGGCGCAGCGGGGGTCGCCGTCGTCCACTCCGTCGAAGGTTCCCCCGCCCACGTCGTAGATCGGCCTTATCACTCCCGTCCACAGAAGCGGGAAACCGTAGTTGCTAACTCCTCCCGGATAGACGATCCCCCGGTAGAGATCGTCGATCAATCCAGATACCGAGACGGCGCGCAGATGCGGGGGCCGGGTCGCGGCGACCATGAACCCCGTGATCCCCCCGTAGGAGTGGCCGTAGATCCCAACCCGGCCGTTCGACCAGGGTTGCCGCGCTATCCACTCGATGAGCTCTCGCCCGTCGAGGGCAGAGCGCCACGAGAAGAGGTCGAACTCCCCTCCCGAGCAACCGGTACCTCGCACCGATGCGTGCACGGTCACGTAGTCGTCGTAGAAGATCTTGGTGAGACCTCGACTCCCCTCGCCGCCGGACGGGTCTCGCCCGTCGGCGGACCCTCCGTCGTAGCCGGACATCTCGAAGATCGTTGGATAACTCCGGCCCTTCTTGTAATCGTTGGGCATGCGGATGTTGACCGCGATGTTGATGCCGTCACTCATCGTCACGTAGTGGGTGGGAGTTGCTCGGGCCGGAGGCGCTAGAGGCACCAGAAGGATCACGAGAGCGCTTGTCACCATCATCGCTCCCCCGCGGCGAAGGAATGCGGCGCCAATCGACATAGCGATCCTCCGGGTCCTCTTAGAACGTTGCTGATTCCTTCGGCATCGCTTCGCTCAATCCCTCCCCTGCGCCCGGGGGCGGTTTTCCCCGGCCACTCCAGGGGTACCTATCTGATAGCGGGCGCTCCGGCGCCCGTCATTTTCGAAAGGAGGAGAGAAATGGGTAACCCCATCGAGGATGCCAAGGGCAAGGCCAAAGAGGCCGCAGGGGCGGTTAGCGACAGCGAATCGCTCAAGCGAGAAGGTAAGGCCCAGCAGTCGAAGTCCGACGCGCAGGAGGACGCGGCCCGGGCGAAGGAGAGGGCCGAACGGGCCGAGTCCGAAGAGCGCGCCAACCAGTAACCGAGGTTCGAACAGAGAAACGGCCGGCTTGTAGCCGGCCGTTTTTCTTGTGCCTTCAGCACACCGCCGTCGAGGCAGATGATTGACCGTCTCAATTCGATAGCGCTCCGGCGCGAGGGTTGAAGTCATGCCCGAACTGCCCGACGTCGAGGGGTTCAAACGAACATTCGATCGCACCGCTGCCGGGAAGAGAGTGCGGCGGGTGTCCGCGGATCCGACCATCATGCGGAACGCGAACCCTCAGGCACTCGGTCGAGCTCTATCGCGGCGACGGTTCTCGAACTCAGACCGCCACGGGAAGTGGTTGCTGTGCCGGACGGATGGTCCAATTTTGTTGCTGCACTTCGGAATGACCGGAGGGCTGTCCTGGTCGGACGATGATACGGATCGCCACATACACGACCGGCTCATTCTGGAGCTTGACGACGGCGAACTCCGTTACCGAAATATGCGAAAGCTGGGCGGGGTCTGGTTGGCGCATGACGACACCGAAGTCGCCTCGATTCTCGGCCCCCTCGGTCCCGACGCCTTGAGGTTGAAACGGGACGATCTCGCCGATCGACTCAAGGTGCGTCGCGGCCGAATCAAATCGGCGTTGATGAACCAACGAGTGCTCGCCGGACTTGGAAATCTCACCGTTGACGAATCATTGTGGCGAGCCCACATCAACCCGGAGCGGCCGGTTAACTCGATCTCCGATGACGAGATGAAAGCGCTGCACGCAAGCATTCAGCAAGTGCTGCGCGACTCCACTCGTGTGGGCTACGTGCCGGGAAGACGAACCTGGCTGACCGGAGCGCGCCGCAAAGAGGCGACGTGTCCCCGGTGTCGTAGCCGGCTAGATCGAAAGACCATCGCGGGCCGGACGACCTACTTTTGCCCTTCCTGTCAGCCGTTCCGAGTCAGCACCTGATCGGGTTGGCCGAACCGGTGGCCGAGGGTTGGGGCACATCTTCCGGAAGAGGCGGAGGCTCCACGTCGCTGGCGGTCGCCACCGCGCCGAGTGCGGTGAGCTTGCGATTGATGCTCTTGAGATGCCGGATCGACTTGTTCTGAGCCTCGATGATGTCCTCCATTGAAGAGCTGATCGAGAGAACCGCGTCCGGCGTGCCTCGGGACGCCCGCAGGACAGACCCGAGCCGTCGCCCCGCGCATGCGGCGGGCGGCAGCAGATCCAGAACCGCCCCCCTCAGTTCACCGAGCCCGCGGACCTGGGATGCCAGGGTCGAGTTGAAAGCCTCGACCCGCCCCGCCGAAACCTCCAGGGCGTCGGCCAGTGCATCGAACGCAGCGGCCTGACGCGAAGCTAGATCCGCGACTTCGGGTAGCCGAGCGACCTCTCGCGCCGCCATTTTCGTTTCTCGAGGCGCCTCCTCGCTCGTAGCCGCCAGGCGCGCCGATTCCTCGGTGGTCTTCTCCAACGAAGACAAGAAACCCGATCCCATCAATAGGAGCGCGCTCGAAAGCGGCAGAGCCAGCCAGCGAGTCACGGAGCGATCTCGTCGTAGGCCCGAGCTTTGCGATTCAGCTCTCGCGATTCTTTGAGCGCGACCTGGAACCGGGCGCCCAGCTCGTTGAGAGTGTCTTTCAAGACGCTTGCCGCCGACTCGCTGGAACTCGCCGCCGTGGTGACCCGGTCCGATTGCGAGGCCACCAAACGCAGCCGGCCCTCAACCCGGGCCAGGGCCTTGCTTAGCAACCGAATGTTCGAGGTCAGCGAGGTTGAGAGGTCGGTGCCCTTTCTGGAGGCTCGCTCTATGCGAAGCTGGATCTGGAGCAACCTCCTGCTCGCTTGCACTTGCGATTGGACGCTCCGAGATATCTCGGCAAGTGCTTCCGTATCTTCTACCGCTCCTTCGATGTTTTTCTCCGCGACATCGAGGTTCGCGGCCGCGTCGCGAGCCGATTGGGCAATCGCGCCGGGAGAGAGCGGGGCCCCGGCCCCCACCGCGATCGCTCCCGCCAGCATCAGCGCCGCAACCAGCGCACAGACGACCTTTACCGAAAGGGTCACTGCTTTCTCTTCCGCTCTAGCAAATCGGTGGGCCCATCCCCGACGGTCGGACCTAGGCTTCGGTCCAGTTCCTCGAGTTCCTCGGCAATCAGGACAGAAAGATCGGCCGATACATCGATGGCGTCGCCCAGCTCGCGCAGTTTTTTAACGGCGGACCTCGTCGATTTGCTTGCGCCTCCCAGCAGCGCGGCGATGGCATCGATCTCTTGCCTCCCCGTGACCGATACGTGGCGGGCGCTCCGTTGCTGGTTCTGGAATCCCTCGACCCTGCGCTCGATCGTCGCGAGGACCCCGTCGATTCGCCGTCTGATCGTTATCGAGCGATCGAGAGTCTCGAGGATCAGGCGGTAATCGCCCAGGTCGGGCGGAGCGGAATCGTCTTCGGGGACTTCGCGTTTTTGAACCTCTCTCGCCTTTACGAGATCATTTCCCGCCGCCGACTGAAGACCCCACGCCAAGCCTCCGAGGGCTACGGCCAGGGCTAAAAGCACGAGGGCCACCCACTCGGCAGTCAGTTTGATTTTCACCGTTCCGGCACCGACTCGTTGGTTTCGCGAAGAGCTCTCAGAATCCGGCGCAGAGCCGAATTCGTCGTCGCCGCGTACTCCGTCGCGCTGCGCTGGTAACCGGCTATGACCGCCAATACCTCTGCCGCGATCTTCGTCTGCCGGCGCGCGGTTATGGCCGAGCGAATACCACGCCGTCCGAGCGCAACGGCGCGTCGGGCCGATGTGCCCAGAGGCTCGAGCAGGTCCGCTATTCGCCGGGTGTGACGGCCGACCCGGAGAGCAATCGCGTTGGCCTTGCGCCCCGCATCTACCGCGTCCGATAGATCGGATCCCCCAAGTTCCCGCTGGGCTCGAGCGACGTCAAGCCTGGCCCGATGCAAACGAATGGCCTGCGCGAGGGAATCACCGGCCTGCGATTTCGAAGTTGCCGCGACCAACAGACCGCCTGTGGAGGCCGCGCAGACAACTGCACTTGCTCCGACCGCCAGCCACTTCGTCGCCGGCTTCATCGTTCGAACGATTCCTGCGAATCCTCGGCGAGCCGTGCGCTATAGCGAGCCCGGTGCGCGAGGTCTGCCGAGTCTCCCGTCGCCCCCGCGGCAAGATCCTCAAGACTCCTGAGCACCGCGATGGCCTCTTCAAGACGCTCGGTCTGACCCTCGCTGAGTTTTGCAACAGACGCCGTCGACGAGGTCGCGCCCTCGACTATTCCCGAGGTTCGCTCCAGGGTTTTGAGTTGTCCTTTGAGCAGGACGACGAGATCGGTAAGAGATTGCCTCTGCGCCGCGGTGAGTTTCTCGATTTTCGAGCTCTTTCCGGAAAGACCGGAGGCCTCTTCGAGATTCCTCGCTATTTCCTTGAGACTCTCTCGGATGCGCTCGGAACTCGTCGAGGCCTTTTCTGATTGACGGCCGGCGGTCTCGAGTTTCTCAAGGGCCTCGTTGTCCCCGCGCGTGAGGGCAAAGCCGGCTACCCCCGCGACCGCGACAACCCCGATTGCGATCAAGGCGGTGCGGCGCGAAATGTGAGGAAGGTGCATGCCTTGACACTAGCGAGATGCCCGAGTCGCTAGGTGCGACGTATCTCCGGCATCGGTTCGCCCCTTCTTTTGACCTCCGGCTCGAGGCGCGGCGCCAGAACCCTCGCCTTGCCCAGAAAGGACCAGGTGGCCCCCCATCTCCCTCCCGCGAGGCTGAAGTCTCCCAGCAGCCTCTCCACTCGGAAGACCACTGTTTCCTCGCCCGGTTCGACTTGACCCACGAAGCTCGCGTTCTCCTGACCGATGAACACTTCCGCGTGGGTGTGAAAGGTGAGACAGGCGGGCCCCACCGCCTCGACCGGTACGCCATCGGGGATCAGCAGCCTGAAACCCTGAGGGTGACGAGTAGCGGAATGAACTGGGAAGGCAACCGGCCAACCGTTGGAGTCGACGACGGTCAGGTCCGGAGTTCCCAGCCGTTCGAGCGCCTCTTCCGCCCGGTCGCGCCAGTCGGAAGGTTCGAGCTGATACCCACCGGGGGCCTCTCCCGGCGGCTCGGGGTCGGACGGTTCAACCCCCCCATCGGGAGGTGACTCCCACCTCAGGGGATCTTTATCGAGATCGGCACCGGGCCACCACAGGATTCGAAGCGGCGTCACCCGGATCCAAATCCGCACCCAATACCAGGCGTGGCGCTTCATGTACCACCATGGCGTGTACCGGTAGATCGCGGGGAATTTCTCGTGGGCCACCCGAATATATCGATCGGCACAGTCTTGAAGATTGGTGTCCTTGACGGTTGCCTTCCCCATGACCAGAACTACCGGGGGGGAGTTCAATTTGGTTCCGACCGGGTCGGCGAACAGCAGAGAGACGTTCGGATTTCGTCGCGCTCGTTCCGCCTTGCGCGGATAGACGAGCCCCGTCGACACGTCGATGGTCTTCCGATCCTCGGGCAAATAAGGAGTGAGGGGCCAGGTAACGGGCGTCCCCTTACGCGTGACCGTCGCGAACTCGCAAGTGAATGCCCTCTCGAAAATCGGGACCGTGGTGTCCGGCCAGTCCGACATCAACTCTCTCCGTCTCGATACGTCCAGGAGGGCAATTGTGGTCCAAAATCACCTTGTGGCGCAGTCCTTTTACGAACCCGCAGGAGACGACAAATACCTATCGGGCGACTGGACGCGCGGACCCTGGGGTTCTGATTCACAGCACGGAGGACCCCCTGCGGCCCTGCTCGGACGAGCGGTGGAACAGACGATCGCCGATGACGAGATGCAGGTTGTGCGGGTGGCCTTCGACCTCTTCGGCCCGGTCCCGGTGGCTCCGCTCGAATTGAGAACAGAGGTCGTTCGCCCGGGCAAGCGCGTTCGTCTCGTGACGGCCGAACTCCACAGCTCTGGAGAAGTCATCATGCGCGCCACTGCCTGGTGCATCCGAACGGAGACAGTGGATCTTCCTCCCCAGCCCGAGATCATGCCTCCCCCTCCCCCGGACTCGGCTCACGCACCCGAATACTTTCGCGGAGGCGAGCCCTCATATCTCGCCGCTATGGATATCCGTTTCGTCTCCGGCGACTTCTTCGAACCTGGCCCCGCCGTCACCTGGATGAGGGCGAAGATTCCTCTTCTCCCCGACGAGCCCCTGTCGCCTCTGGGACGGGTCCTTTGCGCGTCCGATTCCGGTAGCGGAGTCTCGGCGCAGCTGGATTTCTCAAAGTGGCTGTTCATCAACCCGAACCTCGACGTCCACGTTTCGAGACTCCCCGAAGGCGACTGGGTATGTCTCGATGCCCGTACCGTGGTCGAGCAGCACGGGGTAGGGCTTGCCGCCACGGTGATCTTCGACGAAAAAGGACACGTGGGCCGGGGACTTCAGTCGCTGCTCGTCGGCCCACTCCGATGATGGGCAACGGCGAGGAGAGGCGGATCCCCTGAGGCACCCTGTGGAGAACCAGCGGAGCGCGGGTGCCGAATGGGAACCGCCTGCTCCGAGCCGCCCAGGGGCAGACCCCAATCGATAAACAAGTGCACATCGGATAAAACATTCAGCTATGGCTCCACCTGTTACCGACCGAGCGCAGGTATTGCCGGAACTAACGGACTCCGCCGGTCGCTTCACGGATCTCCTCAGGTCGGTGAGAGATCCATCGAGGACCGCGATCGGTGAATGGAACACCGGAGACGTCGCGGCCCACACGTCTCATCTGGCGGAGCTGTTCGTCGACATGTTCAGGGGAAAGCCGTCGCCGGTTCCCCATCACCTCCAGATGAGCGAGCACTGGGCCAAGATGCTGGCCGAGGATTCCGAGCGCGACGCCGGGGTGCTCGCCTCGCGCATCGCGGACCGCGCTCGGGAACTGGAGGAACTCGCCACCGATCAAGCATGGGAGACCGCGCTGACCTGGCACGGGGGCATCAAGATCCCCGCGTACAGCCTTCCGGGGATTCTCATCAACGAATTCGAGCTCCACGGGCTCGACGTCGCCCAGGCGGAGAGACGCGACTGGGAAGTGAGTCGCCACAAGGCCACGATCGCGATCAAAAGCCTCTTGCCGGTCCTCGACCGCTTCGTCAACCCGGACGTGGCGGAATCGTTGACGGCGAACCTGCAGGTCCATCTCCGGGGCGACGGGCGCTTCTATTTCTTGCTGGCCGACGGCTCGCTGACCGTCGAGGAGCGCCCACCCGGAAAAATCGACTGCCGCATATCGGCCGACCCGACCGCCTACCTGCTGGTCGGTTACGGGCGCGAGAACAGGTGGGGGCAGATACTCAGGGGCAGAATCGTTTCCTCTGGGCGCAAGCCGTGGCTCGCGTTCCGCTTCGCCCGGCTCTTTTATTCGGTCTGATGCCTCGGCGGCGCAGGTAACTTCTCTCTCTTCCGGATCGAGCCGAACAGCCATGCCTCCCCCAAACCCTGTGGTGACCGTGGTGACCGCGGTGCAATTTGCACCCCGGCGCGGGGTGCACCGCAGTCACCGCAGTCACCGCAGACGCGGCACCCAAGACAGACGCGACGGCACGGTCCAAAAATTTCTCGCCGATGTGGCGCGGCTCACAATCGGGACCAATCGCCACCGTCACGATGTCGCCATGTCCGACATGAGTGCCGAGGAACTGGCCGCCCGTCTCGAGGAGGCGGCCGACGAGATCCAGGAATTGATGCGGTCTTTCGGGGCGCACGAACCCGACTGGGAGCCGCTCGAAAAGGTCCTGCCCCTGGAGGAATGCCCGGGGTTCATGTTCATGGGCTATCACCAGGGGATACGCTTGTACAAGCATGGGTTCACGCGCAATTACCTGTTCGTGGATTCGGACGGCAACACCTACAGTTACCTGCCGGAGCGGGAGTCCTATGAGCTCATCCCCCGGTGGCTTGCCGTGGAACTCGTTTTCGACGGCCTCGAGGAGATGAACGTGACGCGCAGCACCCCCTACGACGACGCCGCGATCGCGGCCAAGCACAAGGCCCTCGCCGAGGCGGGCTGGAACGTGATCACGGTCGATGCCTCCAAGCCCGAGGATCCCGCTCGCTAAAGCCCTTCAGAGAAGGGCTTTAGGCCCCCTCGGCGAATCTCCCTTAAGACAGCTCAGGCCGGGTCTTAGGGCCTTTGGCCCTACCAAACCGAGGAGATCAGTGAACGCGAGGTCGCTGCGCGTGGGGGCCGCACTTGTCGGCGTGGCCGCTCTGCTCGTTGCGCAGACGCCGGAGTCGGCTGCTAAGAGCGGAAGGCGCCGTTCCCATAACAAGATCTGGCGAGACGTAAGCCTTCCCTTCTCGGAGATCTTCAGCGTCCCCAAGGGAGCCACCCTGGTCCGGGCCACGGCGAAGGTCAAGGGCGAGGCGTCCGTTTCGGTCTCGCTTACTAATGCGGAGACGCAGCGACCGCGCTGTTATCCGGTGATCGTCAAGACCTGGTCGTCGAATTTGACCCGCACGGGAGTGTGCGAAGCGCTGACCGCGATCGATCCTCCTCGTACCCAGTGGCGGCTCACCGTCACCGCGTCCAATCCACCGACCGCCGTCGGCCCCGTTCTCATCGAGGGGGAAGACGTGGACCAGGCCAAGAGCGTGACGGTGGAGTTCAAGTCGAAACCGTTGACCGGGCTCGCTTCGAGGCTGAAGCTCTCGTACCTGTCGATGCCCAAGTACAAAATGCACGAGACCGAAGACCTCACCATCGAGAGCTTCGACGGGACACAGCTTCACGCGGAACTAACCCGTCCCAAAACGCCGATAAAGGTTCCGACGGTGGTCGTCTCGAGCCCCTATTTCGCCGGTCCGGGCCCCTACTCGCCGGACCTCGTCAACGACTGGGGGCCGAGGGGTTACGCCATCCTGTCCGTCGACGTTCGGGGCTTCAACGAGAGCGGCGGCTGCGTCGAGGTATGGGGCTACAACGAACAGCGCGATCAGAAAGAGATCGTCAAATGGGCTGCGAGGCAGCGCTGGAACAACGGCAAGGTCGCGCTCGTCGGCAAGTCATACGTCGGGACAACCCCCCTCGAGGCCGCGGTGCAGGCTCCCAAACCGCTCAAGGCGATCATCGCGATCGCCCCGGTCGTCACCGCCTACGAGGACTGGCACTTCGGCGGCGTGCCTAACGGAGAGAGTCTTTTGAGCCCGGCCGTCGCCTATCAGGCAGTCGGGGGCTCGCAGCCCGAGCCCGGTCCCAGCGATCCCTTGGCCAGCATCATCAACGCGGCCAACGGCTTTTGTGACCCGGCACTGACCGCCCGGGCCAACGACCCTCGCGCCATCTACAACGAGTTCTACATCGAGCGAGACTTTGCCGCCCGCGCCGAGAAGATCGACGCACCGGTCCTTTACTCACACGGTTACGAGGACTCGAACGTCAAGATCTCCGTCGCAGATGAGTTCTTCAACGACCTGAAGGCACCCCATCTCGGATTGTTCGGCCACTGGGACCACATCTGGCCCCCCCGTCCGGATGCCGAGCTCTTGTTCCTGGCCTGGCTGGACCAGTACCTGAAGGGCCGCCGCGTCGGACTGGCCCGTCTCCCCAATGCGATCGTCGAGAATAATCGGGGCAGAGAAAGGCACTTCGAACAATGGCCCACCCCGAAGGCGAAGACCGTTGAGTTCTACCCCGACTTCGAGAAGGGACGCCTGCTGGCATCGGCCAAGCGGTCGGAGACTGCGCTACTTCTCGACTCGTCGGGTCTCGCTCCCGACGACGGGCCCGTCGACCCGCTCCTCCGTCTGGAAAGAAGGCTAAAAGCGCCCCTCGAGATCGCCGGAACCGCAGCACTCCGCATGAGGGGAACACTTGCGGGGGCCAAAAACGCCCATGTGTCGGCATTCCTCTTCGACGAAACCAAGAACACCAAGGAACTGATCACGTACGGGATGTTCAACCTTGCTCACCGGCGCGGCCACGACAAGTACGAGCCGGTGTTGCCCACGGAGATGCTCGACGTCAAGCTCCCGTTCTTGACGACCGATCACGTGTTCGATCGCGGGCACCGGCTGGTACTCGAGATTCGGGCGGCGCGACCCATGGACTCGGCTCTCGTGTCCCCGAGCGAGCCGGGCGTTCTTACGTTTCAGGGAGGAGCCGAAGGAACCCGATTCGTCGCCCCAAAGCTCCGACCCTAGATCGTCGGAAAATCAGGCCTCGAGAGGAGCCACGGCGAAGCCGACCGAGAAGCGGCGACACCACACGACCACGCTTTGATAGCGCTCCAAAGAGATGCCCGTGGGAAGCCTGTAGTTCTGATCCCCGACGTTTCCCTTGAGATCCCCAAGATCGACAAAATCGTCGGTGAAGCCCGATGAACCGTCGGCGCTCGCCGCCGACAGATAGACCTTGAGATCGGGACCGTTCTCGACCTCGAAATCCTCGAACCTGACGAAGCGAGAACCGTCGCCGAGCTCGATGAGTAGCGCCGTGCCCCGTACCGAGTGGCTGAGCCCTCGAAACGAACCCTCGGCGAGAAGGGTGTCGGGCCGGAAATCACCCGGCGCCACCGTGGACTTTTCTTTGTCCTCGTCCGGCGTCGGTTGCTCGGCCCCCGGAAACGCCTCGTCGACGCGCTCGTCGATAAGCAGGGCCTGCGGCTCGAACCACCACAGCCCGATCGCAACCACGATGAGGAGCATGAGCCCGCCGACGATGACGGTTCGCCGGCTGAGCCTCAGAGGTCCGAAGCGGGCCATGTCGGCCAGTCAACCACGCCCGGTAAGTTAGGGGAGGACGTGGATTTCAGCTCATCGATTCGAGCGGCCCGTTCTCTATCCGCCTTCTCGTTCGGCTGCTGCTGTTGCGGGCTATTCGAATATGGTGGCAAAAGCGCCAAGCGCGCAAGCAGGCGGAGACGATCGAACCCTACGGTTAGGAGCTATTTGGACTATGGACGTCAACATCTTCTGGGTGATCGTGATCGGAATCATCATCGGATTGCTGGCGCGACTTTTGGTGCCGGGGAGGGACCCGATCGGGTTTTTGACGACGGCCATCATCGGCGTCGCGGGTGCGCTCATCGGAACCTATCTCTGGGACGAGGTTCTCTTTCAAGACAGCGACAACGAGGGAGTGGCACTCTTGGCCGGTGTGGTGGTGGCGATCGTGTTGCTGCTCATCTACCGGGCTCTGACCTACGGCCGAACCCCGCGCTAGGCGCTCTGGGCGCCGAGGAACGGCGTTCCGTCCGAGCCGGTCAGGGTTAGGAACTCGGCAGAGGAGCGGGTCCTCCGAATGGTGACTAAAGACTGGTTGCGCGGACGTCGTCGAAGTAAGTCTTCGAGTCCTCGTTGTAAAGACCCAGGTTCCCGCTCGTGTAGGGGCGCTCGCGGTCCGTAAAGGTCGTCAGCAGCTCGCCGTTCGCCCAAACGCTGATCTTTCGTCCCACCTGCCGAACCCTTACGTTCGCCCATTTTCCGACCGGGAACTGCATCGAGGATCCGGTGGCGAGAAACCTTTGGGCCCCCTGGTAGTTCGGATCGGCCTTGCCCAGTTCCCAGCCGTTCGGCTTGAGGGCGAGGTAATAAAAGTGAGTGTTGTCCTTGTAGTGCCAAATCACCCAGGCCGACTCCCACGGGTTCGGGCGGGGGTCTCGCAGCTGGCGCACCGTCTTCGCCTTGACCGCGAACTCGACGTCACCGAACGACGAGCGAGAGGTAACGAGCGCGGCATGCGTTTCGCCGGCGGTGTCCGATGCCTTGGGCTTCAGTGAGAGGACCTTCGATCCGGCTCGCTCAACTCCGACCGAACCGTATCCGTCGAAGCGCGCCTTCCACTGTCCGTGGGTGCTTCCATCGGCCCACCCGGTCGAGACCGGAAGGGACTCGAAGTTGTCGGTCACGCCCGAGCCGGCTTGGGCGCCGGTTCCCGAGCCGAGGACGGCCACGGAAGTGACCGCGACGAGCAGAGCGCTGTTCTTGCTCCAACCTCGAAGACGCAAGGAAACCTCCGTTTTGCCCCAAAAAGCCGCAGAAGGGAAAT
Source organism: Actinomycetota bacterium (assembly GCA_030862065.1). Classification (GTDB taxonomy): domain Bacteria; phylum Actinomycetota; class CADDZG01; order CADDZG01; family WHSQ01; genus JALZEK01. The sequence goes on along the minus strand of JALZEK010000117.1, from coordinate 30,887 downwards.
TTGGTACGAAAACCTAGCAGGGGCTCTGCCTGAAATATCGGCACTTCGGGAGGTTTGCTTTACGGCCGAGCGGCCTGGGCCTCGGGAGTTCTCGCGGTCTTGCTCCAGCCCCGGCGACGGGTCACAACCCTGAAGACTGCGATCCAGCCGGCGACAAACCACATATATCCGTACAGCGTGTACATGTGGCCGATCCCGAGCGACTTCAAAAACGACGTGCGGCCATCTCGCAGCCAGTACACGAACGCGTAGAAGGGGGCGAGTCCGAACGAGAGCAGGTACCAGGCCGCCGCCAGCAGGCCCCCGCGTGCCGTGAAAACTCCAAGAGCACCTCCCGGCGACTCCAGCGTTATCGAGATCAGGCTCAGGGAAAAGGCGACAAGAGGAAGTGTCATGAGAAGCACCAGCGACGGGCTGGCTATGTGGTACACGAGGTCCCAGACGGCCCGCTCCGACATCTTTGATTTGAGAACCATCGGGATGCGTTTCCAGCACTGCATGTGGCCCTGGAACCATCTCGCCCGCTGGCGGACGAGCCTTCTGAAACTGGTGACCCCCTGCTGAGCGACGCTCGACGTCGGGCAGAAGGAGCTGTTCCAGCCCGAGACGAGCATCCGGATGCCGAGATCGAGGTCCTCCGTCAAACAGTCCGTCCACGGCGCATCCCCCAGGTCCGTGAGCGCCGCCAGCCGGGTGAACTGCCCGTTCCCGCCGAGACCGACGCTGCCGATCCTCTGGCGACCTCGCTGAAAGACCTCGGTGAAGGTCACGAACTCGAAGTCCTGGATACGGGTCAGGAGATTCTCGGAGGCGTTGTACATCCGGACACCCACCTGCACGGCCCCCATCTGAGGGTTCCGGAACTGGCGGGCGACCTCGAAGAGGGCGTTTCTTTCGATTCGACCGTCGGCATCGAAGATCCCGATCACGACGTCGGCGGGATCGAGGTGGGCCACCAGCTCGGAGTCCCTCAGGTAGCGATAGGCCTGGTTGAGGGTCGCTCCCTTGCCCTGACGGGCCTCGGGGAGGTCTCGGCGGAGCAGCCAGACCTTGGCCGAGTCGTAGGCCTCGACTATCTCGCCGGTTCGGTCATCCGATCCGTCGTCGACGACCAGCACGGCGTAGTTGTCGCCCGGTAGGGCGCAAAGCGAGTCCAGGGTCCCCTCGATCACGACCTCTTCATTAAGGCAGGGCACCACGAAGACGAAGAAGAGATTGTCGGGCGGTGGAAGCGATTCCGGCCTCTTCCGCCTCGACATCAGGAATATGGCAACCGTGTAGGAGATCGAAAAGAGAACAACGATGGTCACAATGCCGGCCACACGGAACTCCTCATCAATTAGACGCGTCATGGTCATCTTCGGCACGCGACCGGAGGCGATTAAGGTCGCCCCCGCGGTGATGGCGCTCCAGGCCTCCCCCCGATTCCACCCCACCGTCGTGGTGACGGCTCAGCATCGAAGCATGCTCGACCAGGTTCTGGCCTTGTTTTCGATAACCCCCGACCACGACCTCGACATCATCGAACCCCGCCAGACGCTGACCGACGTGACCGTTCGGGCGCTGGGAGGGCTGGCACCCGTAATCGAGTCGGAGGTCCCGGACGTCGTGCTCGTCCAGGGCGACACGACGACCACATTTGTTGGGGCCCTGGCAGCCTTCTACCACCAGGTCCCGGTCGTCCACATGGAGGCCGGTTTGCGTACGGGGAACCCGTACTCGCCCTTCCCCGAGGAGATCAACCGGCGTCTGGCGACCCAGCTCACGAGCCTCCATCTCGCTCCCACCGAGAACAACCGCCGCAATTTGCTACGGGAGAATGTCGACCCTCGCCGGATAGTGGTCACCGGCAACACCGTCATCGATGCGCTGTTGCTGGCCATCGAGAAGAACATCGACTACGGCGACCCCGCCCTCGACGGCCTCGACGACGATCCCCGCAGGGTGGTTCTCGTGACCGCTCATCGCCGGGAGTCGTGGGGCGATCCCATGAGGTCGATCGGCAAAGCCGTGGCCCGCATCGCCCGGGCGCACGACGACGCCCTCGTCGTGTTTCCCATGCACAAGAACCCGGTCGTTCGAGAGGCGATCGTTCCGGAGGTGAGCGGGTGCGACAACGTCCTGCTGATCGAGCCTTTGTCCTACGGGCCCTTCGCCCGCCTGATGAATCGCGCCCACATCATCCTCTCGGACAGCGGGGGAGTTCAGGAAGAGGCGCCCAGCCTCGGCAAGCCGGTGCTCGTCATGAGAGATACAACCGAACGTCCCGAGGCGATGGTGGCCGGGACGGTGAGGCTCGTCGGCACGGCGACGGACCCCATAGCGGAGTCTGTGGATGAGCTCCTTACGAACGAGAGCTCCTACGCAGCGATGGCTAACGCAGTGAACCCTTACGGCGACGGCTTCGCATCTGACCGCACTGTGGGAGCGGTCGCCCACTTCTTGGGAGACGGACCGCCCGTCGAGGAGTTTGCCACTCACGCGACGCCAGTAGCCGCCAGTGCACCAACGATCCACCCAAACGACAGGAGCGCTTCATCTTCCAAATCTCCGTTTCTTCTCGGCGGCTATGGGACCGATACTGCGGTTGCCCCTCACGATCGTTAACAGAACTCTCTCCGGCAGCACCCGCTGCGGGGGCAAGACACAGCGGGCGCTGCCGGTGAGAGAAACCACTACAAACTCGTCGGACTCACGAACTGATATCCGAGTGCTTTGATGCCCGCGACCGTCTGCCGCAGCTGATCGGTCCCCAGGTGTGGGTGATAAAAGAACGATGCGAAACCGTCCCGCACAACGAGGTTGCGCCGGGCCCGAGCGATCAGTTCGTCGGCGAGCGTGACCGGGTGATGGTTGAACGATTCGGTCTCGATGTTGCCGATGTTCTCAGGCAAGACCTTGGTCCCGTAGACATCTCTGACCACGTAGGGGAAGAACTGGCCGAACATCTTCTGGTGATCGACGGTTCCACCCGAGAGCACGCCGTTGAAGTACAGGCGGCGCTCGTAGGCGGTTGAGAACATCGAGGCCATGGCCCTGTAATCGGGAGCCGAGGCCGCGTAGTGCGGGAACTCCCAGATCGTCGGGACGGTCAGCTTTGCCCGCTTGAACTCGGCGACCGCGGCCTTCATCCGGCCGAGGGCCCAATCGTATGAGTCCTCCGGCACCGGGCCGTCATAGCGGACATAGTCGAGTTCATCAACGTGTGCGGTGAAGAACTCGAAGTCGTCGCCGCTTCTTCCGTTGTAAGGGTTCGCCCTAGCCAGGTACTGATGGGTGTAGCCGTGAAGAATCATGGTCCCGCCACGACTGATCATGTACTTGATGGCGCTGACGACCGGTCTGCAAGCCCTGTCCGACAGCTTGATGGTCTCGGGCAGCCCCTCGTTGAGAGAGCCGAGAGGGTCCTTGTAGACGGGGTACACCCCGAAGCTGAACGGAACCTTCTGGCTGTAAAGGGAATCCGTGACCGCTCTGAGATCTGCCGGGTCGGTGTTGCAACCGACATCCTCTAGCCTCACTAGAGCCCTGTGACGCTCGGGCGTCGTCGGCGCCAGGAGATCGAACAGCATGTCGGCGAATATCAGATACCGGTCGCTCTCGTTCACGTAGGACAACGGGTTCTCTCCCACGTAGGTGAGGTTGCGCGACCGCAGAGCCCACGGGAACTTCGTTCCGTCGGGACGGACCGCCTGTGCGATCACGGAGATCTTCGACGAATCCAGGACCGTGTAGTCCATGATCCCGCGTGGATTGCTCGGATCCCGGGTCAGAACCTGGCCCTTGTACTCGACCCTGCGAACGTCGTCCTCGTCGAATCTCGCCCAGTGCCAGCCGTACTTGTCGGTAAACCCGACCCGCTCGGCCAGTTGCCACACGTTGCGGTTCAGCCACATCACCGGTGTCTCCCCCGCGATCACATCGTCGAGGAAGGGAGTCGGTATCGGCTCGTCCCACGTAGAGCCCATGTAGATCACGGCGTTGTAGGCGTTCATCTCGTCGTCGGTGTAGTCGACCACCGGCTTGGCGGTCGACGACCCGAAGCGGCCTACCAGGTTGGTAATCATGGTTGCGTACTGCTCGCCGAGATGACCCCACGCGTTCGTGGTGTCGTAAAGAATCAGAGTCCTCGGCGTGGTTGCGGTTTGCGCGCTTGCGCCGGTCGCGCCCTGAGGGACGATAAGAATCGTCAGCAGGACGGCGACCAGCAGCGCGCGGATTGAGTTCAGCTTCATCGTTTGCCCCCGCATTTCGACTAGCTCCTCGACGCGGCGATGCGCCTGAGAACCAGACCGGCGACGATCAAGCCGACGGCCACGGCCACGAAGGCGGTATAGGCGAAGCCGGTAAACGGCAACAGCGCCCCGGCCCCCACAGAAGCTGCAGAAGGACCAACACCTGACATTTGCCCCACTCCTTTCGTCTGGCGGCCCCGGCCCGCCGGGGATCCCTCTCCCCGTGCAAACGGTCCGAAAAAATCGCCGCCTTGCTAAAGGAACTCGCCCGGACTGCCGATGGTGTGGCTGTTGAGTATCCTGGGAGTTCCTACCAGTTCCTATCTGGGAGTTTCTTCCAAATAGCCCCATCTGAACATACGCAAAAGTGCGTATTCGGGCCTCGGCAGCGCCTGGAGCGCTAAAAATCGACCATGAAAACCGGCCCCGGCGGCCGGTTTTTTGCGTTCGAGGGCGGATTTTCGGAGGGGGCGGGTCCGCTTAGTTCTTGGTTACAGATGCGATGTAGAGGCCGCCAAGCATCAACGACCTGACTCGCAGAGGGCCGGCGATGCCTTCGAGATGGCTCCAGGGCCGGTCGTAGCCCTCGAAAGTCGTCACGTAGGCCCTCGACACCAACCACAGCGCCACGTTTATGGGAAACGCCCAGCGGGGGGCCCACTTTGCTCCCAGAACTCCGACTCGACCTCCGGTTTTGAGATGGGCCCACACGTGTTCGAGGGCCGGCTCCATCCGCATGACGTCGTGAGTCAGCGAGAACAGTGCCGCGTCGATCTCTTTAGGAATGTCTGCCTCCTCAATCGAAGCTTCGATCAGCCTCACGTTGCTCCAGCCCTGGTCCTGTACACGTTGTCGGGCCCGGGCGAGCATGTCGGGACTGAGATCGACGCCGATGATCCGACCCGTTGGTCCAATGCGTTCTTGAATCAAAGGGAAGTTGATCCCGGTTCCACATGCGACGTCGAGCACCGTCTGGCCGGGGGAAAGATCAACCTCTTCGACGAGCCTGCGGCGAAGCCCCATTCCGGGGCGGGCGAGAAGATCGTAGACGCCGGCGATTCGACCGTACTGGCGTAGCGCAAGCGATCGATCCGGTGCCCGGGTGCCCCGTCCCATCTCAGCGGCTACCTCGAAAGCCGAGACGCGCCTCGCCTCTATGGACCCGCGGGGTTCTCCACGAACGCGCTCCCGCCGCCTCTGCGCACCGGCTCTGCGGCCGCCTGAACCAACCCACCCGGCAAAAAGGCGATTCCGGTGGCCGCACCGATCTCCGGTGTCGGAACAAAGACATGGCCTCGGTCTTCGAGGTCCTCTGCCTCGGCCGTTCCCAAGAAAGCCGGCTCGACCACTGTGGTCGGAGTGTTGCGTTGGCTGAGCCGCGCCGCGGCCAGAGCGTCGGGCAGGCTCATCCCGAAGTCGAAATGATTGACGAGCATCTGCAGCACCGTCGTGATGATCATCGACCCCCCGGGAGATCCCAGGGCCAGCACCGGCTCCCCCTCATCCAGGACGATGGTCGGACTCATCGAGCTGCGCGGCCGCTTTCCGCCCTCGACTCGATTGGGGTGAGTGGTCGAGTCGAAGTTGAAGTCGGTGAGCTCGTTGTTCAGCAGGAACCCCCACCCCGGAACGACGATCCCGTTGCCACCGGTCGACTCGATGGTGAAGGTGTAAGAGACAACGTTCCCCCACCGATCGGAGACCGTCAGATGCGTCGTGGTGCCTGCCCTGGTCACAGTTGCGGAGGCCTGGCCGCCCGACCCCGAGCCACTTTGGTGTGGGTAGGGATCGCCGGGAGGCACCGGGCTGGTCGCCGCCTCCTCCGTTATCAGGCTGCGTCTCTCGGCGGCGAAGCTCTCGGACAGAAGACCCTCGAGAGGAACGTCGAAGAAGTCCGGGTCCGCGAGGTAAGCACCGCGATCCGCAAACGAGAAGCGCGACGCCTCGAGGTAGTAATGGAGAGCGAGCTCGCGGGGCAGACCCGCGAGGTCAAAGCCCTCGAGGATGTTCAGGGCCTCGCCCACAGTTGACCCGCCGCTCGAGGGAGGGCCCATTCCGAAAACGTCGACCCCCCGGTAGCCGACCCGTGTTGGGGCGCGCTCCGGAGCGGTGTAGGCGCGCAGATCGCGCATGGTCATCACCCCAGGACGCCACGTGTGGTTGGCGTCGGAGTCGAGCGGAGGCGTCTGCACGGCGGTGACCATCTCGTCGGCAATGGCTCCGCGGTAAAAGCCCTTTGTTCCCAGTCGGGCAATGCGCCGGTAGGCCCTCGCCAGATCGGGGTTGGCGAAAGTCGAGCCGACGTCGTGCGGGGTCCCGTCGGAATCCAGGAAAAGCGACTCTGAGGAGACGATGTCGTTAAAGAAATCGACGTTCGCCTGGGTCTGATCGAAGAAGACCTGGTCGACTTCGAACCCCTCCCGGGCGACCTCGATTGCCGGCCGCAACGCGCGACCCAGCGACATCGTTCCGTATCGATCGAGGGCTTTCGCCCACCCCTCAACGGTTCCGGGCACGCCGGCGGACAGTCCGCTGAACCGAGCCGCGGTGAACGGCAGCGGCGACCCACCCTCGAAAAAGGATGTGGGGCTCATAGCCCTCGGAGCCTTCTCACGGTGATCGACGGTCGTAACCTTCCCGTCCCTCGCCCGGTAGATGACCATGAAACCGCCCCCTCCGATGCCGCAAGAGAAGGGCTCGGTGACTCCGAGGACGGCCGCGGCCGCAACCGCCGCATCGACCGCGTTTCCGCCGTCGCGCAATACCTTCAATCCCGCCCGCGACGCTTCCAGATCCGCCGTCGCTATGGCTCCACCTGTTCCGGTGGCGGTTGGTTGTTTCCCGGGTGCGGCGGTCGCGACCTGAACTTGTGCGACCGTTGCGACCGCGAGTGCACAAACGATCAAAGCGGTCGCGGCGACAGAACGGATGCGTTTCATTCACGTCCCCCTCTAGTTATGAATCCGGAATGCCCGATTACAGATGCCTATGGTCGCGCTCGGCCCCCGCCGGTGTCCACGGGCCCCTACGACAGCGCCAGAACGCGGGCTGGCCCGCCCGACCCCTCCTCCCAGGGGATCAATCCGACGAATGCCGTCGCGCCCCGTGGCGGAATCCGGCTGAGGTTGGCGAGGTTCTCGATCCCGTACCGGTCGGCCCCCAGGATGGCCAGATGGACATCAAATGTCTGCGAGGGACCGTTGTCGAGGCTCAGGGTGTCGACGCCGATACCGGCGATGTCGCGGTGGGTGAGCAACCAGTTTGCCGCGTCGATCCCAAATCCCGGGAAGTGAAAGGTCCCCGACGCATCGGGGTTCTTGAACGCGATCGGGTCTCCGACTCTCGTCTCCCATCCCGAATACATGAAAACGAGCGCGTTGCGGGGGATGCGACCATGGCGGCGTTCGAACGAGACGAGATCGCGTTGGGTCACGACCGCGTCGGGATTGCTCGCGGCACGATTCGAGATATCGATCACCACCGCGGGAGCAATCAGCTCGCGAGGGGTCAGCTCGGGAGATAGCCTGCCCCCGGCGATGAAGTGACCGGGCGCGTCGATGTGGGTGCCGGAGTGCTCGCCGAACGTCCACTCCTGCGAGTAGAACCCGTCGTCCTCGACCGTAACCAGCGTCCGACGCGAGGGCGGGTCGAACGCGTACACCGGAAACCCTTCAGTGAACGTGTGGGTGAGATCCACCGCCCGCTTGTCGGGAATCCGCCGGGCCCTCGCGACCGGTGCGGGCAGGGCGGTGACCGCCGCCGCTCCGGCGGCGAGACCAAGCGCCGCGCGTCTCGAGATTTTGGGCAGGGCCTCCTCGTCGGCGCGTGCCCTGACGGTTTCGACCGTGCCTGGAAGACACATAGCGAACCCCCCTTTTCTCCCGCAGCCTTTCCTACTCAGACCCTCGATAAGGTAGGAGGTTCTTGCCTTAGCCGCAAGGCCGGGTGGTGGTCGCTACGTAGAATTACCTACCCCAAACGGGTGAAGAATTTCCCCGTATGGCCCGATACAACCATCAGCATTCATAGCGCGAGCAGGTTCAGGGGACCGGGCTTGGAGAGCACCTGAGGGGGTGCTGGGCAAGATGTTCCGGTCTTTTCGAAAGCCGCAAGGCGGGAGCGAGGACGGCTTCACTCTCGTCGAGCTTCTGGTGACCCTTTTGATCGTCGCCGTTCTGGCCGCAATCGCCGTTCCCTTCTTTTTGCGTCAGAAGCAAAAGGGATGGGAGTCGCAGGCCCGAACGACGCTTAAGAACGCGGCGACGGCGATGGAGTCCCACGGGACCGAGAACCTCGGCGACTACTCGACCGCCGACAACGTCTCCGATCTCGAGGCGCAGGGGTTCAGGCAGACGTCGGGGGTGGCCCTGACGATCACCTCCAATCCCAGCGACTACACCCTCGTGGCAAGCCACTCCAGCCTGTCCTGCCCCTGGAAATACAAGAGTTCCGACGGAACCCCGGCGCCAGACCCCGGTTGCACCGAATCCGGGCCGGTAGAGGACATCCTGGACACACTTCCCGACCTCGGGCTATAGACGAAGGCTTGCCGGCCCTATTTAACCGACCCCGCGAGTAGCCCCTGGACGAAGTAGCGCTGAAACGCAAAGAACACGATCAGAGGGATCACCATCGACAGGAACGCGCCGGGGGCAATGATGTCGAGGTTTGTTCCGAACTGACGTAGTTGTTCGCGGATGAACAGCGTCACCGGGGTCGATCCTCCCGACGTGAACACCAGAGCGACGAGGAGGTCGTTCCACACCCACAGGAACTGAAAGATCAGCAACGACGCGATCGCCGGCATGCCCAGCGGGAGGACGATGCGGCTGAAGATTTGCCATTCCGAAGCTCCGTCTATGCGCGCCGCTTGCAACAACTCGTCGGGGATGCCGATGAAGAAGTTGCGCAAAAGGAAGATGGCGAAGGGCAGACCGAACGCGACGTGGTAGAAGATCGCTCCCCAGATCGTCCCGAAGATCCCAATGCTGCCAAAAATCCTCGCGACGGGGATCAAGCCCATCTGTAAGGGAACGACGAGCAGCGCCACCACCACCAAGAACAGCGGCTCGCGGCCCCTGAAGTCGATCCAGGCAAAGGCATAGGCGGCAAGCGCCGCGATCAGTACGCCGAGCACCGCCGACGGAACAGTGATGAAAAACGTATTCAATATCGACTCGACAAAGGACTCGTCCTGGACGATTTGTTTGTAGGGCTCGATGGTTAGCTGACCGGGATCGCCGAACACCGTCCACCACCCGGACTCGGAGTTGTCGGCCGCCGACCGAAAGCTGCTGACGAGCAGGCCGAAGATCGGTGTCAGCCAGAACAGACCCAGAAACACCAGGATGATGTGAACCGGCCCCCGCGCCACGAGGCGTGAGATCCGCGCCGATATCGTCGCTGGACGTCTCTGGACGGCGACCTCGGCGGTACCCACTAGCCCTACCTCCTGAACCGGCGGATGTTGAGAACCATCACCGGGATCACGAGAATGAATAAGAGAACCGCCACTGCGCTCCCCACGCCGTAACGCTGGGCCGTGAAGGACGTCCTCCACATCTCGAGCGCGATGACGTTGGCATCGTCCTGGAAGCTCCCGGGCGCGGTCACGAAGACAATGTCGAAGATCTTTAAGACGTTGATGATCAGAGTGACGAAGACCACGCCGAGCACCGGGGCCAGCAGCGGGAGCGTCACGTTTCGGAAGACCTGCCACTCGTTTGCTCCATCGACCCGCGCCGCCTCGAGTACGTCGCGCGGCAGAGCAGACAATCCGGCACCGATAACGACCACCGAGAACCCGGCCCACATCCAACAGAAAGCTCCAATGATGGCCGGCGTCACCAGTCCGGATGAGAGCCAGTTGATCCCCGTGAATCCGGGATCGAATGTGCTCGGGGCGATCTCGGCTCGAAACTCTCCCCCGCCGACGTCGGAAAACGTCACGGTCCCGTTCGGTTGGGTCGTATCGCTCGCCACCGTTGCTCCGTTGGAGTCGACCAGCGCGACCGTCGCTCCAGGCAAGCTCAGCTCTCCCTGTTCGATCACGCCGGGTTTGCCTCCCCCCGGCTTGAAGTCCCTCCACACCGTCACGGCCACGCCGCCGTCGGGAGCACTTACCTCCTCTGCTTGAACCGCCTCCTCGGGAAGGTCCGCATCAGTGAGCCCGACCAGACCGATCTTCGTTGCATCTCCCGCTCCCACGGTGTCCTTGGTGACGATCGCGCCGTCTCGCTTGACCCAGGGAGAGTCGGGAAGAACGTCGGCTGCCGGATAGGGGCCGGGTGGCGACACGGTATCGGTCACTTTCCCGATCGCCGCGTTCAGGGTCCCCGGAGTCGGCGTCTCCTGATACATGAGTCGCCACAGCACTCCGGTTGCTAGAAACGAGATCGCCATGGGCATGAACACGACGATCTTGACTGCGGTTGCATAGCGCACCCGCTCGGTCAAAAGCGCGAACAGAAGCCCCAGTCCGGTGATGATTGCCGGCGCGGTCGCGACCCAGATCACGTTGTTTTTGATCGCGGTCAGAATGCGATCGGTCTCGAAGATCTCCTTGTAGTTATCGATACCGACGAAGGCCCGGGTGTCGTCCGCCTGGAAGCTCTGCGCGACCGTGTCGATCGTGGGGTAGACGACGAGCGCCCCGAGCAGAACCAGCGCGGGCGCCATGAAGGCCGGCGCCAGCCACTTCCGGCCCCCGCCCGGGGGGCGCTTTGCCTTTAGCTTCTCGAGGTCAAGGCGCGTGCGAGCTTCAGTGGCGGACGCGCCCACTCACCCCGCCTCCTCCTACTTGAACGCCTTGGAGGCGTCCTGCTCCATGGCCTTGGCCGCCGCCTCCGGATCGTCCGGGTTCTTCACGAACTCCTGCATCCGAAGCCACATCCCGCGCCCGGGTGTGGCGCCGAACTCCGCGGGCTGGAGGTCCGACAGGTCGAAACGGAAGGTCTCCGCTCCCACCAGCGCTTCCGCGGACCGCTGCGTCAGTTCGTCCGGGTACACGGAGAGGTCCACGTTCTTGTTGGGCGAGGTGAATCCTCCGGCCTCGGCCCAGATCTCGCTTGCCTCGGGAGTGGCGAGGAACGCGAGCAGGGCCTGAGCGTCGGGGTCGTCCGTCAAAGCGACCGCGGCGTCGGCACCTCCGACCATCGCGGGTTCGCCTCCCCCGACCTGAGGGAACAAGAAGAAGTCGTAGTCGCCGGGCTGGGCCCCCGTCTCACCTGTGATGACTCCAGCGGTGAAGTCTCCCTCGAATACGGTCGCCGCCTCGGGCGGGTCGGTGAAAGTCTGGGTGACCGAGGTCGTGAAATCGGTCTTGAGGATTCCGTCGATCCCCCCGGCCAGGTTGGCTTCCTCGCCGAGGAGCTCGGCCATGGTCTCAAGCGCCTCGATGACGCTCTCATCCGTCCACGGAATCTCGTGCTCGGCGAGCTGGTCGTATTTCTCCGGACCCGCGGTCTGCACGTAGATGTTCTCGAACAGGTCGGTCAACGGCCACGCGTCACCCCCTCCAATCGACAGCCAGGCCACGCCCGACGCATTGACGGTTTTTGCCGTCTGCAGCATCTCGTCCCAGGTCTCGGGCGGCTCCACGCCCGCCTGCTCAAAGACCGCGGTGTTGTACCACCACGTCGATTTGTTGGCGGCCTTGAAGTACACCGCGGAAACCTCGCCGTCGAAGGTGCCGAGGTCCTTCCAGATCGGCTCGTAGTTCTCCTCTACGTTCGCAATCGCCTCGTCGCCGAGGGGGTGGAGATCGCCCTTCTCGGCGAAGTCCCGGACGAGGCCCGGCTGCGGAATCACCGCGACGTCGGGCGGGCTTCCCCCCTCGATCTTGGTGCCTAGAAACGTCGCGACGTCGTCGCCTGTCGACGTGTAGGACGTATCGACTCCCGATTCTTCCGAGAAAGCATCGAGAACGGCCTCGAAGTTCTTCTGCTCAACACCGGTCCAGACGGCGGCGACCTCGATACTTCCGCCGTCCCCTTCCTCCTCGGCCTCCTCGTCGTCTCCGACATCGCCGCCCGCGCAGGCCGTCCCGACGAGCAGCGCCGCCATCAAGATCAACCACCACCGACGTGTGCTCATAACATTGCCCCCTTTCGCCGGTTCTGCCGTTTACTCGCTCTTGATACTCAGGCTGGTCTCCGGATCAAAGAAATGAAGCTGGGTCGTGTCCACCATCAGCTCGACCTCGTCCCCTGCCGAAATCTGTGTCTTGGGGTCGAGCTGTGCGACAAACTCGTTCTTTCCTTCCTTGGCCTTTTGTTCGAGTTTCTCGACCTCCTCGCCGCCGATATCGGCCACGAGCTCCTTCATGTCCTCGGTGGTGACCGGAGGCGAGTCCACCTCGAAGTGAACGAGGGTTTCGGTTCCGAGCGCCTCGACGAGATCGATGCGAGCCTTCAGCGTCGGGCTCTCGTCCGATCCGACGAGGGCGGCATCCTGGAAATCCTGGGGACGGATCCCGACGATGACTTCTTTGCCCTCGTACCTCTTCAGATTCCCACGTCCGTCGAGGACCTTGTTGCTCACCTTGAGCTTCTGGTCCCCGATTTCGACTTCAACCGAATCGTCGGATCTCTGCAACGTCGACGTGACGAAGTTCATCGAGGGACTTCCGATGAACCCGGCAACGAAAAGGTTCTCCGGAAAGGAGAACAGTTCTTTGGGCGAGCCCACCTGCTGCAGCTCGCCCTTCTTGATAACGGCGACCCGGTCCCCCATCGTCATGGCTTCGACCTGATCGTGGGTCACGTAGATAGTCGTCACCTGGAGGTCGTCCTGGATCCGGGCGATCTCCGCCCGCATCTGGACTCGCAGCTTTGCGTCGAGGTTGGAGAGTGGCTCGTCCATCAAAAAGGCGGCCGGTTGACGCACGATCGCACGACCCATCGCGACCCGCTGACGCTGTCCGCCGGACAACGCCCTCGGTTTGCGGTCGAGGAACTCGGTTAGCCCCAGGATGCGAGCGGCCTCCTCCACACGCTTGTCGCGTTCGGCCTTGTCGGTCTTGGACAGCTTCAGGGCAAAGGCCATGTTGTCGCGCACACTCATGTGCGGATAGAGGGCGTAGTTCTGGAAAACCATGGCGATGTCCCGATCCTTGGGGGCGACGTTGTTCACGACACGGTCGCCGATCTTGATCTCGCCGTGGGTGAGCTCTTCGAGCCCGGCCACGAGACGAAGGGCCGTCGACTTCCCGCAACCCGAGGGCCCGACGAGCACCATGAACTCGCCATCGTGGATGTCGAGCGTGAGCTTGTCGACGGCGGGCGGACCTTCTCCGTAGTGCTTCGTGACCTCGGAAAGATGGATCCGGCCCAATGGCCCCTCTTTCTGTGTCGGGCGGCGTCGGGCCTCGCGATCGGGCGAGACTCTTGCGACATTACCCCGTTACGCCCACTGTGAAGCCCTGGTTTCCGCTAACTCAAGCAACCACCAAGTCCTGGCTAGCGCCTTGATTGCCTTGTTGGGGTAAGAGGCGAGACATCACATGACGTCCCGCCTCTTGATTGCCAAAAATCCCCCCGATGGTGGCCGCGAGCGCATAGGCCGGCAGCGACAAACTCCGTGAACCCGAGAGCAATTGCGGATTCCCTAACCGGACGCAGCGACGCCACCGAATGGACGGAGACCAGAACCGCCGGCCCCAGACTGACCGGCTGATATGCCAGGGCAATGAAAGTAATGCCGCTCACGACATTGATGCCGAGACATGCTAAGGAGTCGAAATGAGAGTAGTCATTGCGGGAGGGCACGGCAAGATCGCGCTGCGCCTAACCCCTCTGTTGCGTGGGCAAGGAGATGTCGTCGACTCAATCATCCGCCGGGCCGAGCAGTACGACGACGTTCGGGCCGCCGGCGGAGAACCGGTGCTTTGCGATCTCGAATCGACCGGTTTGGAGGAGCTCGCGCAGGCGCTCGGATCGGTAGACGCGGTCGTTTTCGCCGCCGGAGCGGGTCCCGGGAGCGGACCTGCCCGCAAGGAGACCATGGATTACGGCGGCGCGGTAAAGCTCATCGAGGCCGCCAAGGCCAACGGGATCCGCCGCTACTTGATGATTAGTTCGGTCGGTGCGGACTCGGGGGCCGAGGGTGAGGACACCTTTGCCGTCTATCGCCGGGCCAAGGGACGCGCCGACGAGGAACTCCTGAGGAGCGGCCTCGACTACACGATTCTGCGCCCGACGCGTCTCACCGACGAGCCCGGCGATGGGCGGGTTCTTATCGGCGAGAGGGTCGGAAGGGGCTCGGTGCCCCGGGACGACATCGCCGCGGTCATCGCCGCCTCGTTGCGTGAGCCGGCGACCGTGGGCAAGACTTTCGAGGTCACGGACGGCGACCGCCCCATCGACGAACAACTTCGAAAGTTGTAGCGCTGCGTCCGAGTGGTCGCCGGCCCAATACATGTACTTGGCTCGCGCCCAACCGGAGAGAGCACGTCACCTTGACCTCTGTTCGACGCGTGAGGTTCACTGGGACCGACCCGCAGGCCGAATAGGAGGTTGCCGTGCACGCACGTCACGTCACGATCACAGGTTCACCGGACAAGCTCGACGAGGGGATCCGCTCGGTTAGAGAACAAGTTCTGCCGGTCCTACAGGGATGCGAGGGCTTCAGAGGACAGCTCCTGCTGGTCGACCGGGACAAGGGCGAGGCCATCGGGATCAGCCTGTGGGAAACCGAAGAGAACATGCGGGCGAGCGAGGAAAAGGTCAGCCAGGTGCGCCAGCAGACGGCCGATCAGGTGGAGGCAGGGGGGGCGCCCGACATTCGGCTTTTCGAGACGCCCATCTTCGAGACGGCCTGAGCCAGGACGGTCCCTTAACGCGGGCTTCTACGAATAGCGGCGCGCCCGACCGGCCGCGCCACCGATCGGTTTCCAGCGGACCGTGAGCATAGGGCGGGGAAGGGCGGAACCCCCTGGTCATTCGGTTCGCTCGCTCCTATCGTGAACCCCCATGACCCGACGACTCCTGTCCTGCTTTGGATTGGCCTGCGCCGCCCTTGGTTTGGTGTGGGCGGCCGCGGCTCCGATCGCGGCCCCCGGGGAGACGGCCGACCTTCTCCCGGACTTGGCGCAGCGCCGCCCTATGGACCTCAGGATTTGTAACGACGACGGGAATGTCGATGAGAACGACTGTCCGCCGGACGCCGGGGAAGCGCGCCATCTCCGGTTTACGACCGAGGCGCTCAACCGGGGAGCAGGGCCCCTCGAGCTCGAGCCCCGCGCCGAGGACTGCGACGGCAACGGAGACCCCGGCGACGACCGCGCCGGCTATCAGCGCATCTACCAGGACGTCGACGGCAACGGCAGGTTCAGAAGAACCGTCGATACTTCGATCCGCTCCCTAGAGGAGCCGTCGGGGTGCTCGCATCTCCACGTAGAGCACAACCACTGGCACTTTGGCGACTTCGCGCGTTACGTCCTGCTCGAGCTCGGCCCCGGCGGCGCGGTGGGTGAGGCAGTTGCGCCGGCCGGCGACAAGATCAGCCACTGCGTGACCGACTCGGCCGTGCGCCGGCCGAACCTCCCCGGATCCCCAAAGTCATCGTTCTATTTCGGATCCCCGCTGGGCTGCGGGCGAGACGACATCAGCGGCATCTCGGTTGGGTGGGTCGACCGCTATACATGGAGGCTCGAGGGACAGTCGATCGACATCACCGGCGTGCCCGACGGCGACTACTGCCTGCGCGTGAAGGTCGATCCCTCGCACAGGCTCCTCGAATCACGCGAGCGCAACAACGGGCGCTCGATAAAGGTGACCCTGTCCGGCAACTCTGTCGATTATTTCCCCTACGAACCCTGCTAGCCGGCCTGGGCCGAAGTTCCTTCCTACCTCGTGGAGGGTTCTAACCCGGGCCGAGCATTCACCCACTCGGTTTATTCAGGGGTGACGTAGGCGGCCGTGAGGCCTCCATCGACGAGGAAGGTAGAGCCGGTCACGTACGAGGCCTCGTCGCTGGCGAGAAACATTGCTCCGGTGGCGATCTCGCGGGCTCGCGCCAGTCTTCCCATCGGGATGTGGACGAGGCGCCGCTCAAGGGCGCCGGGCGTCTCTTCGAACAGGCGCATCAGGAGCGGTGTCTCGACCGGCCCGGGGCAGAGAGCGTTAATACGAACGTTCCGCCGGGCGAACTCGACGGCGAGTTCGCGCGTCATTGCCAGCACGCCCCCCTTGGACGCGGTGTAGGAGATCTGCGACGTCGCCGCGCCGACGATCGCCACGAACGAGGCAACGTTGATCACCGACCCACCGCCTCGGTCGAGCAGGTAGGGGATCCCCTGCTTGCAGCACAAGAAAACGCCCTTGAGGTTGACGTCCTGGACTCGCTGCCACGCATCGACCTCCGTGTCGAGGACCGAGGAGTCGTCCTCGGGCATGATGCCCGCATTGTTGTACAGGACGTCGATGCCCCCGTAGTGCTCGGCCGTGGCCGCGTACATGTTCGCAACGCTGTCTGAATCTGTAACGTCGACCTTGAAGAAGAACGCGTCAGCGCAGTCTGCCGCAGTCTTCTCTCCCGCCTCGGCGTTGACGTCGGCCACGCAGACCCGCGCCCCCTCCTCGGAGAACAGCAGCGCGGCCTCTCGCCCGATGCCTCCACCCGACCCGGTTATCACGCAAACCTTGCCGTCGAGCCTTCCCATCGCTCCTACTCCGTTGAAATGAACACGCTTTTGACCTCGGAGTAGCCATCGAGCGCCTGCATCCCGAGCTCGCGCCCGAACCCCGACTGCTTCATGCCCCCAAACGGAGCGGAAACGCGCACCGAGGTGTTCGAGTTGACCGACAGGACCCCGGTCTCGATCCCGCGCGACACCCGCAGGGCGCGGCTCACGTCGCGCGTCCAGATCGATCCCGACAAACCGTAGGGGGTGTCGTTGGCGATCCGGATCGCATCGTCCTCGTCCACGAATGGGATCAGGCACGCCACCGGCCCGAAGATTTCCTCGCGCGCCTGGCGGGTGTCGTTGGAGATCGGACCGAGGAGAGTCGGTGGGAACCAGAAGCCCTTGCCGTCGGGAGCCTCTCCCCTGAAGCACACCGATTCGTCAACGTAGGAGGCCACCTTGTCGCGCTGCTCCGATGAGATCAGCGGTCCCATTTCAGTGTCGGGATCCTCGGGCGGACCGATCCTCATCTTCTTCGTCGCGTCGATTAGCAGATCGGTGAAGCGATCGAACACCGAGCGTTCGATCAGGATCCGGCTGCGAGCACAGCAGTCCTGGCCTGCGTTGCCGAACACGGCGTAGGGCGCAGTCGCCGCAGCCCGATCGAGATCGGCGTCGGCGAAAACCACGTTTGCCGATTTGCCTCCGAGTTCAAGCGTGACGCGCTTGATCGTTCCGGCCGCACCCTGCATTACCGATCGTCCCACCTCGGTCGACCCGGTGAAGCCGACCTTGGAGACCCTGGGGTGCTCGACCAGAGCCTGGCCGACCACCCGGCCGGGTCCCACCACGACGTTGACGACTCCCTCGGGGACGCCCGCCTCGACGATCAGCTCGGCAAGTCGCAGGCTCGTCAGCGGAGTGATCTCGGCCGGCTTGAGGACGACGGTGTTGCCGCACGCCAGGGCGGGACCGAGCTTCCAGCTGGCGATGTTAAGTGGGAAGTTCCACGGTGTGATCAGCCCGACGACACCAAGCGGTTCCCGAAACGTCAGGTTCTCGCCGCCGGTGACCGGGATCGTCTCACCGTGGTGCTTGTCGACGGCCCCGGCGTAGAAGTTGAAGACGTCGGCGACCATCTCGACCTCGCCGCGCGAGTCACTGATCGGCTTACCCACGTTGCGCGTCTCGAGCAGCGCCAGCTCCTCGGCGTGTTCCTCGATGAGATCGGCGACTTTTCGCAACAGGCGAGCCCGGTCGCGCCCAGAGACCGCCCTCCACTCGGGAAATGCCTCGGCCGCGGCTCCCACTGCCGCCTCGACCTCATCGACGCCGGCCGCGTCCATCTCCGCGATGACCTCTTCGGTGGCGGGGTTGACGATCCGGTTCATGTCGCCTCCCGGGACTCGTTCGCGTGCTCGACCAGGGCCCGGAACAGCACTCCGTCCTCGGACTCCTCGGGATGCCACAACACGCCGACGACGAAGTTCATGGAGGCGTCTTCGATCCCCTCGATCGTGCCGTCCGGCGCCCACGCCACCTTATCCAGTCCCGCGCCGAGCCTTCCCGGAGCCTGGTGGTGGTGGGAGCTCACGCTTCCGCGGCTTCCGAGGATCGCGGAGAGTTTGCTGTCGGGCGCGATCTCGACGTCGTGTCGAGCAAAGACACCGGGGGCCTCGTGGTGAGTCCCGTCCGGTCCCGGGCCGGGCAGGTGCTGGATCAACTTCCCTCCGCGCACCACGTTTAGAAGCTGCATGCCCCTGCAGATCGCGAGCACGGGCATGTTTCGGGCCAGTGCTTGCTCGAGAAGAGCCCGCTCGCCCCGATCTCGGTCGGGGCGAATCCCGACCGTTTCGGGGCGGCGCTGCTCCCCGTAGATCGCGGGATCGACGTCCGCGCCTCCCGCCGCCACCAGCCCGTCTAGCGCGTCGAGGGTTTCGCTCGCGCCGTCGTCAACCGGGGGCAACACGATGGGTCTCCCTCCGGCCTTGTCGACCGCCCTCACATAGGTCAACTGCAACACGGCCGCGGGCTGATCCCACGGTCCCCACCGCGCCCGCTCGACATAGCAGGTGATACCGATAAGTGGCCTCATGTCGCGGCGGGAACGGGCCTCAAATCCGCTCGAAGTTGCGCTGCAGCTCCCAGTCGGTGATCGCCATGTTGAACCGCTTCCACTCCTGCTTGGCGGTGTTCACGAGGTGGAAGTGGACCTCGTCGCCGAACGACTTCTTTGCGACCTCGCTCGCCTCGAGCTCCTCGATCGCCTCCACGAGGTTCCAGGGAACCCTCGCGACGTCGGTTGCCTCGTAGGCGTTCCCGTCGTAGATATCCGGAGGCTCGATCCGGTTCTCGATGCCGTACAGACCGGCGGCGACACTGGCGGCGAACGCGAGATAGGGATTGGCATCGGCGCCGGGTATGCGCGATTCGACGCGGAAGCCCTTCTTGTGTCCGACCATCCGGAAACCGCATGTGCGGTTGTCGTGCCCCCACACGAGCGCCGTGGGGGCCCACGACTCCGGCTGATAGCGCTTGAAGGAGTTGACATAGGGAGCGAACATCCATGCCATCTCGCGTCCCGTCGCTATTAGCCCGCCAAGGTAATGGCGGGCGGTCTCGGACAGGTGATGTGAATCGTCGTCGCTCCACATCAGCGACTCCGTTCCGTCCTCGTTCCAGATGCTCGAGTGGAGATGGAAAGACGATCCTGCCTCATCCATCGAGTGCTTTGCCATGAACGTCACGGCGCGACCGTTGAGGGCCGCTATCTCCTTCACTCCGTTCTTGTAGATCGTGTGACGGTCGGCCATCTCCAGTGCGTCCGCGTAAACCAGGTTGATCTCGTGCTGGCCGCGCCCCCACTCTCCTTTTGAGAACTCAACGTCCACTCCCGCTCCGTGCATCCCGTTTCGCATCTGGCGAATCAGGTACTCATCCTTGGTCGTCTGCAGGATGTGGTAATCCTCGATGTAGGACGCGTGCGGAGTAAGGTCCGCGAAGCCTTTGGCCGCGGCCTCCTCGTAGGAGTCCTTGAACAAGAAGAACTCGAGCTCGGATCCGCACTTGATCGTGTAGCCCTTGTCGCGCGCCCGCTCGAGCTGACGTTTGAGGATCTGGCGTGGAGCGACCTCGACGATCTCCCCCTCCTCGGTTAGCACGTCGCAGATCACCAGCGCGGTCTTCTCGAGCCAGGGGATCACGCGCAGGGTGTTGAGGTCGGGTACGCACTGGAAGTCGCCGTAGCCCTTCTCCCAGGTGGCGAAGCGATAGCCGGGCAGGGGTTCCATGTCGACGTCGACGGTCAGCAGGTAGTTGCACGCGTGCATTCCCTCCTCGCCGAGGATGTCTTCGAGAAAGAACTCCCCCATCACCCGCTTGCCCATGAACCGACCCTGCAGATCGGGGAACACGACGAGGACCGTGTCGATGTCCCCGTCTTTGACCATCGTCTCGAGTTGCTTTATGTCCAGCGTGGCCGGCACTTGCGCCACCTCCTGATCAGGTTGTCCGGGGGCCGGGGAAACGATGCTTCCTCGGCCCGGGATGGTCGCTTCGCTTCAGGTAGACAGGGTTCTACGGGGTGGCCTCCAGTTCCGCCTCAGCCTTCTCGATGATGGCGAACTCCTCCTCCGGAGCCTCGGCCACGAGCTTGTGGCGCGTGATGAAACCGAAATAGGCCAAACCGAGTACGAAGAACAGAATCGTCGCCGAGATCGTTATCGCAGGCTTGGTTCCGTAGACGAACGCCGAGCCCATCGCGATCAGGGCCAGCACCAGAGCGATCGCCGCGGTCACCGTGCCTCCCGGCGTTCGGTAGGGCCGGTGAAGGTCCGGTTCCTTTACCCGGAGCACGATGTACGACAGCATCATCGCCACGTACGAGATCAGGGCCGAGAACACCGCGATCTGGAGAAGGAGATCGCCGGTGAGCACCTCTGGTGCGGCGTCGGTGAGACTCTGGCCCGGCTCCCGCGCCGACATACGATTGATCACGTCCACGAGCACGATCACCACCCAGCCGATCACGCCGGGAATGATCAGCGCGCCTGCCGGCACCCGGCGCGGGTTGACCGACGACAAACCCCTCGGGAAGTAGCCGGCGCGCGATAACGCGAAGATCTGACGCGAGTAGGCAAAAATGATCGAGAAGAAGCTCGCCACCAGCCCCGTTAATCCGATGATCGTGATCACGTAGAACAACCAGTTCTCGCCCACCGCCGCCTCGGCCGCCTCCGGGAGGGGGTTGCCCGATGCTCCGAGGGCCTCGGATCCTGCAACCGCCGGGCCGATGAACAAGGAGATCGCGCTGAACGCGATCAGCGAGAACATCGCAAGAATCATGCCCTTGGGCATGTCGCGCGCCGGATCGCGCACCTCCTCGGATGCGAGAGGCACGCCTTCGATGGCGAGATAGAACCACGCCGCCGCCGGCATGGCCGCCCAGATGCCGAGGAACCCCAACGGTAAGAACCTCGATGATCCCGCTCTCTCGCTGTCGACCGCGACGTCGTTGAGGTTCGACCAGTCGATGTGAGGAAGCATCGCCAGCCCCCACACGATCAACACGACCACGGATATCCCGGTTATCACGAACAGCGTCCTCAGCGATTCCTGCGCGCCGAGCAGGTTGATGCCGATGAATACGGCGTAGAACACCGCGGCGATCAAGTACGGCACCCAGAAGGGTATGTCGGCCGCCTCCTCCGCCCACCACGGCAGCCCGAGGATGTATCCACCGATCCCCACGGCGATGACGGCCGGGGCGATCACGTACTCGAAGGTAACGGCCAACCCGGTGATGTAGCCGCCCCATGGCCCGAGGGCCCGCCGAGCAAACGCGTACGGCCCTCCGCTGACGGGCAGCGCGGTCGCCATCTCGGCAATGGCGAAGATCATCGCCGCGTACATGATGGCGATGAGCACGGTCGCCACCAGGAGACCGCCGAAACCACCCGCGGCGAGACCAAAGTTCCAACCGAAGTACTCGCCCGAGATGACGTAACCAACCCCGAGACCCCAGATCAGGGCAACACCTGCGGCCCGGCTCAGCCTTCGTTCCTCGAGGTACTGCGCACCGACGTGCTCGTACTCGACACCTGCGACCCGGTCCCGCCGCTCAGGCGGACGTGCATCGCCCATACGAAACCCCCTTGTCCCGAGTTGCCCGCCATCCTCTGTGGGCCAAGCGTAATTAAAGGAGACAGGGCGAGCAACAGGAGCAATCGCCGGGACGGGAGGCTAGATTGCCGGAGTGCTACCCGTCGTCTGCGTTCGCAACCAGCCGTCGGCCCCGCTGGGGATCATCGAGGACGTTCTGCGCGAACGCGACCTCTCCTATCTCTACTGCGACGCGTGGTCGTCTGAGGTGTGGCCCGAGCCGAGGGACCTATCGGCGCTCATCGTCCTCGGGGGGGAGATGAACGTCGACGCGCTCGATCGCCACCGTTTTCTGAGCAAGGCCCGCGATCTCGTGCGGGCCACCATGGACCACGGTCTCCCGGTGCTCGGGGTCTGTCTCGGTGCCCAGATGCTCGCCCGGGCCCTGGGGGCCGAGGTCAACCCTTCGCCGGTCAGAGAGATCGGCTTCGGGCACGTCTTCCCCACGGCCGCCGGTGAGAAGGATCCGGTGCTGTCGGGGTTCACCGAAGACGTTCCGGTGTTCCAGTGGCACGAAGACGCCTTCGAGCTGCCGACGGGGGCCGAGCTCTTGCACACGGGGGCCGAAGTTCCCAACCAGTCATTTCGAGCGGGGCGGGCTTACGGCGTGCAATTCCATTTCGAGGTCACGATGAGCGAGATCGTGGCGTGGGCCGACGAGACCGACCCCGACGAACTTGCCGACGTTTGGGGAACGACGCCCGATCTACTTATCGAGGACGCGCGCCGGAATCTCGCTCGTCAACAGAAGGCGGGCCGAGAAGCCACGTCCCATTTCCTTGAGGCGCTCTCCGACTAGCATGAGTAGTGCTGGTTCCAGGGCATACTTGCTCATCCGAGTCTCAAATGAGGAGAAGGATGGGTAAGGAAGACAAGGAGCCGCGACCGGCGCCGAAGAAACCAGATTTGGGGGTGCGATGCACACTCATTCTCGGTCTCGTCCTATCCCTGCTGGGGGGGTTCGCGCTTGCCGACACGCGCTCTACCAACGACGACGGGAACGATTCGGCGACCGATCTCGACATTGCTCAGGTGACCCACAGTCACCACGGAAAGCTGCTTCGCCACGATGTGAGGATGCAGGAGGCCTGGACGAACGAGGAGTTTCGGTCGATCAACGCACGTATCTTTTTGCCGGATGGGGATCGCTCCTACGATCGTCAGCTCGTCATCCACATCAATCCCGACGGGAGCTTCAGAGGTAACTTCTACGGGCAGAGGCGACTCCGGGGGTTCGCCAACGTCTACCGCGTGGACAACCGCACGATCCGATTCGAATTGACGAAGAAGCTGATTAGCGATGCGCACCTGGACCGTTATGCGTATCGCGTCATTGCAAGTGGGACCTTCGACTGTCCACCCGATGTCATATGCAAACCGCCACCGGGCGACGCCGTGCCGAATAGCGGGCGGATCAGGCACAACTTGTAGTGCTTGTACGACCGAGTCGAATTCTTACTTGAGGAGTATGAGCCTGCCTAGGCCAAGGCATTCATTGCTCGATGTAGGGACGAACAGCAATCTCAATCGCGGATTCGTCCCTACATCGAGCTGATCCGTAACTTATCCTACTCGGCCGGAGCAGCCTCTTTCACGACGAAGTTGTCATAGAGGATCTCCGCACCAACCTCGGGAGGACTCTCGCTCCATAGCCCCGCCGCGCCCCTCGGGAAGGGATCGTCATCGAAGGCCTCGGCCACCAACTCACCGTTGACGTAGAGACTCAGACGAACGATGTCGTCCCCAACGCAATCGGCACGCAGTTGGTGAGGGCCCTCAAACGCAGAGGCCAGGTCCTCGCTCGGGCTAAGGGTCGCGAGAAATGAGAACGGCTGATCGGGCGCGGTGTTCTTGACGATGTACGCTCGTCCCGCCCCCGAGACGATGAACGCGTAGAAAGTCTTTCCGCCCTGTTCCCGACACATCAATCCCCAACCGGCCTCTTCCTGTCCCCCGGCGTTCTCGGCGTCCACCTCGATTGACGTGTCGGTGAAGTCCGCGAACTCCTTGGCGATCCCTCCTGTGTCGTTGAACCGACCACCACCCGCCTTGTCGACGGTGAGCCTGAATTGTCCGTTGACGTACGCGGACTCCGAACCCGGAGGGTCGCTCGGGGACTTGAGCTCCCAGCCCGAGTCCTCGTTCTCGAAATCATCCTCGAACAGGACCTCGCCCGGGGTGCCCTCCGGAGGAATGGGAATCTCCTCGCCGCTCGGCTGCTCGGGGGCCTGGGCGACGATGTCCTTGGCCAGCGCGAGCATGTCGGCCTCGGCAGGTCCGCCCCTGTCTGCCTCTTTCGGGCTCTGGACGACGAGAAGACCAACGGTGTTGCCGATCCTCCACTGATACGAGTAGCTGAAGAGCTTGGGCCGCCCGGGATCCTGGAAGATCGCAAGAGCGCTGTAGGCCTCGTCCCCCAGACCCTCGACAGGCTCGCTCGTTCGCTCGACCGCCTCGGGGTTTCCGTGGTCCTGCAGATAGGAGAAAACCGCGGACGCGCCCTCCGCACCCGAGAACACCGCGGCGTCGGAAATTAGCCGCGTCGTATTGAGATCACTCACCGGCTCCGGCGGCGCTGCGGGATCCGCAGGCGGAGGGGCGTTGTATTCACTCGTGACCGCAAGTTCGAAGCCGTTGTCCATGGCCACCTGACGGCGGTCGTCATCCGGGAGAAAGCTGTAGACGGTGATCGGGCCGGAGGCGTGCTCATCGAACACGAGGCCCTCCGGAGCGTCCGTCTCCGCCAGGACCATCTGCTCGAGATCCGCGGATCCGAAGACGGGGCCAGTCTGAGCGTCGTCCCCGTTTTCCTCGTTGTTGCCACCGTCGCCCGCACAGCCCGCCGCCAGAATCACGAGACACAACAGCAAAGGAAGCAATCGGCGCGTCCTAAGGTTCATCAATCCCCCTCAGTTAAGAAGTGTGAATGTTGAACATAGGGGCCGCCGGGCGGCGCCGCAATGGGGAAGGCCTACGCAATCTAAGCAATCCTTGACGAGACGCTCTTGGTTCGTTCGGGGCGACTATTCAATTGTGAAGCTTAGGCACATCGGACCAAATGCCCCATGGCAACCGATGCCCTCATATCGCGCCCACGTGGTCCGCGCCTCGTACACGCCTGCGGGCAGATCTTGCCTAATGGGTAGGGACCAGGTCTGCCCGCCGCCCACGTCGTTCCATACCGGCCGGCCGCAGGAGGATCTGATCAGTGAGTCGGTCTTGTCACTCCACCACCGGCACCCCTGGGGAGTAAGCAGCCGGAGGGCGGCAAGGATTCGTTTGCTGGGTCGACCAAGTCCCCCTTCGACGACTCCTCTTATTCTCTGAACGTCCTGCGGCCCCAGCCGAGCCCCCTGTTGGGGATGACTGATTGAAGGAAGACCGGGGGGGTCAAAGTGCCAGGAGCGCTCACAGTTGCTCACCTCAAAAGCCCAAACGCACTCATCGTTCCCCGGACCCGCGTCCCCGTCGTCCCCGAACTCGAGGTAGTCGTCTCCCGAAAATCCAAAGAGCTCATTGGCGCCGAACGAGCCACGGATTGCATTGTCGTCATCGCTACCCCACAACGTGTCGCCGTAGTGAGAGCCGACGACGGAAACAAACGAAAAGACCCTGTCATCACCGTTACCGGTGGCGTGGCCCGCCGAAAGAAGTACCGCAACTCCTTGCGGGGCGGATTCGAACGACACAACGTCACGACCTCGACCCCCCTCCAAGGCATCGTCGCCCGGACCCCCATCGATTCGGTCCGACCGGCGCAAGCCGAAAATCCAATCGTCCCCACCTCGCCCATCGATTTCATTGGGAGCGTGGGTTCCTAACAGATAGTCCGCGAAATCTGATCCTTCGAGGCCGTCAATGGTCGCAAGGGTGTCAATGCCCTCACCCGTTGCTTGATGCGCGCCGCTGAGGAAGGCCCTTACGGGGTTATTGGAGAACAAAAACGACACCACATCGGCTCCGCCCTGCCCTCCCGACATAAAGTCGTCTCCGGGTCCGCCGAACAGACGGTCACGACTTTTGGATCCGTCGCCTCCGTCCAAGAAGTCGTCCGAGCGTCCGCCAAAGAGGTAATCGCGATCGGCGCGACCGTCTCCGCCCACGAGGCGGTCCCGATCGTTTCCGCCGACGAGCGTGTCGGTATCGGTTCGTCCGTTGCCGCCCCGTAACACATCTCGCCGTTGCTGGCCTTCGAGGTTGTCGTCCCCAGGACCTCCGTCTATCTTGTCGGCCCCCCCGCCTCCCAGGATCACATCTGCGCCAAACCCACCCTGAACCCGGTCCGCTCCCGGGCCCGAACAGACGAGATCACCGCCGCCCCTCCCGTCGATACGGTCGTTGCCGCCGAGACCCACGATGACATCACTGCGAGGGGTCCCCCTCAGACGATCATCGTCTCTAGACCCGACGATTTCCGCAGGCCTTCCCATGCAGATGTATACGGAGATGGCGAACGATGCTGTTGTCGCGGCCGCAGCCACGACAACGCTGAGAAGCGATCCAAGAGCTCCGTAAATCCGCATTGCGCCCCCCGGCAGTCCCGCGCTCGACATTGCTCCTTACATACTTTATGACGTTCACGGCTTCGATCAGGAGAGCCCGGAGGCATCGGCCTCTAAAGAAGGTTTATGAGGAAGGCGTCCCTATAAGGCGCGCTTCACTCGGCCGGTGGACGGCCAAGAACTACGAGGTCCGGGCTGTTATCAATAACCGCCCGCGTGCGCGAGATAACCGTAGTAGCGCTTCGCCCTCGGAGATCGGGGGTCGTCTTTGAATCCATAGCTCGCGGGCTGAGCCGCAGCATCGTTCCGGAGCTTGCTTATCACCTGCGACGGCGTGGCGGCTCCCGCACAGGCCCCGTTAGCAACGCATAGAGCGAGCGCGCCGGCCACGTGAGGCGACGCCATGGAGGTCCCGGAAATCGACGTGTATCCGCCGTTCAGCCAGCTCGACTGTATGCACACCCCGGGGGCCGCGATCGTGTGACTTACGTCGGAGCTTCCGACCGTCGTGTAGTTGCTGAAGTCGGCTGCGGTGTCGTCTACATCCGACCTACACGTTGGTGCCGCCTTCCCGCCGGGAGCTCCGTTGAAGTCGGCAACCGCGGTAACGGTCAGCACCTCGTTATATGCAGCGGGCACGGAACGAGAGAAGTTGGTCCCGCTGTTGCCGGCGGCGGCGACGTACGTCGTCCCCGCGGCAGTCGAGTTGCAGATGGCAAGATGCAACGCGCTCGTAGAACAAGCTCCATCGGAACCGGAGCCACTGAGGCTCATATTGGCGACCGGGATGAACTCGTGATTGGTGGTATCGGTCACCCAGTCGATCCCGCAGATGATCCACGACCAATACCCTGCTCCCTGGGCGTTCAGGACGCGGACGGAGTAGATGGGAGCACCCGGAGCCATCCCCACGACTCCCGATCCGCTGTTGCCGGCCGCGACGGTCCCCGCGACGTGCGTCCCGTGGCCGTTCGCGTCCGAGTAGCTGCCGGCTCCGGTGCAGTCGATGCCGCCGACAACATTTAGATCCGGATGGGGGCCGGATCCCGTGTCGAGGATGGCGACCGGCGTAGATGGAGTCGTATTGGTACCTCCCGTTCGAAACGCGCTCCCCAACTCCGCGTCGATCCGGTTCAGTCCGGTGGGAAGGGTCTCGCCGGATGCGATATCGGAGGCGGTCACCTTTCGATCGGGCGAAACAACAGCAACTCTGGGATCACTTCTGACGGAACTCAGCTGCCCGGCCGAGAGCTCGGCGGCGTATCCCTTCACGGCCGAGTCGTAGACGAGGTCAACTTTGGCACCAAAAGCCCGCGCGTGGTGGGTGGCCACACCTTGAGGATTCCCCACGCCTTCCTCAAAAACGACGACGTAACCCTGACTGTTATCCGGTCGAGCAGATGCCGCTGCCCCCGGTAGGACCAGAAGCATTCCGAGGATGCTCAGGCAAAAGCGCTTACTCAATGGGCCTCCATCAGGTTCTAGATCTGCTCGAAAATAGAGTCTTAGTAAAACATCGCAAAAGGGCCGAATCACATACGTAGTTCTACGTATTCCAGTATGTGGCTTGCTCTGTTGAACCTCTCTAGACATCGGCGTCGTCGCGCGCTGGTCTGCACAATCTCTTCCATGGGCGACGCCTTTTCCTCCAGGGACGACCCTTGCGATCCATCAAACAGAAAGCAGGTTTTGGCTGCTCGATGTCACAGGGGAATCTGTCTCAAGGACTAAATGGACTAGGACCTTCGTCTCCCCGACGCTGGTTCCTAAGGAATCGCTCCACCTCTGCCGCGATGTTCTCCGTCGTAGGAACTTGTTCCTCTCCCATAAGGCCCTCGAGTCGCTCGAGGTACTCCCTCGCCTCCTCATTGTCGGCGAAGACTTTGTCCAACGCCTTCGTTTGCGCCGCGACCTCCTCCTCAAGCGATCCGGCGCCGATCATCACGCTGAGATGATCCTCGAGGCGGCGGATCAGCGAGATGGCTCCGGCTGCGTATGGCGTCGCGTAGTGAGGGACCTGGGCCCAGAACCCGACGGCGGGGATTCCGTTTTCGGCGAGCGTCCACTCGACCAAACTCAGGGCCGCCGCGGGAACTCGCAACAAACCCTCGACGCCGGCGGCTCCTCGCATCAGTTCTTTCGTCGACGCGGTCATCATCACGGGGGTGGCGGTTGTGTGTGGAACCGCGGAGGGGATTGCCCCCAGACTGACGTGCTCGATCACGCCAGATCTCATCGCGATCTTGAGCACTTCGTCCGCGAACTCCTTCCACCGGTAGTCCGGCTCCGGTCCGGTCAGAACGAGCAGGTCCCTGTCGGACACCCTCCGGCGAGTCAGAGACATCCGGGGCCACGTGAAGACCTTTGGTGTCCCGTCCACTATGTCGAGCACGGGTCGGTGGCTGCGGTAGTCGTAGATCGAGTCGGAGTCGAAGGTCGCGACGACGTCGCCGCCCTGAGCGATGTGGCGGGCTGCCGTGGAACCGGCCTGACCGGCATCGACCCAGTCTTCGAAGGACACGATCAGAACGGGGGCCGAGAGGTCCTCGAGCTCGCCGGTGATCTCGGTCATCGCCATATCTAGAGACTAGTGCCGGATCTCTACTGATCGAGGCCGGAACGCGCCTACTTGTTGAGGACGAGTGTGTGGTCACAGCGACACAATCGACTCCCTCTGTCTACAGCATTCTGAAGTGGGATTTCTCTTGCCCGCTGGCCGAATCGCCATTTGGGTCGCAACAGCGCAATCATCGCCCCGGCCGACCGCGCCGGGCTGGCAATTTTCGCCAACGACTGTAGGCTGGCCGGCAATGTGGCGGCAGTTGACGGGCGCGACCGGAGGACGCCGTTTCGGCGTGGCGACTCGACCGGCGCTCTCCACGCGCGGCCCCCTCAGGCGTCGCCCACAGAATCGGACCCGCAGTCGAGTCAAGGGGGTACGAAATTGAGTTTCAATTTCCGACGCGTCGCGCTTGTTGGGGCGGCTTTGACCTTACTTGCAGCATCCGTTCCCGCGTGGGCCGACCACGCCACGCGACCGCACACGAGAAACATGCACGCCAAGGGGCACAGCCCGCATCCCGCGACATTCTTCGGTGAGCCCGACGGCGTGCGACACATCAACTCCGACATTGCCTTCCAAGGCAATCTGGCGTTCAACGGGAACTACAACGGGTTCCGGGTCATCGACATCTCCGACCCGGACAATCCGGTCGAGATCTCGCACCCCGAGTGCAACGGCGATCAAGGTGACCTCGTCGTCTTCAGAGACATCCTGGTTAGGGCGTGGAACTCGAAGAAGACGACCGATCGGACGTGCGACGGGGAAGTCGTTCCGGCCGGCTTCGAGGGCGTTCACGTCTTTGACATAAGCAACCCGACGAACCCGGACCTTCTCACCGACGTGGTGCTGCCGTGCGGGTCGCACACCCTGTCGGTTGCGGGGGTTACGAGCGGCAACCTAATCGTCTACAGCAACAACTCATCCAGCTCCGGCTGCGTCGACGGCACCCGGGCCAACGATGATCCGGTCGGAGACTTCATGGACATCATCTCCGTTCCGGTCGCGAATCCGGAGAACGCGACGCTTCTCAGGAGAGAACCATTGGCCGGACCCACGACAGACGTTCGCACCGGCTGCCACGACGCGGGAGTCATCTTGGGCGACGTCAACAAGGCGGCCTGCGCAAGCGCCGACACGATCAACGTCTGGGACATCGGCGCCAACGACACACCCGGCGGAAGCGCGACCGACCCCGAACTCCTGTTCACCATTTTCGAGCCGGGAGTCGGCGAGGCCGGCACGAACGGACGCTGGCACTCGGCCGCGTTTACCTGGGACGGCGAGGTATTGGTGGCCGGATGGGAGCCGGGTGGCGGGGCCGAGCCGGAGTGCCAGTCGACCGACCCGGACATCGACAAGAGCATGTTCTTCTACGACGCCACTACGGGGGCCAAGCTCGGCACCTGGGTCTTGCCCCGACCCCAGGACGGCGCAGGTGAGAACTGCACGATCCACAACTACAACGTGGTTCCGCTTCGCAGTGGCCGCTACGTCGCGATCAGCGGCAACTACCAGGCCGGCACCTGGGCGACGGGGTTCACCGATCCGGCGAACCCGGTGACGATCGGCTGGTCCGATCCTCCGCCCATCACTCCCCCGGACCTGGGTGGAGCGTGGTCGTCTTACTGGTACAACAACTTCATATACGAGAGCTCGATCACGGAGGGTCTGAACGTCTTCCGCCTGTCGGATAGGAGGACAAGCGGCGCGATCCGGCTGCGCCGTCTCAACCCGCAGACCCAGGAGTTCTCGCTGCCGTAGGCGACTTCGTTCCGGTTAAAGGAAGGGCGGGCCTTTTGGCC